>CAZHBH010000036.1:0-23457 GCA_964530525.1 uncultured Rhabdothermincola sp. | reverse complement strand
TGATCCCCACCGAGCTGTAGCCACAGACACATGACACAGGGCCCAAGGGCCCGAGCGAAGGAGGCCGGGGCTCACGCCCCGGCCTCCTTCGCTTTCACAGGTCCGACCTGGCTGATGCCGTCAACCGCGCTGGTACGTGGGGGCCGCCGTCGAAGCGGCCCTTCGATCTACGATCGAGACCTCGGACGAAGGGGGTAGGGCGATGGCCCACGACAGGGCGGAGATCGAGGAGGCCTTCAAGCGGTTCAACCAGGCCGCCGATCGAGCCGGGGCGACAGGGGACTGGCGGCCATGGGTCGAGCGGTTCACACCCGACGTGCGCTACGTCGAGCACCACTACGGCGAGTTCAACGGGCGCGACGAGGTGCTCGCCTGGGTGACCGAGACGATGACGGTGTGGCCCTTCGACCACATGCGGGAGTTCCCCTGGGACTGGTACGTCATCGACGAGGAGCGCGGCTGGGTGATCGGCCAGGTGGAGAACCGCTTCGTCGACCCCGGCGATGGCGAGATCTACCAGGGGGCCAACTGGACCCGCCTCGTCTACGCCGGCGACGGCCTCTTCTCCGAGGAGGAGGACGTCTACAACCCCGCCGACTTCGCCCCCGTCGTCAAGGCCTGGCTCGAAGCCTGGAAGGCCCACCACCCCAACGCCTGACGGCCCTCTTCGTCGGCAGCTGCCTCGACGGTCGGCCCAGCGATAGCGATTCCTACGACGCCTGCAGCGCAGGTGCGCTCGTCGCCAAGGGGTCTGCGATGGGTCCCAGCGCCGTGGATGTCAGGGGCGCAGGCCTGGGTGGCGGTTGGCGAGGATCGAGACCAGGAGCGACTTGGGGGAGAGGGAGGCCAGGGTCGCGCCGATCCGGTTCGCCAGGCCGGGGATGACCACGGCTTGGCCTCGGGCGAGGCCGTCGACGCCTGCGCGGGCGACGGCTTCGGGGCTCTCGAACATCACGCCGGGCAGGCTGCTCTCGAACTTGCCCTGCGCGAACCCCGCGACCTCGGCGAACTCGGTCTTCACGGGTCCTGGGCAGAGAGCCGTCACCGACACGGCCGAGCCTTGGAGCTCCCCACGCAGCGCCCGTGTGTACGAGAGCACGAACGACTTGGCAGCGGCGTAGCCGGCCTGGCCCGGCATGGGCTGGAACGCTGCCGTGGACGCCACGTTGAGGACCGCGCCCCGCTCACGGTCGACCATGCCCGGCAGGAAGCGGCTGCAGAGATCGGCGACCGCCACCACGTCGAGCTCTACCATCCTCACCTCGGAACCCGGGTCGGAGCGAGCCACCGGGCCCACCGTGGAGAGCCCTGCGTTGTTCACCAGGATCTCGGGCGCAAGGCCCAGATCGGTGACCCGATCGAGCAGGCCGGCTCTGGCGTCGCTGTCGCACAGGTCGGCCGGAAGCACCTCTGCCCGCACGCCGAGACCGGTGAGCTCTTCGGCCAGACCCTCCAGCCGCTCCCTCCTGCGGGCGACGAGTGTGACCCCGTGACCTCGGCGAGCCAGCTCCCTGGCGATCTCGGCGCCGATGCCCGACGACGCACCGGTGACGACAGCGGTTCGCCCAGCACCCGGATCGGGAAGTCCCACGGCTCGAACGCTAGCTGCCACCCCCCGGGCCCGCCGAGGGGTGGCACGAGCACACCTCAGGCGGTTGGGAACCAGCTGCCGTGGAAGCCGAACGGGACGCGCTGGGGGAGCGGGACCACCGCCAGTGGGGGCTCGGCCAGGTCACGGGCATCGAGCACCACGAAGTCGCTGGCGTCGCGCGCCTGGTCGTACACGTAGGTCAGAAGCCAGCCGTCGTCCTCGGCACGACCGTCGGCCGATGGCACGAACACCGCCTCGCCGGGCATCCGGCCCGCATCGAAGCGGTGCACGTCAGCTGCACCCGTCTCCCGATCGAACTTCACCAGGCCCTCGATGGTCAGGCCATCGGAGACGTCGGTCTGCACGTCGTAGTGGTAGCGGAAGGGCAGTCCGACCCGGCGGGGATCCACCCGGGGGAACTCCACGTTGCGGTCGTCGAGCTGCTCGGAGGTCACCTTGCCGGCGCTCGGGTCGATGCGCCAGCGCCACGGGAACGAGGGATCGAATGCGTCGGGCCCATCGGCCCACAGCTGCTGGTAGAGGGCGACGTCGATCACGATGGCGTCGCCGTCGTCGAAGGCGTTGGCCGGGTGGAACACGTAGCAGGGGTCGATCTCGTACCAGGTGATCTGTTCGTTCGCGCCCATCCGGGGGAGCACGCTGAGCCGGGCTCCGTACGAGGGGTCCCAGCGGAAGGGCATGGTCCCCGCCATGGCCAGCTCCAGGTCGAACACCACGGGCAGGTCCATGAACACCACCCGGGTGGACGTGAGGTTGAAGTCGTGGATCATCGTCGCACCGGCGACCTCGATCGCCTCGCTGTGCACCAGGGCGCCGGAGGCGTCGGCCACGTGGTACGTGAGGTACGGAGGGAAGAAGGAGTAGCCGAAGAAGTGCATCTCGCCGGTGGTGGGGCAGAGCTTCGGGTGGGCGGTCATCGAGCTGCCCAGCTTCCCCGAGAAGTCGTAGGGGCCCGTCGTGCCCAGCTCACCGTCGATCTCGGTGGGGAAGCTCGTCTCGACGAGTGCGAACCTCCTGCCGGCGTGCGGCACCACGTGGGTGTTGGCCGCGCCCACGGAGAGGTCGATCGTGCCATCGGGTCGCACCAGCTCGCCCTCGCCTGAGAACTGCTTGGTGCGCACCCAGCGGTTGCGGTACCAGCGAGCGGCTCCGTCGCCCAGCTCCACGCCGTGGAGCATCCCGTCGCCCAGGAACCAGTGTTGGGACCAACCCGAGCGGGGGTTGGGGCCGTTGCGGATGTAGCAGCCGCTCAGCTCTTGGGGGATGCGGCCCTGCACCGGCAGGTCGAAGGCCGTCACCTCCTCGGAGACCGGGGCGAAGTTGCCCTCCAGGTGGAAGCCCCCGGCCTCGTCTGCCATCAAGGCTCCTCGCGGTGCCCGGAGAGGGCCCCTTCTCGCTCGAGCAGGGCCCGCTTGCGCTCAGCGCCCCACGCGTAGCCCGACAGGGCTCCATCGGTGCGCACCACCCGGTGGCAGGGGATGAGCACGGCAAGGCGGTTCGCTGCGCAGGCACCCGCCACGGCGCGCACGGCGCTGGGCGATCCGATCCGGTAGGCGACCTGGGCGTAGGTGGCGGTCGTGCCGGGGGGGATCTCGCGCAGCGCCTTCCACACCTTGCGCTGGAAGCTCGTCCCGCGCACGTCGAGCGGCAGCGACAGGTCGCCCCCGGGGTCCTCCACCAGCCCGACCACGGCCGCGACCGTCGACTCGAGCCCGGCGTCGGTCGCCGTGAGCTGGGCGCGCGGGAACCTGATCTGGAGCGCCCTCACGAGCTCGGTCGGCGTGTCTCCCAGCTGGATGGCGCACACCCCCAAATCCGTGGCAGCCACGAGCACCGAGCCCAGCGAGCTCACGCCCACGGCGTACCGGATCTCCAGGTCCACGGGTCTGGTCCCGCCGGCGGCGTCCCTGCCGCTCTCAGCGGCAGGGACCTTGGCCGATCGTGGGGCGGGGCTCGTCGTCAGGCTCGTCGAGGCGGTCATGGTTCGCACGATAGGACTCCCGAGTCCGTCGTGCAGGAGGCGGTCAACCATGTGGCTCCGACGATCACCACGAGCCGGTTGGATCACCGCTGGTGAGAGGTGCAATTGGTCCCGATCGCCCTTCGTGGCGCGACGAGGCGTATAGGGTCGGTCGAGTCGTGCTTGGTTCCAGTCAGCACACGAGGAAGCCACCGAACCGCTCCGAGATCCGGTTCCGGGAGCCCCGTCCGACCGACGGGGCCGGCCTCTGGGCGATGGCGGGCGATGCAGGTCTCGACCTCAACTCGCCCTACGCGTACGTGATGTGGGCGGACCACTTCGCCTCCTCCAGCCTGGTCGCCACCGACGGCGACGGGCAGCTCGGAGGCTTCGTCATCGCCTTCAGGTCGCCGGCGAAGCCCGAGGTCGTGTTCGTGTGGCAGATAGCCGTGGCACGGGCGATGAGGGGTCGTGGCTTGGCGAGCCTGCTCCTCGACGAGCTCGTGGCCCGCCTCGGTGCGAGCGTGCTGGAGGCGACGGTCACCCCGTCGAACCAAGCCTCGATCGCCCTGTTCACCTCGTTCGCAGCCCGCCACGGCGTTGCGGCTGAGCTGGCCGTGGCATACCCAGCGGAGCTCTTCCCTGCCGCGCACGAGGAGGAGGTCCGGTATCGCATCGGGCCACTCGCGACGAGACGTTGACACCAACTTAGAGGATGTGGTTCACCAGTGGAGATCTTCGAACGACTCGAGTCAGAGGTGCGCGGCTACTGCCGGTCGTGGCCCGTCGTGTTCGACCGGGCCGAGGGCTGCACCCTCACGGATGAGAGCGGCAGGGAGCACCTCGACTTCTTCGCAGGAGCCGGCGCCCTCAACTACGGGCACAACCACCCCGTGCTGCGCGAGCGCCTGGTCGACTACCTGGCGAGCGGGGGGATAGTCCACGGTCTCGACATGGCGACCACCGCCAAGCGCACGTTCCTGGAGCGCTTCGAGGAGGTGGTGCTCGAACCGAGGGGCCTCGACTACAAGATCCAGTTCCCCGGTCCCACCGGGACGAACGCCGTCGAGGCGGCTCTCAAGCTGGCGAGGAAGGTCACCGGGCGCGACCGCGTGGTGGGCTTCACCAACGCGTTCCACGGAATGACGCTGGGATCTCTGGCCGTCACGGGCAACTCCATGAAGCGCCAGGGCGCAGGAGTGCCGCTGACCATGGCGACCTCGATGCCCTTCGAGGGCTTCCTGGGCCCTGACGCCGACACACTCGACTACTTCGAGGCGTACCTGATCGGCGAGGGGTCGGGCATGGAGCTCCCCGCAGCGGTGATCGTCGAGACCGTGCAGGCAGAGGGCGGGATCAACGTGGCGAGCGCAGCTTGGCTCCAGAGCCTCGAGCAGCTGTGCCGCTCCCACGGGATGCTCCTCATCGTCGACGACATCCAGGTGGGCTGCGGCCGCACCGGGGCCTTCTTCTCGTGGGAGGAGATGGGGATCGACCCCGACATCGTCTGCCTCTCCAAGTCCCTCTCCGGCTTCGGCCTGCCGATGGCCCTCACGCTGTTCAAGCGAGAGCTCGACGTGTGGGCGCCGGGCGAGCACAACGGCACGTTCCGGGGCAACAACGCAGCGTTCGTCACCGCTACGGCGGCCCTCGAGCTGTTCTGGACGAACGACGACCTGTCCGTGGACGTCCAGAAGCGGTCGGAGCACCTGCGGACAGGACTCGACGCGATCACCGCCGAGCACGACGGGCTGTTCGACCACGCCAGGGGGCGGGGCCTGCTCCAGGGGATCCAGGCGACCGGACCCGACGTGGCGGCTGCCGTCACCGAACTGGCCTTCGACCGTGGTCTGGTGATCGAGACGGCGGGACCGACCGACGACGTGGTGAAGTTCCTCCCTCCGCTGACGGTCTCCGACGAGCAGGTCGACCGGGCGCTCGACATAGTGAGCGAAGCGGCCGAGGCCGCCGTGGAGCAGCTGGGTGACCAGCTCGTGTCCTGTGAGGGCCTGGCTGCTGCCGAGCCGCAGGTGGGCTCCCGATGATCGTGCGCTCCCTCGACGACGTTCGGGGCACCGAGCGCGAGGTGCACGCCCCCACCTGGAGCTCGGTGCGCCTCCTGGTGGCCGACGACGGGATGGGCTTCTCGTTGCACGAGACGATCATCGAAGCCGGCACGGAGACACGGATGTGGTACCGGAACCACCTGGAGGCGGTGTACTGCACCGAGGGCGAGGGCACGCTGGAGGACCTGGGCACGGGGGAGGTGCACGAGATCGGGCCGGGGACCGTGTACGCGCTGAACCACAACGACCGCCACGTGCTGAGGTCGAGGACCCGTATGCGCATGGTGTGCGTGTTCAACCCGGCGTGCGTCGGCACGGAGGTCCACGACGAGCACGGCGGCTACCCGGCGCCGGAAGGGGGTGGTTGACGTGGACGCGCCCGTGACCGAGGAGCGCCTCGCCGACGTCTATCCCACGAGGCTCCCGCAGCGAGAGGAGATGACCGAGCGGCTCGACCCGGTCGTCTACGGCGATGAGCCGGGTCCCCTCGACCCCGACCTGGTGGCGTCGTACGAGGACGACGGGTTCCTGGTGGCTCCGGGCCTGCTCGCCCCCCAGGAGGTGAAGGCCCTCAACGACGAGCTGGACGAGCTGGCCCGGAGCGAGGAGGGCAGCGGGCGCCCGGAGGTGATCATCGAGCCCGACTCGCTCGAGGTCCGTTCGGTGTTCGCCGTCCACGAGGGTGCCGGGCTGCTGGCCGAGCTCGCCAACGACGAGAGGCTGAAGGACGTGGCCCGTCAGATCCTGGGTTCGGACGTCTACGTGCACCAGAGCCGCGTGAACCTGAAGCCCGGTTTCCGGGGCAAGGAGTTCTACTGGCACTCCGACTTCGAGACCTGGCACGCCGAGGACGGCATGCCCCGCATGCGGGCCCTCAGCTGCTCGGTGAGCCTGAGCGACAACCACCCCTGGAACGGTCCGCTGCTCGCGATCGCAGGATCCCACAGATGGTTCGTCCCCTGCGTGGGCGAGACCCCCGACCGCCACCACGAGCAGTCCTTGCGGCGCCAGCAGTACGGGATCCCCGACGACGAGAGCCTCTCGGAGCTGTGCCGCCGAGGGCGCATAGAGCAGTGCACCGGAACTGCCGGTTCGGCCGTGTTCTTCGAGAGCAACCTCATGCACGGCTCGTCGAGCAACATCACGCCGTTCCCGCGTCGCAACGTCTTCGTGGTCTACAACAGCGTGGAGAACAAGCTCACCTCGCCGTTCGCGGCTCCGGCCCCTCGCCCCGAGCACATCGCCACGCGCCACAAGATGCCCTCGTGACCCGTCTCGGGCGCCGCTGACCCATCGAGGCGGGAGCTCGTCCCTGTCGGGAACGTGCCAACCTGAGCAACGTGCCGAACCGGTCACCGGAACCCATCGCGGGCAGGAGGCCCACACGCGCGGAGCTGGAGCTGTTCCGTGGGGCCACCGTCGACGACGTCTTGCCCGAACCGATGCGGCTGCTCTTCGTCGGGATCAACCCAGGTCTCTGGACCGCCGCGGTCAACGCCCACTTCGCCCGGCCCGGCAACAGGTTCTGGCCCGCTCTTCACCGAGCAGGGATCACCAGCGCGCAGGTGGACGTGTCGGCAGGGATGTCGGTCGCCGACCGTGACGAGTTGTTGGCCCTGGGCATCGGGATCACGAACGTGGTGCCCGTGGCCACCGCCAAGGCAGACGAGCTGACCTTGGCCGAGGTGCGCGCCGGTGGAGAGCGGTTGCGAGGCCTGGTTCGGGTGCACCACCCAGGAGTCGTGGCGGTCCTGGGGCTGACGGCCTTTCGGCAGGCGTTCGGAGCGAAGGGCGTGACCACGGGTCGCCAGGCGGGAGGCTTCGAGGGTTCTGAGCTCTGGGTGCTCCCCAACCCGAGCGGCCTCAACGCGCACGACACCGTCGATACGCTCGCCGCCTGGTACCGAAAGGTGGCGGTCGCCGCGGGGGTCGCCGTGAGCGGCCACGAGTGATCGAGGGGGGATGAACCGATGGGCGCCCGCCGCCGTGTAGGCTGTCCTCGTTCCGAGGAAGTCGCGCGCAAGTCTGGCGCGCAGGCATGCGGCAAACCGCACTGAGTCGTCGGGGCAGGCAAGTCCCTACGACAACGGAGAGCTCATGTCAGCCACACCCACCCTTCTCGATGACCCGCGCGGCCCCACCCGGGCCGACGCTCCGGGAGGGCCCACCTTCTCAGACCTCGGCGTACCCCGGTGGCTCGCCGACCGGCTCCAGCGCCGGGGAATAGACGCTCCCTTCCCGATCCAGGCAGCGACCCTCCCCGATGCCCTCGCTGGTCGCGACGTCTCCGGCCGTGCCCCCACCGGATCGGGTAAGACGATCGCCTTCGGCATCCCGCTCGTGGTCGGAGTGGGTCGGGCGGAACCACGCCGGCCACGGGGCCTCGTGCTCGTGCCCACCCGCGAGCTCGCGTCCCAGGTCTGCGACGAGCTCCGGCAGCTCGCCGGTCCCAAGGGCCCGCGGATCGAGGCCTTCTACGGCGGCGTCGGCTTCCAGCGCCAGATCGACGCCCTGCGACGTGGCGTCGACGTGGCGGTGTGCTGCCCGGGCCGCCTGGCGGACCTGATCGGCCAAGGCCTCGTGAAGCTCGGCGACGTCGACTTCGTGGTCGTGGACGAGGCTGACCGCATGGCCGACATGGGATTCCTGCCCGAGGTGAAGCGCCTTCTCGACGCGTGCGCTGCAGATCGCCAGACGCTGCTGTTCTCGGCGACCCTCGACGGGGCGGTGGACGTGCTGGTGCGGCGCTACCAGCGTGATCCCGTGCGCCACGAGCACGTCGTGGAGGAGGAGGACCTGAGCAGGGCTCGCCACGAGTTCTGGTCGGTCGAGAGGGCCGACAAGGTCGCCACCGCGGCTGCCCTGGTGTCGCGCAGCAGCGCGACGGTGGTGTTCTGCCGCACCAAGCGCGGCGCCGACAGGGTCGCCCGCCAGCTCGAAGGGGCGGGTGTGACGGCGGTGGCCATCCACGGAGGTCGCTCGCAGGGCCAGCGCGAGAGGGCGCTCAAGTCGTTCGACGAGGGCCGGGTGGCAGCGCTGGTCGCCACCGACGTGGCGGCACGGGGCATCCACGTGGACGGCGTGAGCTGCGTGGTGCACTTCGACCCGCCCGGCGAGGCCAAGGACTACGTGCACCGGTCGGGCCGCACCGCGAGGGCTGGTGCATCCGGCCTGGTCGTGAGCCTGGTGCCGAGCGAGCTGCGCAGCGACGTGAAGAAGCTCCAGCGTGAGCTCGGCTACCCACTGGGCTTCACCGACGCCGACCTGGAAGCGGTCGGGCCGGTGATCGCGGACCGGCCCCGATCCAACGGTTCGGAGTCCGACGGCTCGCGGAGCAACGGTTCGCGCACCGGCGGCTCGCGCTCGAGGAGCAGGGCTCGCTCTGCGGGTACTGGGGCGAAGGCATCAGCGAGCCAGAAGGCTCATCCCGGACGTCGCAAGAGGACGCGCAAGGGCTCTGGTGGTCAGGGCGGCGGTCGATCGCGCCAGGCGGCCCGGAGCTAGCTCGCGGCCATGAGCCGTAGGGACGCCGCGAGGATCACGTTCGGCCTCACGGCGCTCGCCGCGGTGGTGGGTCTGGCGTTCTCGCTGTACGGAGCGGCCACGTCCGAGAGCGAGCAGTTCACGTCCGCGGCCGCCCGGATCCTCAACCAGCTCTGCTTCTTCACGCTGCAGTCGAACATCATCGTCGCCGTCACATGCGGGCTCCTGGCGGTCTCGCTCGACCGCACCTCCACGGTGTTCCAGGCCTTCAGGCTCGCCGGCGTGGTCGACATACTCGTCACCGGCGTCATCTACTACTCGCTGCTCGACCAGCCCCAGGACCGATGGGTCGGCGCCGTGGCCAACCTCCTCCTGCACGCGGTGGTGCCGGTCGCAGGGGTGGCGGGTTGGCTGGTCTTCGGCCCGAAGCGGCGCATCTCGGTGCGCTTGTCGGCGTACGCGGCCTTGGTGCCGCTGGTCTGGCTGGTGTTCACCCTCGTGCGGGGCGCCGTCATCGACTGGTACCCGTACCCCTTCGTCGACGTCAGCACCCACGGCTACGGCCGGGTCATGGCCAACGTCGCCGCCATCACGGTCTTCTTCGTGGTCCTCTACGGCCTGGCGATCCTGCTCCGCCGGAGGGCAGCTCCGGACTCGGCAGTGGATCGGGCGAGGGGCTAGCGAGCACCCTCGATAGGGTTGCCCGACGTGACGCTGACCGTTCGCGATCTCAGCGTGGAGGTCGGCGGCAAGGCGATCGTCGAGGGAGCCTCTTTCGAGGTCCGCCCCGGCGACAAGGTCGGACTGGTCGGACGCAACGGTGCCGGCAAGACCACCTTGTTCCGGGTGCTCGGTGGCGCTGCGGAAGCCAGGTCTGGCTCGGTGCGGCGCCCCGACGCCACGGGCTACCTGTCGCAGGACCCACGCTCCGACGCCGTGCCCCCCGACACGGGTTGCCTCGCGCACGTCCTGTCGGGGAGGGGGCTCGACGAGGCTGCAGCTCAGCTCCAGAAGCTCCAGGTGGAGCTGGAGTCCGATCCCTCGCCCCGCAACGTCGGGCGCTTCTCTGCCGCCCAGGAGCGCTTCGAGCGGCTCGGGGGCTACGCCGCCGAATCGGAGGTGCGTCGACTCACGGCCGGGCTCGGGCTGGGGCCAGATCGGCTCGAGCTGACCGTCGGGATCCTGTCGGGAGGGGAGCGGAGGCGCCTGGAGCTGGCCCGCATCCTGTTCGCCGGCAGCGAGCTCCTGCTCCTCGACGAGCCCACCAACCACCTCGACGCGGATGCCAGGGACTGGCTCCTGCGGTTCCTGCGCAGCTACCGGGGCGCGCTGGTGGTCGTGAGCCACGACCTCGACCTCCTCGACGAGGCCATCACCAGGGTCGTGCACCTCGATCGCGAAGGCGAGGAGGACAGGGGCGAGCTCGTGGAGTACCGAGGCACGTACTCGCAGTACCTGGTGGCCCGTGAGCGCGACGAGGAGCGCATCGCCAAGCTGGCGTCACGCCAGGAGCGCGAGATGAAGCGCCTCTCCACTCTCGCCGACTCCATGCGCGGCCAGACCGCCAAGCGGGCGCGGGTCGCCAAGAACCTCGACAACCGGGTGCGGCGGATCGCCGCAGAGAAGGTGGAGGCGCCCACCCACCGCCGCAGCCTCTCCGTGAAGCTGCCCCCACCGCCGCCTTCCGGCAGGACCGTGCTGCGCGCCGACGGGCTCTGGAAGTCGTACGGCTCGCTCGACGTGTTCGCCGAGGTCAGCTTCGACGTCGGGCGGGGCGAGAGGATGCTGGTGATGGGCTTCAACGGCGCCGGCAAGACCACCCTGCTGCAGGTGCTGGCGGGGCGCATCCCAGCCGACCTGGGCACGGTCGAGCTCGGCCACCAGGTGCAGGCGGGCTTCTTCGCCCAAGAGCACGAGGGCATCGTCGCCGGGCGCAACGGACTCGAGCACATGCGCGAGTCGTCGCCCCTGGGCGACGGCGAGCTTCGCTCCCTCCTCGGCATGTTCGGCCTGGGTGGCGACAAGGGCTTCCAGGACGCGTCGAGCTTCTCGGGGGGCGAGAAGACCAAGCTGGCCCTCGCTCAGCTGGTGGCCGGGCGCCACAACCTGCTGCTGCTCGACGAGCCGACCAACAACCTCGATCCCTCGTCGCGCCAGGCGGTGGGCACGGCGCTCGCGGCGTGGCCGGGCACGATGATCGTGGTGAGCCACGACGTGGAGTTCGTGCGCGGTCTCCAGCCCGATCGCGTCCTCCTCATGCCGGATGCCACGCTCGACCACTTCAGCGAAGACCTGATCGAGCTGGTCCAGCTCACCTGAGCCGGGACCCCGCGCGGCCCGTTGATGGTCCCGCGCGGGTCGTCAGCCGGTGACGGCCATCTCCTCGCGGGGAGCCCCCACGCCGTCCTCGGGGTCATGTGTGGGCAAGCCGTCGACGTAGGTGACGCGGTTCGTGCGCACCGCAGGGGTTCGCCTGCCCGGCACCACCACGCCAACGAGGTTGAGGGGGTCGGTGGCGTTGACCGTCACGCGCTCGCCGTCGCGAGGGCGCTTGCGGGCGTGCTCGAGCTGCTCCACCGCCTCGGCGAGCGCGTACTGCTCGCCGCTGAAGCCCGTCACGAACCGGCCGCCTCGAACTAGCCCTCGGTCCTCGAGCCTCCTCAGGGCCCACTGCAGGTCGCGCCAGCGCAGACCCATCGAGTCGTGCACCGCCAGGTCGCGGAACACGACCCCCCAGCGGGCGAGGAGCTGCTCGGCCACGGCCTCGGCGAGCTCGTCGGGGTCGAAGCCCTCTGCATCCCTGCCGGATCCCGACGCCTGCGTGCTGCGGAGGTCCATCGGCACCGCCGACCATCGGCCCGGTGCTGATGCGCCGGGCGAGCCGGCCCGCCGGAGGCGAGAGAACCGGCCCCGAGGAGGGCGGGGCTGTGCACGCGAGACCCGGGCGCGGATGGCGCCGAAGCCGTCGCACATCACGAGGCCGCGCGCGACGCCGTCCCACAGGCCCCTGTCCACGTCGTCGGGGAGGCGACGCGTCGCGTCGGCCAGCTCGCCGGCGAAGCACGCGCCCCTCTGCCGGAGCGCCTCCACGACCTCTGCGGTGGCACCCAGGGTCGGCTCGACGGGATCGACGCCCGATCGGGCGGCTGCCAGCAGCCAGGCCAGGTCGTCTCGGGCCACCACGGAGATGGGGGTGGCCTTGGAAGGCGACGCGGCGGGACCGCCCTCGGCGACGGCGGTCTTCGGCGTGAGCCGCAGCCAGGCCACGGCGCCGTCGTGGCAGAGCTCGTCGAGCCACCCAGGCTCGTATCGCCGCACGCGTCGGGCGAGCAGCTCGGGTTCCCACGCCACGGCAGCAGCCTCGTAGCCCTGGAGCTGCTCCACCACGGCCATGGCACCCTGCTGGCCGAAGAGCTGAGTCCCCGGGGCCACGTGCTGCCAGCGCAGAAGGAACCGCATGAAGTCCTGCGCGGAGACCGGCTCGGTCCGTTGCCGCCGTGCGCGCCGGGAATAGGAGTGCATCCTCGCCAACAGCCGCCTCGAAACCCACTGGTCGCCCAGGTCCTGATCGCCCAGGTCCTGATCGCCCAGGTCCTGATCGCCCAGGTCGGCCGTGTAGCGGCCCTGGAGGGCGAAGCCCTCGGCCTCGAGGGCGGCTAGCCCGGAACGGACCCGACCCGAGGGCAGCGAGCAGGTGGCAGCCAGGCCCTCCACGGTGGTGAGCCCTGCGATCTCGAGGTGTCCCCGCACGGTGGCGACGACGGCTTCGTCGTCGCCCAGCAGAGCTGCCTCGGCCATCCCGGCTCCGTCGGTGGTTGCCCACAACCGTGCGTCCTCGTGCTCGATCACCTGCACGCGCCCTCTGGCCGCGAGCTGCTCGAACATCTCGAGCCACTCGGGCCGGGGCATGGAGATCACGAGCGACGAGAGCAGGTCGTGCAGGTCGTCCGCCGAGCGCGGGTTGGGGGTGATCTCTTCGTGCACCCGCTCGACGGCGGCGCCGTCGAGGGCGCCTATGGAGCTGAGATCCACCGAGAGCCCACGCCGCAGCTGGACGGCGCTGGTGCGGCGGTTCTGCACCTCGCCCTCGTCGTCGAGGAAGGCGTAGGGACGGGCCGTGAGGATCTCGTGGGCGAGGACGGACGGCTCGGTGGTCTCGCAGAAGACGACCTCCACCTCTCCCGACTCGACCTGCTCGAGCAGATCGCGCAACCCGTCGGTGTCGAGCGCCTCGTGCAGGGTGTCGTGGATGGTCTGGCGGACCAGGACGTGGTCGGGGATCTCGATGGGGCCCGTGATGTTCTCCTGGCAGGCCGCTGCCTGGGGGAACACGGCGGCCATCAGGTCGTCCGACTCCATCCGCTGGATGGGCGGGGGGTTGCGCCGACCGTTGCGGAAGCGGGGCACCATGAGCGATCGGTTGAGGTTCCAACGCCAACGGGCCTGGAACATCGGCGAGTCGAGCACCGCTTGGGCCAGTGTCTCCTCGGCGTTGGAGGAGCGCACGTAGCTCGGCACCTCGTCCAGGGGGAAGCTGTGGTGGGGCCCGAGCGACAGGACGATGGCGTCGTCGCTGGCGGCAGCCTGCAGCTCGAAGTTGAACGTGCGGCAGAACTTCTTGCGAAGGGCCAACCCCAGGGCTCGGTTGATGCGAGCACCGTGGGGGGAGTGGACCACCAGCTGCATGCCCCCCGTCTCGTCGAAGAAGCGCTCGAAGATCAAGCGCTGATGCGTGGGGAGGGCACCCAGTGCCGCCCGGCCAACGGCCAGGTAGTCGACCACGAGCGCGGCGGCCACCTCGCTGATGCCGGCCACCTCCACCAGCCAGGCCCTGGCTCCGTCGGGATCGCCGACCTCCAGGTGCTCGGACACCTCTCGCCGGAGCTCGGAGACCTCCTGGGAGAGCTCCGGGGTGCGGCTGGGCCCCTCGCCGAGCCAGAAGGGGATGGTCGGGGCCGCGTCGCCCGCGTCGCGCACGCGAACGACGCCCGGCTCCACCTTGCGGATCTGCCACGAGTGGGTGCCGAGCAGGAAGATGTCGCCCGCCATCGACTCGACCGCCCAGTCCTCGTTGACGGTGCCGACGAAGGTGTCGTCGGGTTCGGCGACCACCTTGTAGTCGCCCGTCTCCGGGATGGCGCCACCGGAGGTCGCGGAGGCGATCCTGGCGTGCCCGCGTGGTCGCAGCTCGCCGTTCACCGAGTCGTGGTGGATGTAGCGGCCACGCTCGCCCCGGCCCGTGCGGATCCCTTGGCTCACCAGCTCCACCACGTCGTCGAAGTCGGACCTGCTGAGGTCCGCATAAGGGGAAGAGCGACGCAGGAGCTCGAAGAGGTCGTCGGTGCGCCACTCCCCGGCGGCCACCTCGGCGACGATCTGCTGGGCGGCGATGTCGAGCGGGGCCTTCGGCATCGTCACCGCGTCCAACCGCCCGGCCTTCACGGCTGCCAGCAGCGCCGTGCACTCCACCAGCTCGTCACGGGTGAGCGGGTAGAGGCGACCTCTGGGGATGCCCGAACGGCTGTGGTTGGAGCGCCCGACTCGCTGGAGGAAGGTGGCGATGCTGCGCGGCGACCCGATCTGGCAGACCAGGTCGACCGGGCCGATGTCGATGCCCAGCTCGAGGGAGGCCGTCGCGACCAGCGCCTTCAGCTGCCCGGCGCGCAGGCGTGCCTCCACCCTGTGCCGCCGGTCCCGCGAGAGGCTCCCGTGGTGTGCGGCCACCACCTCGTGCCCGGGACGCTCGTCGTCTCCGAGGCGCTCGGCCAGCTGGTGGGCGAGCCTCTCGGACATGCGCCTGGTGTTCACGAACACGAGGGTGGTGCGGTGCTCGCGCACCAGCTCGGCGATGCGGTCGAGCACGTCGGCCATCTGCTCGGCCGAAGTCACCGCCTCGAGCTCGCCGTCGGGCAGCTCCAGCGCCAGGTCGAGCGTGCGCTGGTGGCCTGCGTCGACGATGGCCGGAGCCGGACGCTCGCCGACGAGCAGCCGGCCGATGGCCTCCACGGGGCGCTGGGTGGCGGAGAGCCCCACCCGTGCGGGCCGCTCGTCGCACAGTGCTTCCAGCCGTTCCAGGGTCACCGCCAGGTGTGAGCCCCGCTTGTCGCGGGCGGTGGCGTGGATCTCGTCGACGATGACCGTGCGCGTGGTCCTCAGGGCCTGCCTGCCCCGCTCGCTGGTGACCAGCAGGTAGAGGGACTCGGGTGTGGTGACCACGAAGCTGGGCGGTCTACGAACCATCGACGCCCTCTGCGAGCTGGTCGTATCGCCGGTGCGCACGGCGACGCGAAGCTCGGGCGCAGCCAGGCCCATCTCGGACGCCACGTCCGCGATCTCGACGAGGGGGCGCTGGAGGTTCTCCGCCACGTCGACGGCCAGGGCCTTGAGCGGTGAGACGTAGACGACCCGGGTCGTCGAGGTGACGTCCTCGCCACGGTCGTAGGCGTGGTAGAGCGCGTCGATGGCGACGAGGAACCCGGCCAGCGTCTTGCCCGACCCGGTGGGGGCGGCGATGAGCACGTCGCGTCCCTCGGCGATGAGCGGCCAGGCTCGGGACTGCGGTTCGGTGGGTCCGTCGGGGAAGCGTCTGCGGAACCACTCGCGAACGGCAGGGTGGAAGCCCGCCAGGGACTCCGCTGCGCACTGCGCCCTGCCGTGTCCTTCGTGCGCGCTGTGCCCTGGTGGCGGTCCTGTGGGCAGGGCTACCGACGACATCGACCCATTCTGCCCCGGTGCTGTGACGTTCTCACCGGGGCGACCGGGTTGGGGTCAGGCGAGCTTGCTCGCAACCGAGCCGGCGGCTCGCAGCGCGGCACCGTCGCTGGTCGCCGACCACTGGGGTCGCCTGGTCCCGGCCCGGGCCGCTTCCGCCACCAGGTCGGCGAGCAGTTGGTGGCGGGTCACTCCCACGGCCTGCCACAGGTAGGCGCCCCAGGCGCCGGGGATGGAGTTGACCTCGCAGAGCACGACCGAGTTGGCGCCGTCCCAGAGGAAGTCGACGCGCACCGCACCGGTGAGCCCAGCGGCGCGCACGAGGGTCGCCGCGTGGGCACGGATCTCCTCGGCAACGGCGTCGGGGATCTGGGCCGGCAGCTCCCTCGGGGCAGCCTCCATGCCCACCCCTCCGGCACCGCCGCGCAGGTACTTGCCGGCGTAGTCGTACACCCCGTCGCCGTCCCGGAGGGGTCTCTCGATGGCAGAGATCGAAAGTTCCGGGAAGGTGCGCACCGCCACGTTGAGGTCGGACCAGCCCTCGAGGAAGGGCTGGACGATCATCCCTGCACGCCCGGCACCCGTGCGACCGAGCGCCCGAGCGGTGTCGAGGTCGGACACGCCGGCCTCCACACCGATAGACGATCCGCCGAACCGAGGCTTCACCACCCACGGGGCTTGCAGATCGACCTTCTCGAGCTCGTCGGTGAGTGCCACGGTCTGGATGACCGGGACGCCGGCGTCCGCGGCTACGGCGGCCGTGGCGAGCTTGTCCATGGCGAGCGAGCTGGCCTCGGGGTTGGGCCCGCTCACCTTGTACCCCGCCAGCATCAGCAGGCCAGCGAGCGTGCCGTCCTCGCCGGGCCCCCCGTGGCAGCAGTTGAGCACGGTGTCCGCGTCGAGCCGGGTGGCACCCCGGAGGCGCTTGCGAGCCTGGAACCCTCCGGGAACCGACAGATCGACGGGGGAGGAGCCGGGAGGACTCGGCTGGAGGAAGGAAGAGGCCTCGGACTCCACCGGCACCTGCAGCCACTCGGCGGTCTTGGTCCAGTAGAGGCACGTGACCTCCGAACCTGCATCGGCCAGGGCGCGAGCTGCCTGCAGGCCCGTGAGGATGCTGATGTCGTGCTCGGGTGATGGCCCTCCGAAGACCACGGCGACGGCGCTCATGGCCGGCGAGCCTAGCGGCGGGCCCCCGGGGCGCCCGCGCTCTGGGAGTGCGCGTGGCCGCCAACACCGATGCCGGTGCGGGTCAGGGGTAGTGGTCGGGGAGATCGTTCTCCCAGAGGACCCCGTCGCCCTCTCCGAGGTTCGCCCGCACCCAGTCGCGGCCCTCCTCGCGGGTGGCCACGGCAACGGCCTGGCCCCCCGAGCCCTCCAGTAGGGCCACCCGGTTGGTCCAGCCAACCACGACGAGCGTCGCGCCGCTGGCCACGACGTGCGCCGCCAGGGCACGGTTCGCCTCGTGCTGCATCGGTCCGAGCTCGACCATCCCCGGGGTCACCACGGCGCGGCGCCCGTCTGGCACGCCTGCGGCGAGTGCGTCCACCGCAGCCTTGGCGCCGACGGGGTTGGAGTTGAAGGTGTCGTCGAGGACCCAGACGCCGCGCTCGGACGTTCCCGCCGAGCTGCGGTGGGCGGGGTTGGACAGCGTCGCGACGCGCGAGCCGAGGCTGGTCGGAGGCTGCCCGATCGCCAGCGCGGCCGCCACGGCGCAGGCTGCGTTGCCAGGGTGCACCCCGGAGCCGGCGGGATACGAACCCACCTCGACCCCGCGATGCGAGATGCGCACGACGCCCGCCTCGTCGGTGCGCACCGATACGTCGAGGTCCTCAGAGGTCGACTCGGTGCCGACCCGCCACACCTCCTGGGAGCCCTCAAGGTGTCCGGCCAGCTGGGCGAGCGGCTCGTGGTCGACCCAGAGCACGACAGCCCGTGCCCCCTCGGCGATCTCTGCCTTGGCTGCGACGATCCCCTCCATCGAGCCGACCCGTTCGAGGTGCATCGGGCCGACGGCGCATATCACTGCCACCTCGGGGCGGATCCACGAGCACAGCTCGGCGATCTCGCCAGGTCGGTACATCCCCATCTCGGCCACGAGGATCTCGGTGGAGTCGGTCAGGTGCTCGTTGATCGTACGTGAGAGCCCACCCGTGTTGTTCCACGAAGCGGGCGAGGCCACGACCTCCACCGATCCGGCCAACAGGTCGCGCAGGTGGTTCTTGGTCGAGGTCTTGCCCCAGCTCCCGGTCACCGCCACCACTCGGGGGGCCACAGCCTCCAGTCGAGCCTGCGCCCTGCGCCGGTGGCGCTCCATGGAGAGCTTCTCGAACGGCCCGGTGAACATGGCCGCTGCATCCACCAGGAAGGGCATGGCCACGGCTGCCACCGCCGGACCTGCCGGGCCGGCGCCCAGCAGCCAGGCCACGGCGCACACGAGCACCCCCAAAGCGATGGTCACGGCTGCCAGCACCGTGGCCCTGCGTGTCATGACGAGGCGCTTGCCCCGGCCCAGCGGCGACATCGGGAAGGGAACCAGCACGGCGAGCGCGGCGGTGAGCAGCACGAGGATCGGGGCGAGGGGCCGCAGGCCCGCCACGGCGAGCGCCACAGACGCAACCGCCGTCGCGATCGCCACCACGACGAGCAGGTTGTTGGGGGGTCGACGCCGGAGCCAGCGGCCGAGCACCGTGGAGCACGAGCCGGGCAGGTAGTGCTCGCGCTGGGCGACCCGGAGCCAGCGAAGGAGGCCGACAGCCGCTGAGGCCGCACCGGCCGCCACCGCCACGACTGAGATCGCGATCACGATCCGCTCGCCTCCTCGGTGCGATCCAGCACGGAGCGCAAAGCGCCGGGGGAGTCGCGGTGCACGTCATGCCCGGCGCCCGGCACCACCTCGAGCGCGGCGCAGCGCCGCACCAACTCCGCCGCTCGCCGGGCCACCTCCGGAGGCGCCGCCGAGTCCAGCTCTCCCCAGCAGAAGCCCACCGGGGCGTCCAGGGCCGACAGCTGCTCCTCGTAGGTCTCGCCCACGACTTTCACGAGCACCTGCCTCATCACGCCCACCGCTGCGTTGTAGTCGGTCGAGCCACGAGCACGCCGCAGTCGCTCCATCGTGCCGTCGGGCACGAGGTGGGCGCGGTTGGCCCAGCGAACGAAGCGGAACCAGCGTGAAGGCTTTGGAGCAGCTCCCAGCCTCATCAGGGGCACGCCTGCCAGCACGACCCCTCGGACCAGGTCGGGCCGCGCCGCTGCGAGGCAGACGGCGACCCTGCCGCCGAAGCTGTGACCCAGCACGAGCACGTTCGACTCACTCGCCTCGTCGAGCAGGCGCGCCATGGCGGCGGCGTAGTCGGCAGCGCCCCATGGCTCCGGCGGGGGCGGGGAGGAGCCGAACCCCGGGAGGTCCACGCACGTCGCCCGCCTCCCGGAGACCACCTCGGCCAGATCGGTGCGATCTCGTCCCCAGCCGTGCAGGGCCAGCACGAGCCCGCCGTCACCGGCGAGGTGGTCGGCGAAGACGGTTCCGTCGAGGTGGCTTCGGAGCTGTGTGGCAGGTCGGACCATGGTGACCGCCTGACGCTACCGGTCAGCAAGTGCCCTGAGGTGAACGGGCACGACCACGGTCGGGACCTCCCGAGCGGAAGATCTCCCCGGTCAGCTCTTCTTGCGGCCGAAGAAGCCCTTGCGCTGGACGAAGGCGCTGTCGAGCGGCTTGCGGAACAGCCTCTCGTACTTCGCGGCGAACTCCGGGTCGTCGGTCCCGAACGCAGCGCAGATCTGCTTGCTGCGCTTGGGGTCGAGCTCGTACCGGTTGGCCAGTTCGGAGAACAACCGCACCCTCAGGTCGAGGCGTTCGGGTAGCAGCACCTTCCAGTCGTCGGCGAAGCGCTCCAGGCGCTTCAGCTCCGGGGTCTCGGCGCCGCGCCGAGCCGCCCGGAACGAAGCCAGGAAGGCCTCGTCGCGCTCGCCCGGCAGGGCTCCTGCCAGGGTCTCCGGGTCGAGCACCTGCGCCAGGTCGACCGTCATGCCCGAAGCGGCTGCCATGGCCACCGTGTTCAGGCCGTCCTGGCGGTCTGAGGAGCGCTGGGCCTCCTGCTCGATCAGGTAGAGGATGGCCCGGGCCCGGCGCACGTCGCCCGGCGACGCCCGTCCCGAGAGCACCTCCTCCCGGCTGAACAGCTCATCGTCATCTGCCATGTTCGGTCCTTGCCCTGGGATGCCGCCGGTCGAACTGCCGCTCTGGTGGTCAGCTCTCCTGTGGAGGCGTCCGGGTGATGCGGGCTGCCGTCCCGGCGATCACCTTCGACCACTCCTCGTCTGGGTTCACGACCGAGAACAGCGACGACGACGAGTTCTCGACGACCGTCTCGCTGAGCGGCAGGAGGCCGGCCACCTCCACCCCGTACGCGGCGGCCAGGTCCGGCCCGAGCACCGAACGGTCGACCGATGCGGGCACCATGTTCACGAGCAGCAGGAGCTGTGGCACGCCCAGGCGACGAGCCACGTCGACGGTCACGGCTGTTCCCTGGATGTCCTGCCGGTCGGGCCGCATGAGAAGCACCAGCGTGTCCGAGACCGTGATGGACAGCAGCGTCTCCTCGTTCAGGCCGGGGTGGGTGTCGATGAGCAGGTAGTCGAGATCCAGCGACTCGGCCAGCTCGCGGAAGCCGTCGTTGAGCACGCCGGCGTCGTAGCCCTCGCGCAGCACCTTGGCGATGTCGCCTGCCTTGATGCTCGAGGGGACGAGCCAGAGGGCGGCCCCCGGCGCCGGAGGGCCCTCGGGGCCGTTCAGCTGGTCGGTCACGTCGTGGGCGGCCTCTGCTATCGAGCAGTTGCCGTAGAGGTAGTCGTTGAGCGTGTTGCCCATGTCGTCCTCGCTGAACCCGAAGAGGACGTGGATGCCCGGCGACTGGATGTCGGTGTCGACCACTGCGACGCGGTTTCCCGCCCGGGCCAGCTGGGCCGCGAGGTTGGCGGTGCTGTTGCTCTTGCCGGTTCCGCCGCGGAAGGAGTGGATGGAGATGACGTTGGCCATCACCGTCGTCTATCACATCTTCCTGGTGCACCCCACGAGGGGGACCGAGGTCGGAGTCCCCGGGGGCCCTGGCCGCGGCCGGATCTACTCGACGTGGATCCGGGGGAGGATGCGATCGAGCCAGCGGGGGATCCACCAGTTCGCCCGTCCTGCGAGCTCCATCGTGGAGGGGACCAGCATCATCCGCACCACGGTCGCGTCTATGAGCACCGAGACGGCCAGTCCCAGCCCGATCATCTTCACGGTGGGGTCCGGGTTGGGTACGAAGGATACGAACACGGCGATCATGATGAGCGCCGCCGCCGTGATGACCCTGGCGGTGGCCGCCAGGCCGGTCACCACGCTCTGGCGGCTGTCGCCCGTCTTGTTGTACTCCTCCTTGATCCGGGCGATGAGGAAGACCTCGTAGTCCATCGAGAGCCCGAACAGCACCGCGAACATCATCACCGGCACGAAGGCCACTATGGGGACGGTGGTGTCGAGGCCCACCAGGTCCTTCAGCCAGCCCCACTGGAACACGGCGATGATCACGCCGTAGGCGCTGCCGATCGAGAGCAGGTTCATCAGAGCGGCCTTGAAGGGGACGAACACCGATCGGAAGACCATCATCAGCAAGAGGAAGGCGCCGAGCACCACCACGCCGATGAAGAGGAACAGCCGCGAGCTGAGCGCATCCGACAGGTCGATGAGGATGGCCGTCTGCCCTCCCACGTACACGCTGGAGGCGCTGATGGCCCCGCCCGCCAACGCCGTGGGGATGACGTCGTTGCGGAGCCGCTCCACCAGCTCGGCCGTCTCGTCGGCGTTGGGCGCGGTCGTGGGCACCACCTGGACGATGGCTGCCGTGGGCATGGCGTCGGGGTGGGCCTCGGAGGGGAAGTTGTTGGGCACCGGTAGCGACACGCGTGCAACCCCGGAGGTCGCTGCCACGGCGGTGTTGAGCTTGTCGAACGATTCGAGGATGCCGACGGCGTTGGCCTCGGTGATCTCGGGGAGCGCCACGGCTATGACGAGGGGCCCGTTCTCTCCTGGCCCGAAGTTCTCGGTGAGCGCTTCGAAGGCCTGGTGCTGGGTGAGCTCGGAGCTCAGGTCACCTGCGTCGGTGAAGCCCAGGTGCATGCTCCGCAGCGGGAGCGCGAGCACGAGGAGCACCATCAGGCTCATCACGGCGTAGCGAACGGGGTGGCGAGAGGTGGTGGCCGCCCAACGGGCCGAGAGGGTCTTGTGGATGTCCTGGGTCTCGTCGCGCCGATGGATGCGGCCGGAGTTGATGCGCTGGCCCAGGGCGCCGAGCACGGCCGGCACGAGGGTGAGGGTCGTGAGGATGGTGACGGCCACGAACAGGGCGGCGATGTACCCGAGCTGCGCGACGTAGGGGATCTGCACGAAGTAGAGCGCGCAGAGGGCGATGCACACGGTTATGCCGGCGAACAGCACGGCAGAGCCGGAGGTGGCGATGGCCTTGCCGACCGCGTCGGGGACGGTCATCCCGTCCTTGAGGTTCTGACGGAAGCGGCTGACGATGAACAGCGAGTAGTCGATGCCGACGCCGAGACCGATCATCGATCCGAGGATGGGGGCGACCGAGCCGATGGTGAAGCTCGACTCGAGGATCGACACGATGTTGTGCGAGGTGAAGACCGCGATGAGGGCGATGACGATCGGCACGGCCATCGACGTGGCCGAGCCGAGGGCGACCAGCAGGATGACGACGGCGAAGATGATGCCGATCAGCTCGGAGTATTGCGATATGCCCGGGTCGGGGGCGTTCGCCATGTCGACCACGGGCCCGCCGTAGTTCACCACCACGCCAGCGTCCACGGCCGGCTCGGCGGCCTGCTGCGCTGCGGAGAAGAGCTCCTCCGCCTGCTCGAGGCTGGTGAGGCCGTGGTCGAACTGGACGACGCTGAAGCCGACGGTGCCCGACTTGTTGATGTTGAGCGGGGTGGTCTCCAGCTGGACCTGACCGTCGGTGACGTCGATGCCGGTGGGCGCCGGCTCGAAGGGGCTGGAGACGCTGGAGACGCCGCTCATGGCCCGGAGTGCATCGACCGAACGGTTGATCGCCGCCTGGGTGGCGGAGTCCTGCAACGTTCCCGTCTGCGCCTCCCAGACCACGGTCACGCTGGTTCCCGCTGCGGACGGGAAGCTGGCCTCGAGGAGGTCGAGGGCCTCCTGCGACTGGGTGCCCGGCACCGTGAACACGTCTTCGGAGTCGCCGTGGTGGTACTGGGCGAACACGCCCACGGCGACCACCACGACGATCCAGACGACGATCGCCTGCCAGTGACGGCGGGCGCAGAACCTACCTAGCCGCTCGAGCATCGCTCTCCTTTGTCTACGTGCTCGACGGCACGGGTGAACAGGAGATCATATAGCGGTCGTTCCGCCACGCTGAGTGCGGGTAGCCGCGCAAAGGTCAGGGACGGCGGACGGCAGGGGCCAGATCGGCGCCTCCGGTTGGAATCGAACCAACGACCTTGGGATTAGAAGTCCCCTGCTCTATCCGCTGAGCTACGGAGGCGAGAGGGCCAGTACAGCACCACCCAAGCTCGTACGCCCCCTGGGACTCGAACCCAGAACCTGC
>CAZHBH010000035.1:0-23797 GCA_964530525.1 uncultured Rhabdothermincola sp. | reverse complement strand
GCCCCAGTTGCGGAACGCCCCCTCGGTGAACTTCATGATGTTGCCCTTGTGCACCAGGGTGACGCTGCTGCGGCCCCGGTCGAGGGCGTACTTGATGGAGGCGCGGATGAGGCGCTTGGAGCCGGTCTCCGAGACGGGCTTGATGCCGATCCCTGCGTCGGGCCGGATGTCCCAGCCCATCGCGTCGTGCAGCAGGTCGCGCAGCTTGGCGGCCTCGGGGGTTCCGGCCTCCACCTCCAGCCCGGCGTAGATGTCTTCGGTGTTCTCCCGGAAGATCACCATGTCAACCAGGTCGGGGCGCTTCACCGGGGAGGGCACTCCCTGGAACCAGCGGACCGGCCGCAGGCACACGTAGAGGTCGAGGATCTGGCGCAGCGCCACGTTGAGGCTGCGGAACCCACCGCCGATGGGCGTGGTGAGCGGGCCCTTTATGCCGATCAGGTAGTCGCGGAAGACCTGGACCGTCTCCTCGGGCAGCCAGTCGCCCGTCTCGTTGAAGGCCTTCTCACCGGCGAGGACCTCCTTCCACTCGATGGTCTTGCCGCTCTTGGCTGCGGCTGCGTCGAGCACGAGGCGTGCAGCGGGCCAGATGTCGATGCCGGTCCCGTCGCCCTCGATGAACGGGATGATGGGGTTGTCGCTGACGTTCAGGGAGCCGTCGGCGTTCTGCGTGATCTTGTCGGCCATGCACCCACGCTACTGGCCAGACAAGTTGAAGACAAGTGGACGGGCCCCTCCCTTTCCCTCCTCGAACCCGACGCGCCTACGTCACCAGGTCGATGAGAGCCCACGCCGGTTCGGGGGCTTCGTGGCTCACAGGCCCAGGTTGGCGTAGATCTCCCTCGTCGCCGTCGATCGGTTGAGCGTGTAGAAGTGCAGGCCTGGGACGCCGGCGTCGAGCAGCTCGCTGCACATCTGGGTCGCGACCTCCACGCCCAGCGCCCTCACCGCCTCGGCGTCGTCGGCCACGGCCTCGAAGCGGGTCGCCAGCGCCGGAGGGAACTCCGCCCCCGACAGCTCGGCGAAGCGCTTCACCTGACGCGCGTTGGTGACCGGCATGATCCCCGGGATCACCGGCGTCTCGCACCCGAGCTCGGCGAGCTCGTCGACCATGCGCAGGTAGTGGTGCGTCTCGAAGAAGAACTGGGTGATGCCGAAGTCGGCCATCGCCAGCTTCGCTGCGAGGAAGCGCCTGTCGCTCTCACGGCCGGGAGAGCGGGGGTGCAGCTCAGGGTGCGCCGCTACGCCCACTGAGAAGTCGCCGACCTCGCCGATCAGCTCCACCAGCTCTGCGGCGTGCACCAGATCGCCCTGCGTGTCGCCGCCGGGCTCACCGGCCTCCGGGGCCTTGGGAGGATCGCCCCCGAGGGCCAGGATGTTGTCGATCCCGGCGTCGCGGTACTCGCCGACGATCTCGGTCAGCTCGGCTCGGGAGTGGCCGATGCAGGTGAGGTGCGCCATCGCCGTCATCGACGTGTCGCGCTCGATGTGGATCACGATGTCGCGGGTGCGCTCGCGGGTCGATCCGCCGGCCCCGTACGTAACCGAGACGAACGAGGGAGCGAGGGGCTCCAGCTCCGAGAGCGCCTTCGCCAAGGCCCGTTCGGCCTCGTCGGTGCGGGGTGGGAAGAACTCGAACGAGTAGGTCCGCCCAGCTTCCAAGAGATCGCTGATCCTGGTCACGTGGCCAGGCTAGGTCGTGCCGGCTCGCCTCTCCGCGGCATCCACGGTGTTGGCCAGGAGCATGGCCCGCGTCATCGGGCCCACCCCCCCGATGCGAGGCGACAGCCACCCCGCGACCTCCGCCACCTCGTCTGCCACGTCGGAGAGGAGCCTGCGGCCCTCGAACGACACGCCAGCCGCCACCACGGCCGCACCCGGCCGAACCATGTCCGCGGTGATGAGCCCGGGTGAGCCGGCGGCGGCCACGACGATGTCGGCCTGGCGGGTGTAGCTGCCGAGATCCTCCACGCCCGTGTGCACCACCGTCACCGCAGCGTTGGCGTTCGGCCGCTTGAGGGTCAAGAGGTTCGCAAGCGGCCTACCGATCGTCAGCCCCCTTCCCACGATCACGACGTGGGCGCCGGCTATGGGCACGCCGTGGCGCTCCAGCAGCAGCTGGATGCCCGCAGGCGTGCAGGCGAGCGGCGCGTCCAGCCCCTGCACGAGCTTGCCCAGGTTCACCGGGTGCAAGCCGTCGGCGTCCTTGCTCGGGTCGACCCGCAGCAGCGCCGTCTCGTAGTCGAGGTGGCCCGGGAAGGGGTACTGCATGATGTAGGCGTCGACCGCCGCGTCTGCGTTCAGCTCGTCGACCACGGCGTCCACTTCGCGCTGCGAGGCAGTTGCAGGAAGGTGCACCTGGCGCGATGCGATGCCCAGCTCCTGGCAATCCCGGTGCTTCATGGCCACGTAGTTGGCGGACGGGCCGTCGTCTCCCACGAGGAGGGTTGCCAGGCCCGGGGTGTGGCCGGCCTGGGTCAACCTCTTGATGCGATGCCGCAGGTCGGCCTTGACCTCGGACGCCACGGCCTCGCCGTCGAGCACCTTCGCCGTCATGGCGCCCAACCTAGAGGGTCGTCCGCTCCCGACTGGACACCGCCCGGCACCCTCGACCGATCAGGAGACCGGTCAGTGGCGGAAGTGGCGCTCGCCGGTGAAGACCATCGCCAGACCCCGCTCGTCGGCGGCGGCGATGACCTCCTCGTCCCTGATGGAGCCCCCCGGCTGGATGACGACGGCCGCTCCCGCGTCCACGGCGCCGTCGAGGCCGTCGGGGAACGGGAAGAAGGCGTCGCTGGCGTACGCACCACCGATCGCCCTCCCTGCGGCCTTCTCCCCCGCCAGGCGCCCGGCGTCGCGGCGGTTCTGCTGGCCGCACCCGATGCCCACCGCCTGGCCGTCCTTCACCAGGACGATGGCGTTCGACGTAACCTTCGCCACCACTCGCCAGGCGAGCTCCAGATCGCTCCACTGCTCGTCGGACGGCACGGCCTCGGTGACCACCTGCCAGGCCGATCGGTCGACGGTCACCTCGTCTGGTGTCTGCACCAGGTAGCCGCCGTCGATCGCTCGAAGCGCGGGCACGGCAGGACCGGGAGGTGCGGCTTCCAAGATGCGCAGGTTGCGCTTCTCCAGCAGGCGCATCAAAGCGTCGCCCTCGAATCCCGGCGCGATCAGCACCTCGGTGAACACCGGGACCAGGGCCTCGGCCATGTCGGGCGTGACCGGGCGGTTCACCGCGACGATGCCGCCGAAGGCAGAGACCGGGTCGCACTCGTGGGCCCGCACGTAAGCGGTGGTGATGTCGTCGGCGACGGCGACGCCGCACGGGTTGGCGTGCTTGATCACGACGGCGGCGGGGTCCTCTCCAAGCGAGTGGGCGAGGCGCCATGCGGCATCCGCGTCGTAGACGTTGAGGTACGACATCTCCTTGCCGCCGTGCTGGGTGGCCCCCTCCCACCAGCCCGCCCGCGCGCCAGCCGCACCTCTGGTGGCGTACCTGGCCCCGACCTGGTGCGGGTTCTCGCCGTAGCGCAGCACCTGGCGGCGCTCGAGCGTCACCGAGAGGGTCTCGGGGAGCTGGTCGGGCGTGTCTGGGGCTGCAGCGCGCTCCGCTCCCCCGTCGGTGGTCTCGGCGCCCTCCAGCCAGCGCACGATCTCGGCGTCGTAGGCGGCGGTGGTGCGGAAGGCCTCGAGGGCCAGGTGCCTACGGGTGGCGTCGCTGAGGCTCCCCGCGGCTCGCAGGTCGGCCAGCACCAGCTCGTACTGGGAAGGATCGGTCACGACCCCGACGTGGGCGTGGTTCTTCGCTGCGGCGCGCACCATGGCTGGGCCGCCGATGTCGATGAGCTCGACGGAGGGGTCGGACGAGAAGGGGTAGAGGTTCACCACGACCAGGTCGATGGGCTCGATGCCGTGCTCGTCCATGTCGACGAGGTGCGAGGGTTCGTCGCGCTCGGCGAGGATCCCGCCGTGCACCTTGGGGTGCAGCGTCACCACCCTGTGCCCGAGGATCGCCGGTGTGCCGGTGATGTCGGCCACGTCGGTCACCGGTAGGCCGGCGTCTGCTACCACCTTGGCGGTCCCGCCCGAGGAGACCAGCTCCACACCGAGCTCGTGGAGGGCACCTGCGAGCTCCGCGATGCCCGACTTGTCGTAGACCGACAGGAGCGCCCTCATCGCTGCTCGCGCCTCGTCGGTCCGGTTGGGCTCGGCGCAGCGATCACTCGGCAAGGTCTCCTATCTCCACGGATCCCCTCTCGAGGATCTTCTTGATCGTCCGAACGTACAGGGGACGCTCCACCTCCTTGATCCGCTCGTGGAGCGTCTCGGTGGTGTCGCCGGGAAAGATCCGGACCGTCTCCTGGGCGAGGATCGGGCCCTCGTCCACCTCCGCTGTGGCGACGTGGACGGTGCACCCGGTGACCTCCACCCCTGCCTCGAGGGCCGCCTGCACGGCGTGCCACCCCTTGAAGGCGGGCAGCAGGGCAGGATGGGTGTTCACGATGCGGCCTGCGTAGGCGTCGAAGATGGCCCGGCCAAGGATGGTGCCGTAGCCGGCCATGACGACGAGCTCGATGTCGTGCTTGTCGAGCAGGTCCACCAGCTCGGCGGTGTAGGTGTCGCGGTCGAAGCTGTCGTCGAAGCTCTGGCGGAGGACCAGCTCGGCGCTCACCTGGTGGCGGGAGGCGACCTCGGTGGCTGTGCACGGCCTGTCGACCACCACGAGCTCCACCGGGATGCCCTCGGTGAGGATCGCATCGAGGATGGTGCCGCTGCCCGAAGCCAGCACCGCGACCCGCATCACCCCAGCTCCCAGGGTTTGCTGTGGCCAGGATGGGCGTCGATTCGCCGGCAGCTACCCCTCACCCGTCGCACGCTACCAGCGCCCCCCGACCTACCAGGCGGCCCTGTCGAGGCAGACCGCGCGCATTTGCACCGGAGCCCGAGGAATCGGCCAAGGTCCAGGAGAAGAGCCACAAAGGCGACCCCTTCGAGCAATGGTGAATCAGCAACGCTCAGATGCTTCCTGTCATACCCCGTGCGTAACGTACGGCGACGACTGACGAAGGGGGAACGAGATGGCCAAGGGAATCAACGATCTCTATGGACGAGTGCTCGAAGCAGTGCGCCTGGAGTCTGATGACGCTGGCGTGAGGTTCACGACAGCGTACGATCCGTCGGGCGGGCCAGGAGCCCGGGTAATGCCTCCGACCTACCGGGGAGGCTACGTGCGTTCCCGCCGACACGTCGGCCGCGACGAGCCTGTCGACACAGTCCTCATCGACTCCTACCAGTCGCAGGCCAACCGCCTGGAGGAGGCGTTGCTCGATGCCCGCGATGCGAGACGGATCTCCCTGCCGCTCTTCGAGCTGCGGATGCAGGCCGGCGACTGGCCGCTCCGGCTCACCTCCCTGGACTTCCCACACCGGTACGCCGACGCATACCTCAGGGACTCCACCATCGACGGCGAGAAGTTCGACAAGACCGACGTGGGCAGAGCCCTCCGGACGGCCACCCCCGACAATGCCAGTGCCCTCTACCGACACGACCCGGTGTCCCTGATCTTGGGCGCGTGGAACTCACATCGCAAGGGCCGCCAGCCGAAGTTCGCTCGCGCATACCGCTCCGAGGTGATCGGCATCGGTGAGATCTCTGCCACCCAACGCGGTGGTCGACTCGACCCGTTGAACCTGACCGGGGCGGTGGCGATGGGTAACGACGGCGAGTGGGACTTCGTGGTCGGTGGCGACAAGAAGGTGAAGGGCGGGCGGCTGTCCGAGATCGGTCACGGCAACGCTCTCTCGAGAGACGACCAGCCCGGTGGTGTGACCGTCGAAGAGGTGCGACGGGTGGGCTTCCTCAGCTTCGCCAGCCTGCACCGGCTGCGATTCCCCGATGTCAGTGCCGAAGCCCAAGACGCCGGTCGAGCTGCTCTCGCCGCGCTTGCCCTAGCCTCCGATCGGCTCGCCTTCGATCGGGCTGGCGTCGTCTTCCGCTCAGGATGCGAGCTGACCACTCGATCCGCAGAGCTCGTCTGGGAACGCCGGGGGGGAGAGGTGGAATCCCTCTCATTGTCGGTCGATCAGGCTCTCGATTTGTTCACCCATGCTGTCGAGCGGGCTGCAGGGGCTGGCTTGGCCATGGATACCACGACCCATGAGATCGTGCCGACCGACGGCCTGCGCAAGGCCATAGAGCACAGCTTCCTGGCTGCTGTACCCAGCGAGGGTTGACGTGCTTGCCGTCCATGTGCGGCTCCGATCAGGCACCTACGACGCCGGAGCTGTTGACGATCCCCGCCAGCCCGAATGGCCACCACACCCAGCGCGCGCCTTCTGCGCCCTGGTCGGCAGCAGCCCCGATGAGGCCGAGTGGGCCGCCCTACGCTGGCTCGAGAACCAGCCACCACCAGAGGTGCACGCTCCCGACGCCATCGACCAATCCGCTCACGATCAGTACCTGATGGGGAACACCATCGGAAAGGGTGGGCCCACCCTGCCGGCGCGCGAGGCAGCGATCCGGATCAAACCGCGACTGATGCCTGCATCCGATCGGTTCTCGCTGGTCTGGCCTGAGGCGACTCCAGATCCCGCAACCCTCTCTGCTCTCCAGGCACTGGCGTGGCGGGTCCCCTACATCGGCAGGTCCACCAGTAGCGCCGAGGTCAGCTTCTCCCTAGAAGCACCAGCGGCGAGCGACGACCTCGTCGTCTACGAGCCGGTACCGCTGCGCGAGAGCAAGATCGACCTGCGAGCCCCGTACCCGGGCTATTGCGACCGCCTCGACGTCGCCCACGACAGCGGAACGCTGGCGTGGGAGGAGAGCCGGTGGGTGGGCTACCGGGCTCGACGACCTGAGGCCACCGATGTCGAGACCGTGATCTCTGGGCCGTTCACCGACGTGCTGCCGTTCGCCTTCACCGCCAGCGCCCTGCACGGGTCCCACGTGAGGACCGTGGCCGAGCGCCTGCGCGACGCCACAATGGCCTTGATCCCCGATCCCGTCCCCGATCCGATCTCGGGTCACGGTCCGTCAGGCCAGGTCCACGTCGCCTACCTCGGCCTCCCGAACGTAGGAGTGCCGACGACCCTTCCCGGGGTCGAAGGGATCCGCTTCACGGATCGCAACCCCCACGCCGATGGGCGCCTCCTCGGGGTGGCGCTCGCTGTCCCCGACGACGACGCCACCTCCGCCGCCCTGTACCGCTACCTCTGTCCGCCACGAGACCTTGGGCTGGACCACCTAGCGATGGGCCCGATGGGGAGGTTCGACCTCGATCCGAGGCTCTCAGGTGGTGGTGCGTGGGGTCTCCGACCGTCGCGTTGGGTCGGGCCTGCCCAATGGTGGGCCACCGCCACCCCGGTCGTCCTCGACCGCCACAGCCGGCCAAACGACCTCGATGCGTCACGGCAGGTGCGCGAGGCGTTGGCCAGAGCGGGCTATCCCGAACCCTTGGAAGTCCACGCCCAGAGCGCCCCGATCCTTCACGGGGGGATCCGAGTCCAACGCAACCAGGTTCAGCGCCGCGCCGGACTCCCTACCAAGCCCTGGACCCACGCCTGGGTGCGCTTCCCCACCAAGGTCAGCGGTCCGGTGTTGGCGGGGTCGATGCGCTACCGCGGACTCGGCTTGTTCGCTCCCCTGCCCGATCCCACACCCACGAGCGAAGCCGGTAATGGCGGACTTGACGATGGAGCAAAGGAAGGAGGATCCCCATGAACGAGGTGGAGTTCGTTGACTTCTTCCGAGCTGTCCACGGCGTGAAGCCCTTCCATTGGCAGAAAGACCTGGCGCTCGAGGTCGTCGAGCACGGGTGGCCATCCGCCGTCGACGTACCGACCGGCCTGGGCAAGACCGCTCTCATCGACATCGCGGTGTACGTCGCTGGCGTCCACGGTGTGGGTGATCAGCTCCCCGGGAGGCGGCGGACCTTCTTCGTGATCGACCGTAGGGTGGTGGTCGACGAGGCCTTCGAGCACGCCAACCACCTGGCCGACCTCCTCGCCACAGCGCCGGCGCAAAGCGCTCTGGAGGCGGTCGCCGACGGTCTCCGCTTGCTGTGCACTCCGAAGAACCAAGAGCCACCCCGAGAGGATGACGGCCCTCCGCTGGTAGCGGCCAGGATGCGGGGAGGTGTCACATGGTCGTGGCGCTGGCTCGATCGGCCCGACCGTGCCGCAGTGGTCGTTGGGACCGTAGACCAACTCGGCAGCCGCTTTCTGTTCCAGGGATACGGAGTCGGCCCCAACCTGCGGCCCATCGACGCAGCGCTGGTGGGGACGGACAGCTTGATGATCATCGACGAGGCTCACCTGGCGGGGCCCCTCGTCGAGACCGTGAATCGTGCAGCAGAGCTGGAGTCCGGGGAGATTGCCTTCGCCCGGCCGCTGATCCTGACGATGTCGGCGACACCTCCCGTTGGCGATGCGCGGTCGACGTTCCAAATGAAGCCAGAAGCACATCGCGATGGTGAAGCAGGAAAGCGCCTCTACGCCGCCAAGCGCCTTCACACGGTCGCTGTGTCCGGGAAGCGAGACATCTCCCCGGTGCTGGCGCAGCTGGCCACGGAAGCTGTCACGACCGACGACACAGATCGGCGCGCTGTTGGCGTGATCTGCAACACGGTCCAGGTTGCTCGCCAGGTGGCAGAGGAGATCCGGGCGAAGGTCGACCTCTCCACCATCGACGTGGCCCTGCTCACCGGAAGGGTCCGAGGTCTCGATGGAGAGCGGATCAGGGACCAGGTGTGGCCAGCCGTTGGCGTCGGACGCGATCGAGACGGATCTCGGCCAACGATCTTGGTGGCCACGCAGACGGTGGAGGTCGGTGCGAACATCGATCTGGACGTCTTGGTTACCGAATCCGCCCCGATCGATGCCTTGACCCAACGATTGGGGCGACTGAACCGTCTAGGAGACCTTCGGGACACCCGCTGCTACGTGGTCCACCACGATCTCCCACAAGGCCTCTATGGCCCCGCCCGCGATCTCACCTGGCATTGGCTGGCCGACCTCGACCCGCCCGCCATCGCCGACGGTCGAGGCCTCCCCGACGTCGGTCCTGGTATCGACGTGTGCCCCGCGACGTTGCGCGACCTGATCTCGGCGCACCCCAACTTGGGCTCACTCTTGGCCCCCACGTCCCCGGCCCCGACGCTGTTCCGGGCCCAGATCCGCGACTGGGCAGCCACCTCGTTGGGAAAGCCCATCGCCGATCCAGCGCCGTTCCTCCACGGCCTCGGGGCGCTCAACGACGACGTCCATCTCGTGTGGCGGGCGGATCTCCCCCCCATCGAGCCCGCCGAGCGCGACGTGGACGACGAGGAGCCCGGGCAAGGTTGGCAGGATGCCGTGGACGCCCTCCCCCCCGTTACTGGCGAGCAGCTCGCCATCCCCCTCAACCGGGTTCGTCGATGGATGCAGGGATTGGGTGCGAGCGCGGAGGAGGTCGCCGACGTCCCCGGGGTTGCGCCAGAAGCCACGCCCTCTCCAGCCAACCCCCTCCCACCGAGGCACCTCACCGAGAGCTACTGCCTGGTGTGGCGCGGGCCAGGAGAGGGCCAACTGATCCCCCTTGCTGCAGCACCCTCACGGCTCCGCCCTGGAGACATCGTCATCCTCCCCTCATCGGTGGGCGGGTGCGATCACGAGGGCTGGGCACCGCGCTCCACCATGGCGGTGCCCGACGTCGCCGAGCTGGCCATTCGCCCCGGTGGCGACTTCACCCTCCGCCTCGACCCCCGCACCCTGCCATCGTTCCTCGCCGGAATGCCGGAAGAAGTGCTTCCCGATCTGTCGGCGGATCTGCGAGACCTCGCCGAGGACCTTGAGGAATCGATCGATCGTGAGTCGCTCGATGAGGACCTCGCCGACCTCTACGCTCGATTCCGGGAAGCGGTAGGCCCTGAGCGGATTCCTAACGCCAAGACCGTGAGGGCGCTGCACACATCGGCCCTGCCGGAGCGGTTCGCGCCATGGCGCTACGCCGTGACGATCAGGATCGAGGTGGATCCCTCCGTCGAGAGCCAAGCCATGGTGCTGGGCTACGGCGCCGACGGAGGCGCCGCCAGCTCGTCTGCGTCCGGCCAGCCCGTGCCGCTCGATCAGCACCTAGCCGCGGTGGGCAAGCGGGTGAGTGAGATGGGAGGGAACCTCGATCTTCCACCCGAGATCACCGAGGCAGCGGTGAGGGCCGCCACCTGGCACGACGTCGGAAAGTGGGATCCGCGCTTCCAGGTGATGCTGCACGCGGGGGACGAGAGCAACGCGCGGGCGTCGCTATTGGCAGAAGAACCCCTGGCCAAGTCGGGCATGGACCCTGGGGACCGATCGGCGTACAGACGTGCTCACCAGCGGTCAGGCCTGCCCCGTGGCTACCGCCACGAAGTGGGCTCGGCACAGGCGGCCGCCCACCTCTCGCCCGGCGACGGGATCGACGGGGAGCTCGTCCACCACCTCGTGGCCTCCCACCACGGCCACGCCCGGCCGCTCCTCCCCCCCGTCGCCGACACTGGATCTCCTTTCACCGCCCAGGTCGACGGCGTGCGAGTGGAGATCGACCCGGCTCGCTCGGTCGACCTCGACCATCCAGCCCGCTTCGCCCGGCTGACCGAGCGCTATGGCACGTGGGGGTTGGCCCTGCTGGAAACCATCGTCCGGCTCTCCGACATCGGATGCTCCGAGGAGGGGTCATGACCGAGCCAGCTGTCGCTGATCTTCCAGCACTGGACGGCCGAGACCCACTTGGAGTTCTGGCCGCGCTCGGCATCCTCCGCATCCTGTCGCCGCAAGCGCCCGAGACGCGGCTGCGATGGGATCCAGTGACGTGTCGAGCTCAACTGATTGGTCCGCGGTCCACTGGTGAAGTGGTGGAACGGCTGGTGGCTGCGTGGGATGTCCTCCCAACCGGGAGCCTGAGCGTTGGACTCCCTGGTGAACTACTGCCGCCCCGAGGTCCCACCGGGCCAGACCCCGGGTGGTTGACGATCGAAGAGTTCCGCGCCTGGTTCGACAGGTTGTCCGCCGATCCCGATGCGCTCGATTGGCTTCGGTCCCTGTGGACCGATCTCGGGCTGGACAACGAGGGCCGTTGTGCTCGTTCGCCCTTCTCCGCTCCAACAGGCAAGCAATCCCTGCGGTCGATGTTCGAGAAGTCAGCAGCCCTTGTGGCAGCTGATCCCCTCCGACTCTTTTCCGAAGCGGTCGGGGGGTGGCGCCGGGTCTCGGGATTCACTGGAGAGAACCTCGACATCCGGGCGTCGCGGCTGGCCTCCGAACAAGCCGACGGCAAAGCCACCACCTACGGCGTACCAGGAGCAACGTGGCTTGCCCTATCAGCAATCCCATTGTTCCCTATGGGCGGCGACGGCCAGGTGCCACGCACCGTTGGCTGGTACCAGGTCCAAGTGGAAGGCCGACGGCGAAGAGTCTCCCGGACGGTGTTCGCCTGGCCAGTTTGGAGCGCTTCGCTGGACCTGGAGGCAGTCCTGGTGCTCCTCCGCCACCCGATAGTCGGAAAGGCCGCAAGGTCCGTCCACGGTGAATCGGGCAAAGCTCGAGATGGCCGCCGCGATGCTGACGAACTACGTGGTGCGGCTGACGCGCTCCAGATCGAACTGGTGGGTACGGCGACTCGTTGGTCGGCCCCCGGAGGGAAGTCAGCCGGCTACCTCGTCGCCGGTCCGACCTGGCGATAGGAACCATGTCCGACTTCGGGTTCTCATCCGTGCCGGACCTGGTCCCGGCTCGGATGGTCAACGAGTTCAGCTACTGCCCTCGTCTGTTCCACCTTGAGTGGGTGGAGGGCCAGTTCGCCGACAACCTCGACACCGTCGACGGACGCTGGCAGCACCGGGTGGTGGACACCGAGGGCGGAGCAGCGCCGCTTGCCGACGAGGGTGAGCTCAAGGCCGCCCGCTCCGTGCTCCTGTCGTCACCCACCCTCGGGTTGGTAGGCAAGGTCGACCTCATCGAAGGTGTCGGTGGAACGGTTGTACCAGTCGACTACAAGCGGGGAAGTCCGCCTGACAACGAGCACGGCGCCTGGGAACCCGAGCGGGTTCAGCTCTGCGTCCTCGGACTCCTCCTCCAAGATGCCGGGTATGACTGCACCGAGGGGGTCCTCTACTTCGTCGAGAGCCGCCAGCGGGTGACGGTCCGATTCAACGAAGAGTTGCTAGAGCGGACCAGGATCCTGATCCGAGAGTTGCGCGTAGTGGCCGAGGACTCCAGTCCACCTCCTCCCCTCGTGGACAGCCCGAAGTGCCCCCGGTGCTCGCTGGTCGGCATCTGCCTCCCGGACGAGACGAACCTCCTGGCCGCTCGAACAGAGCGACCCGCGCGGCGCCTACTCGCCGGGGACCCCGACCCTCAGCCTCTCTACGTGACGGAACAAGGAGCCTGGGTCGGCAAGCGCAAGGGTCGCCTCGAAGTGACGAAAGACAAGACGGTCATCTCCTCTGTGCGAATGATCGACGTGTCCCAGCTGTCCATCTACGGCAACATCCAAGTGAGCACCCAACTGCTACGGGAGATGTTCGCCGAGGAGATCCCGGTCTGCTGGTTCAGCTATGGCGGGTGGTTCGCCGGAATCGCTGAAGGGCTCCCCTCGAAGCATGTCGACCTGAGGAGGCGGCAGGCCGTGCTCGCCACCGGAGGGAGCCTCCCCATAGCTCGCCGGATGATCGAGGGGAAGATCCGCAACAGCCGCACCCTGCTTCGCCGCAACGCCCGTACCAAGCCGATCCGGGCCATAGAGCAACTCAAGCTTCTCGCTGACCAGGCAGCTGCGGCCGCCTCACCTGAGTCACTGCTCGGCTACGAGGGAACTGCTGCCCGGTTGTACTTCGAGCAACTGCCCGAGATGCTGACCGAGGCAAGTCGACTTCCCGGCGGTCCTTTCGACTTCACTCATCGCAACCGCCGTCCACCAAAGGATGCGGTCAACTGCCTCCTTTCCTACCTCTACGGTCTGCTGGTCAAGGACTGCACCTCGACCTGCTTCGCTGTCGGCTTCGACCCCTACTTGGGCTTCTACCATCGACCCCGCTTCGGGCGACCAGCTCTCGCCCTCGACCTCGCCGAGGAGTTTCGTCCTCTTATCGCCGACTCTGTCGTGATCCAGCTCATCAACAACGGAGAGATCAAACCTCAAGATTTCATCGTCCGTGCAGGTGGCGTGGCCTTGACCGCGTCAGGACGCAAGGCAGTGCTAGGCGCCTACGAGCGCAGGATGGCAACGCAGTTGACCCATCCGATGTTCGGCTACAAGGCCAGCTACCGTCGAACCATCGAGATCCAGGCCAGACTCCTTGGAGCCCATCTGATGGGCGAGGTGCCCGAGTACTCACCGGTCACCACGAGGTGAAGGATGGGTCGACGGCGCTATCTGGTCTCGTACGACATCAGTGACCCCAACCGCCTTCGCAAGGTCCACGAGACCGTCAAGGGCTATGGATACTCGTTGCAGTACTCGGTGTTCATCTGCGATCTCAGCGATGTCGAGAAGCTCTGGTTGAAGGGCGGCCTCAGGGAGATCATCAAGTTCACCGAGGATCGCGTCGCATTCGTCGACCTCGGAGATGCCGAGCGCAGAGGTGTGGAATGCTTCGAGTTCATGGGCGTCGTACCGACGCTGCCGTCGAGTGGCGGTGCTCAGATCATCTGATAGGCACTGCGAGCGCTGAGGTGACGCCTCAGAACCCGGTGAGCGCTCGCAACCTGATCAGGGAGTAAATTGCGTCCCTTGACAACTTCATAGCAACCATTCCGTGTAATCCCACGCACCAGCGCTCGCTGCTCGCCATAAAAGTCCTGCTCAGAGAGCCCGAATTCGGCGAGCTGTTCACGGAGCCTGCGGGCTCCGTCTCCGTTGCGGGCGACCATTCTTGGACGAGGGTGGCATCGACGCCGTCCGTTCACGGAGCCTGCGGGCTCCGTCTCCGTTGCGGGGAGCAATTCGAACACTGGAGAGATGACACCCCAGGCCCACGTTCACGGAGCCTGCGGGCTCCGTCTCCGTTGCGGGGCTCACCCATCTCTCTGCCCCTTCTTGCTCACCAGGTTCACGGAGCCTGCGGGCTCCGTCTCCGTTGCGGGACGCTGATGACGGGCCGTTCGGCTCCGTGTTCGGGACGTTCACGGAGCCTGCGGGCTCCGTCTCCGTTGCGGGACGTACCAGCGCCCGCGCCATCGTCATGATCTCCTGGTTCACGGAGCCTGCGGGCTCCGTCTCCGTTGCGGGCAGTCCGTGCCCCAGCCCTGCTGTACTGCCACCTGCTGGTTCACGGAGCCTGCGGGCTCCGTCTCCGTTGCGGGAGGGATCTGCGACAAGCGGGCGATCTCGTTGTGTCGGTTCACGGAGCCTGCGGGCTCCGTCTCCGTTGCGGGGGTGTGACGACTCGCTCCCCATCTCGCAGTAGGGCCGTTCACGGAGCCTGCGGGCTCCGTCTCCGTTGCGGGATCGGGCGCACTCCGCATGTAAGACCGCGCCGTTGGTTCACGGAGCCTGCGGGCTCCGTCTCCGTTGCGGGGGAAATCGCAGGAAGCCCGCAGAGTTGTTTGTGCCAGGGTTCACGGAGCCTGCGGGCTCCGTCTCCGTTGCGGGGGAAATCGCAGGAAGCCCGCAGAGTTGTTTGTGCCAGGGTTCACGGAGCCTGCGGGCTCCGTCTCCGTTGCGGGTAGGTCCGTCCGGACGGGGACCGATAGATGATGCGGGTTCACGGAGCCTGCGGGCTCCGTCTCCGTTGCGGGTTCGCCACGAAGCTCGCCCGCTGACGGAACCTCGGGTTCACGGAGCCTGCGGGCTCCGTCTCCGTTGCGGGGCTGTTCTCAATCGCTCCGAGGCCCGAGATGTCCACGGTTCACGGAGCCTGCGGGCTCCGTCTCCGTTGCGGGTCCAGGTCGTCCATTTCCAGCACCGTCCAGATCGGCTCGTTCACGGAGCCTGCGGGCTCCGTCTCCGTTGCGGGATCTCCCCAGCTCGGTAGCACGGTCACTCCACCGGCAGGTTCACGGAGCCTGCGGGCTCCGTCTCCGTTGCGGGTTCATCTACCTCGCGCCCGGGAGTGGGACCTCGCGGGTTCACGGAGCCTGCGGGCTCCGTCTCCGTTGCGGGCTCATACCGGCCACTTCCATGCCGGTGAAGATCGGGTTCACGGAGCCTGCGGGCTCCGTCTCCGTTGCGGGTTCATCCTCAGCTCGGAAAGCCGATCTTGGGCTTGATGGTTCACGGAGCCTGCGGGCTCCGTCTCCGTTGCGGGTTGCTCGCCGTCGAGCTCGGAGGCCAGCCCGGTCAGGTTCACGGAGCCTGCGGGCTCCGTCTCCGTTGCGGGCGCGTGTCGATGGTCAGCTGGCCTGTGTTGCGACGGGTTCACGGAGCCTGCGGGCTCCGTCTCCGTTGCGGGCCATAGCCCTTGTCGCCGTCCGTGCACCACGGGTTCAGGTTCACGGAGCCTGCGGGCTCCGTCTCCGTTGCGGGCCTGATCCGACGAGTCATCGTCGTCGGCCTCGGCCTCGGTTCACGGAGCCTGCGGGCTCCGTCTCCGTTGCGGGCGGGTGATCGAGTCCACCACCGAGCGGGCCGAGGTGTTCACGGAGCCTGCGGGCTCCGTCTCCGTTGCGGGTGCACGTCTGCCCATGCCTTGTGGAGTGCGGGCAAGTTCACGGAGCCTGCGGGCTCCGTCTCCGTTGCGGGACCCCTGCCGGGATGGTGAGGTCGTGGTCCGGCGTGGTGGTTCACGGAGCCTGCGGGCTCCGTCTCCGTTGCGGGAGGTGCATCGGTCTGGCGTCTCTTGTTGCGACGAGGTTCACGGAGCCTGCGGGCTCCGTCTCCGTTGCGGGCGCCGACCTCGGCAGGGGATGCACGTGCATCCCCTGGTTCACGGAGCCTGCGGGCTCCGTCTCCGTTGCGGGAGTCCGCACCATGCGATGGACGGGCGGTCGTCGCAGGGTTCACGGAGCCTGCGGGCTCCGTCTCCGTTGCGGGAGCATGAAGACATCCGTCAGGTAGCGGCTGGAATCAATTTCCCGCTCGAACCGTTCACGGAGCCTGCGGGCTCCGTCTCCGTTGCGGGGGCTGTGAGGCGCTCGATGCCGCTAGCTGCGTCCTCGTTCACGGAGCCTGCGGGCTCCGTCTCCGTTGCGGGCGGTAGAAGGTGAAGACCGGCTGCGCGGTCCAGGTGGTTCACGGAGCCTGCGGGCTCCGTCTCCGTTGCGGGCACTTGGCGACCGTGTCGCATGTCGCCTTCAGCCGTGGTTCACGGAGCCTGCGGGCTCCGTCTCCGTTGCGGGACGGTGGCCGTGTCGGCTTTGGGGGCGAGTCCTGCCGTGTTCACGGAGCCTGCGGGCTCCGTCTCCGTTGCGGGTGAAGGCGGCAGGGATCGAGCGGCGGATCACGCCTCGTTCACGGAGCCTGCGGGCTCCGTCTCCGTTGCGGGCGCAACTACCTCCAGGGTGGACGGGACGCTCTGACAGTTCACGGAGCCTGCGGGCTCCGTCTCCGTTGCGGGCCTCAGGCCGAGCGAACCAAGCGAGCGGCCCACGCCCGGTTCACGGAGCCTGCGGGCTCCGTCTCCGTTGCGGGGTACCCGTCCTCTGGCCGGCCAGGCCGAGCGTCGAGTTCACGGAGCCTGCGGGCTCCGTCTCCGTTGCGGGCGTCCCAGCGAGAGTGACGGGCTCGGTGAGCTGGGCAGTTCACGGAGCCTGCGGGCTCCGTCTCCGTTGCGGGGTGCCATTGCTGCTGGCCATGGTGGCCGTGGCTCCGGTTCACGGAGCCTGCGGGCTCCGTCTCCGTTGCGGGTTGGCCTCGGCGAGCTTCGGAGACTCGACGACTTTCACCGTTCACGGAGCCTGCGGGCTCCGTCTCCGTTGCGGGGCAAGGGTGGCCCGGTACGTGATGCCCGACTGCACCAGGTTCACGGAGCCTGCGGGCTCCGTCTCCGTTGCGGGAGGGGCAGCACTCTGATGCCCTGACGCTGTGCCCACGTTCACGGAGCCTGCGGGCTCCGTCTCCGTTGCGGGGATCTCGTCGGAGTCGATGTCCACTACGACAGTGCCCACGTTCACGGAGCCTGCGGGCTCCGTCTCCGTTGCGGGGGCTCAGTGGTAGTCCAGGAATCGATCGGTCTCCGCTGTTCCGGGCCAACACAGACGTCAGGACCGGGGTGTGACACTTTCCCCGGGTGAGGGGCGGCGAGGCCCTTCTGGGGGTTCTCGGACCTAGCATCGAGGGGGAACGGGAAGTAGAAGGTTGAGCGCTACGACACGACCGATCGTCAGCAGGGCCCTGGTGGTGCTGGGGACGGTCAGCCTGCTCGTGACCATCTTCGGCGGCTGGGTGCAGGCGACGGTCCTCGACACCGACACCTTCGCCAACCGCACCACCACCCTGCTCGAGAGCCCCGCCACCAGGCAACGCCTGGCCGACAGCCTCACGAACCAGATCATCTCGTCGGGCCCGGGGGAGCTTGCCGGATACCGGCCCGTGCTGCTCGTAGCGGTCGAGGGCACGTTGGGCACCGACGCCTTCAAGAGCATCTTCCGCGAAGCGGTCCGCACGGCGCACCGCTCCGCCCTCGGCACAGGCGACGACGAGTACGCCCTCAACCTCACGGCCACGCTTCAGGTGCTGCGCGACATCGTGGCCACCACCAACCCCGACCTGGCTTCTGCCATACCCACGGCTCCCGGCGCATACCTGCTGGACGTGACCGACCAGGTGCGGTCGCTGGGGTTCGCCGGACGTGCCGAGCTCATCGAGAACACGTGGCGGGCAGCCCTGGTTCTGACGGTGGCCTCCTATGCCGGAGCCCTCGCCCTGGCCACCCGACGCCGGGAGACGTTCACCTGGGCCGGAGCGGGATGGATCGTCGACGGCGGACTGATCGTGGTCGCCACCACGATCGCCCCAGGTTTGGTCGCCGGCACGATCCGCGACCCGTTGCTGGCCACCACGGCCCAGGAGCTCTCCGAACGGTTCCTGGCCGACCTCCAGTCGCTGGGCTACTGGGTGGTGGGCTACGGCGTCCTCCTCGTGGCCGTCGCCAACGCGCGCCAGCACCTGGAGGAGCGCACCACCTTGAGGCGAGCGTTCGACCGGGCCTGGGCCTTCGCGACCCACCGGCCCACCACGGTGGGCAGCCAGGTGGCCAAGGCGGTCATCCTCGTGGCCGCAGGCCTCGTGATCGTTCGGTGGTCGGGCCAGGTCGCCATACTGGCCGTGGCCATCACCGGCATGGTTCTGGCCTACTTCGGCCTCGTCGAGCTGGTCCGCATCCTCGGCCAAGGCGTGCCGACACCTGCACCCGCCGCCGCTCCCTCCACGGCGGAGGTCGCCGAAGTCGCACCCGACGGCAGGCCCGGGCCCTCGTCGAGGGGAGCGCAGCGCTTCTGGCTTGCCCTCGGAGGTGTGGGGGCGTTCGGCCTGCTGGTGCTCTCCGTGGGGGCAGCGCTCACCGTGGGCGACGCCAGGGCCAGGGCAACCGTGGAAAGGACCTGCAACGGTTCGGTGGAGCTGTGCGAGCGCCGCCTCGACGAGGTCACCTTCCCGGGCACCCACAACTCGATGGCAGCTCTCCACGAACCGGGATGGCTCTTCGCCGTGCAATCGGGCGGCATCGCCGCCCAGCTCGACGCCGGCGTGCGTGCTCTGCTGCTGGACACGCACTACGGCGTCCCCAGCACCCTGCCCGCCCCGGGCACCAATCGCCCTCTGATCCTCACCGACAGAGGTGCCTCCACGGATGCGGGCCTGCGGCCGGCACCGCCACGCGACGAGGTCGAGGTGGCGCCCAGCGCCGAGGACCGCGCCCGCGACCTGGCGAGCACCGCTCCCCGGATCCCGGGCGCCGTGCCCGAGCCGTACCTGTGCCACAACTGGTGCGAGCTCGGAGCCACCAAGCTCACCGATGCCCTCGGAAGCATCCGGAGGTTCGTGGATGCGAACCCCAACGAGGTGATCCTGCTGCTGGTGGAGGACTACGTCTCTGCCGACGACACCCAGGCGGCGTTCGCCGAAGCCGGGCTCTCCAACAGGGTTTGGGCCCACGACGCAGACCAGGACCTACCCACGCTCCAGCAGATGATCGACACCCGCCGCACGATCTTCGTGGCCTCCCAGCACCAGGGCCCGCCTCCGGCCTGGTACCACCGAGGCGACGACGTGATCACCGACACGCCCTTCCGCTTCCACTCGGTCAACGACTTCAGCTGCGAGTACAACCGGGGAGATCCCGACGCCCCTCTGCTGCTGGCCAACCACTGGCTCGACACCGGCACGCCCACGCCGGCCAACGGGAGGGCCGCCAACGCCGCCGAGGTGCTCGACGAGCGCATCGAGGGCTGCGTCGAAGAGCGCGGGAGGGCACCCAACATCGTCGCCGTCGACTGGTACGAGATCGGGAACCTCTTCGAGGTGGTCAACCAGCTCAACGGCGTCGCTTAGGGCGAGGAGCGGCCTGCCGTCTTGCTTTTCGTCGACAACAGCAGCATAATGCATGCATGGCTTCCATAACGGTGCGAGAGGTCCCGGACGAAACACGGGACGAGCTGGCGGCTCGGGCAGCCGGGTCTGGACGTTCCTTGCAGGAGTACCTGCGTGGTCAGCTGATCGAGCTGGCGAAGCGCCCAGATCCCCAGCAGCTCGTGGACCGGGTGCACGACCGCAAAGCGCGCACCGGAACCCAGCTCTCCCCCGAGGCGATCCTCGCCTACCGAGACGCTGACCGCTCGTGACGATCGTCATAGACGCATCTTCGATGGCGGCCGCCCTGGTGGACGCCGGCGACGTCGGCAGCTGGGCAGAAGAGGTCCTGCGCTCGCAGCCGTTGGCTGCGCCCCACCTGATGCCTGCAGAGGTCGCGAACATCCTCCGGCGAGCCGCCCAGGCCGGAGACATCTCCATGGACACCGCCTCCATGGCCCACGGCGACCTCCTCGATCTGAGAGTCGAGCTCTTCCCCTACGAGCCGTTCGCCGAACGGGTCTGGGACCTGCGAGCGAACGTCACCGCGTACGACGCCTGGTACGTGGCGATCGCCGAATCCCTGGGAGCGCCCCTAGCAACGTTGGACCTGCGCCTGACACGGGCCACTGGGCCCTTCTGCGAGTTCTCCACCCCTCCAGCCTGACCAGACGCCAGGCAATCCGTGGGCGAGGCCTAGGCCGTGGCGCGCTGCGCTGCTGAGAGGACGGCCTTGAGGGAGGCGGTGATGATGTTGGGGTCCTTGCCGACGCCCCAACGGGTGGCCCCCGAAGGATCGACGGTCTCCACGTAGGCGACGGCGGTGGCCTCGGCCCCGGCGCCGGTGGAGTGCTCGTGGTAGTCGACCACGTCCACATCCACGCCCACCGACGCCAAGCCGTGGACGAACGCCGCTATGGGCCCGTTGCCGGCGCCCGTGATGGTGGTCGGCTCGCCCCGCACCACCAGCTGAGCGGTGATCGTGGTCTCCTCGTCCTCACCCGTGACGATCTCGTAGGAGCGCAGCGAGAAGGTGGGGTCCTCGGGCAGGTACACCTGCGCGAAGGCGTCCCACATCGCTGAGGGCGAGATCTCCGTGCCGGTGTCCTCCGCGATCGCCTGGATGGTCTTCGAGAACTCGATCTGGAGGCGCCGCGGCAGCGAGAACCCGTGCTCGGTCTCCATGATGTAGGCAACTCCCCCCTTGCCGGACTGGGAGTTCACCCGGATCACCGCCTCGTACGTTCGCCCCACGTGCGCCGGGTCGATCGGCAGGTAGGGGACCTGCCACCACTCGTAGTCACGGCCGCGGCCTTCGGCCTCGGCGTCGGAGTACAAGGCGGCGAACCCCTTCTTGATCGCGTCCTGGTGCGATCCCGAGAACGCCGTGTACACGAGATCGCCCACGTAGGGGTGCCTCTCGTGCACCGGGAGGCGGTTGCAGTACTCGGCAACCCGCCTGAGCGAGTCGATGTCGGATATGTCCAGCTCGGGGTCGACCCCCTGGCTGAACAGGTTCATGGCAAGGGTCACGATGTCGACGTTGCCGGTGCGCTCGCCGTTGCCGAACAAGCACCCCTCCACCCGGTCAGCGCCGGCGAGCTGGCCCAGCTCGGCAGCGGCCACCGCGCACCCCCGGTCGTTGTGTGGGTGCAGCGAGAGCACCACCGACTCGCGGTTTGGGATGTTCCTCAGGAACCACTCGATGGTGTCGGCGTAGACGTTGGGCGAGTACATCTCCACCGTCGCCGGGAGGTTCATGATGAGGGGCCGCTCGGGCGTCGGCTCGATCACCTGCGACACGGCGTCGCAGATCTCCACCGCGTAGCCCACCTCGGTGCCCGTGTAGCTCTCGGGTGAGTACTCGTAGCGCACATCGGTGCCGGGCACGGTGGCCTCGAGCTTGCGGCACAGCTTGGCGGCGTTGACGGCGATCTGGGTGATCCCTGCCTTGTCGAGGCCGAACACCACCCTGCGCTGGAGCACCGAGGTGGAGTTGTAGAAGTGCACGATCGCCCGGGGCGCACCCTGAAGGCACTCGAAGGTGCGCTCGATGAGGTCGTCCCGGCACTGGGTGAGCACCTGGATCGTCACGTCATCGGGGATCAGGTCGTCGGTCACGAGCTGCCGCACGAAGTCGAAGTCGGGCTGGCTCGCCGAGGGGAAGCCCACCTCGATCTCCTTGAACCCCATGGCCACCAGGGTCTCGAACATGCGCAGCTTGCGCACCGGGTCCATCGGGTCGATGAGGGCCTGGTTGCCGTCCCGCAGGTCGACCGCGCACCACCTGGGAGCCTTGGTGAGCTTGCGGTCGGGCCAGGTGCGGTCGCGCAGCTCGAGCGGCTCGAACGGCCGGTACTTCTCGAAGGGCATCTTCTTCGGCTGTGCGGGCTGCGGTGGCATCTCTTCGCTCTCTTCGTCGGTTGTGATCTTGTCGTCAGCTTCTTCGGCCGGCTTCTCGGCTGGGAACCTGATCCCGAAAACGCAAGAAGCTCCCGGCCCGGAGGCGCAGGAGCTTCGGCGAACACCTATGGCGGTGTTCGCCTACATGAGCAGGAGGAGGTCGCGGCTGGAAACCATCGCGCTCCACTCTGCCGTGCCGGCTGCGATTCGTCAACCACCCCGGAGCTCCGGGGGTGGGCCATCAGACCCAGCCGTGCTCGCGCACCACCTCCACCATGAGCTCGCCCGCCTCGGTGGGGTTGCGACCCACCTTCACGCCGGCGCCCTCGAGGGCTTCCATCTTGGCCGCGGCCGTGCCCTTGCCGCCCGAGACGATGGCTCCGGCGTGCCCCATCTTCTTGCCGGCAGGCGCCGTCACCCCTGCCACGTACGCCACCACCGGCTTGCTCATCTCGGCGCCGATGAACTCGGCGGCCTCCTCCTCGGCCGAGCCGCCGATCTCACCGATCATCATGACGGCCTTGGTCTCGGGGTCTGCCTCGAACCGCTCGAGGCAGTCGATGAAGCTGGTGCCAGGCACGGGGTCGCCGCCGATCCCCACGCAGGTCGTCACCCCGATGCCCTGGAGCTTCAGCTCGTAGAGGGCCTGGTAGGTGAGGGTGCCCGAGCGGCTCACGATGCCCACGGGCCCGCCCTCCTTGGCGATGTGCCCAGCGGTGATGCCGATGTTGCACTTGCCCGGGCTGATGATGCCGGGGCAGTTGGGGCCCAGCAGCTGCACGCCGGGGAAGTCGGACTTGAGCTTGTTGTAGAACCAGGCCTCGTCGTGGGCCGGGACGCCCTCCGTGATGGCCACGATCAGCTCCACGCCGCCCTCGGCGGCCTCCATCACGGCGTCGCGGACACCGGGGGCGGGGATGAAGATGCAAGAGGCGTTGGCGCCGGTCTCCTTCACCGCCTCGGCCACCGTGGCGAACACCGGGATGCCCTCCACATCGGTGCCGGCCTTGCGGGGGTTCGTGCCCGCCACCACCTTGGTCCCGTAATCCCGGTTGAGCAGGCCGTAGTAGCGGCCCTGGCTCCCCGTGAGGCCCTGGTAGACGACCTTCGTGCTCTCGTCGACGAAGATGCTCACGGCGACCCTCAGTTCTTCCCTGCGAGCGCCACGGCGGCACGAGCTGCCTCGAGCATCGTGGGCTGCATCTGGAGCTTGTCGGACAGGTGCGGCTCGAGGATCTTGCGACCCTCCTCTGCGTTGGTTCCGTCGAGTCGGATCACGATCGGGCTCCCGATGTCGATCTGGCCGAGGGCCTCGATGATGCCGTTGGCCACCTCCTCGCCCCTCGTGATGCCCCCGAAGATGTTGATGAAGATCGAGCGGACGCGGGGGTCGTTGTCGATGATCCCGAGGGCGGCCACGAACTTGCGGGCATCGGCGCCGCCTCCGACGTCGAGGAAGTTGGCCGGCTCTCCCCCAACCTGGTTGACCACGTCGAGGGTGCTCATGGCCAGGCCCGCCCCGTTGGCGATGATGCCCACCGACCCTTCGAGGCCCACGTACTGGAGGTCGGCGTCGTGGGCAGCCTGCTCACGATCGTCGCGCACCTGGGTCAGCTCGTAGTCACCCCACTCGTGGCGGAACGCGGCGTTCCCGTCGAGCGTGACCTTCGCGTCCAGCGCGTGCACCTCGCCAGTGGGCTTGAGGATGAGCGGGTTCACCTCGGTGAGGTCGGCGTCGCCGTCCGTGTAGGCCCCGTAGAGCTTCAAGAGCAGATCGACGGCGCCATCGGTGGCGGCCGGGTTCAGCTTGGCCGCCTCCACCCACGACCTGCAGGCCTCCTCCGACAACCCCTCCACCGGATCGATCCAGATCTTGGAGATGGCGTCGGGGTCCTCCTCGGCCACCGTCTCGATCTCCACGCCGCCCTGGGCG
>CAZHBH010000034.1:0-24293 GCA_964530525.1 uncultured Rhabdothermincola sp. | reverse complement strand
TCGCGGCTTCATCGTGCTCGACCACTCGCCCGCGCCGGGTGGGGCGTGGCAGTTCATGCGTGCGTCGTGCGTGGGACCGGCGATGCCCATGGAGAGAACCGGCTCGAGCCCCAGAAGCCGCCGCACGATGATGGCCCGCTGCGCCCACGGGCAGGCCCTGCTCACCACCAGCCGGTAGCGCCCCGGCTCCACCGGGTACCCGTCGCTCCCGTCGGCCGTGATCTGGGTGGTGATGTAGTTCATGTCGCGCGTGAACTCGCCCGCCTCGCTCACGTAGCTACCGGTGACGTCCCCCTGGACGGGGTCTTCGGCGGAGGGTTCGAGCGCGGCTTCGGTCATGCTTTGATCTTGCCGCGGCCCCCGCGGAATGCCACCTATGACCCGTGGCCCGCGCTCTCCAGGTAGCCGGCGAGGTGGTCGACGAGGTCGGTGGCGTCGTCCTCGGCACCGTGGATGAAGCTCGACTTCCGCCTGCGCATGAAGTTCAGCCCCATCCGGTAGAGGCCGGGAGCGTCCGGGACCACCCCGCCGTCGTGGCGGATCTCTCCCTTGCGATCGAGCACCGGCACCTCGAGCCACGAGTAGTCGGCCTTGAAGCCCGTGGCCCAGAAGACGGTCTCGTAGCCCTCCGCCACCAGGTCGACGCTGGTCTTGGGGTCGGCATCGATCCGGGTTGGCTTCGGACGGGGCCCGTGCTCGCCGTCCATCCCCTGCTCGGCCGCCCACTCGTCGATGGTGTCGAGCAGCCTGTTCAGCTTCAGGTCGGCCAGCATGCACACGTTGCGCAGCGATCCCGAGAACAGCGCCGTCGAACCCGACACGGCGGCCAACCTCCCCACGATCTCGGCACCTTGGTCGGTGAGGGCGTTGAGGTCGAGGTCGGACCGGTCGGGGGTGCCCACGAGCTGGGGTGAGGGGACGTGCCTGGCGCGCACCAGATCGTCGACCTCGTCCCAGCGCTCGTCCAGGCGACCGATGCGCTCCATCCACCACATGATGTCCCTGCCCCTGTACGTCCGGCACATGCGCACGTGCTCGCCCACGGCGACGGTGACCTGGCGCCCCGAGCGGAGGAGCTCGTCAGCGATCTGCAAACCCGTGGCCGAGGAACCCACCACCAGCACCTTGCCGGGCCCGAGCTGGTCGGGGCGCTTGTAGTCCCTGGCGGTCTGCTGGGTGATCGTGGCAGGCAGCTCCGCCGCCACCTTCGGCAGCCGAGCTTGGTTGAACGCCCCGCTCGCCAGCACCACGGCGGCCGACTCCCAGTTGCCACGGTCGGTTCGAACCAGGTACCCGCCTCCCTCCCGGGGCGACACCGAGGTCACAGTGGTGTGGGTCTGGACCGGGGCTTCGGTGACCTGCGCGTAGCGCTCGATGAAGCCCACCACCTCCGACGTACCCATGAAGCCGTCGGGATCGTCGCCGTCGTAGGCGACGTCGGGCAGGCGGGTGAGCCAGTTGGGCGTCAGGAGCCGCAGGGAGTCCCAGCGCTCGGTGCGCCAGGTGTTGGCCACCTCGCCCCGCTCCAGCACGACGTGCTCGATGGAGCGGCGCGAGAGGACACGGCTCACCGCAAGGCCGGCGTGGCCGGCCCCGATGACCACCACGGGGACGCGGACGTTGGTTCTCGGGCTGACGATGGCTATCAGGTTCCCAGAGCGCTCTGCGCTCCGCTAGCCGACGGTGACGGCGACGTTCGTGGGGTTCGTGATGGCGTCGAACACCGCAGAGCGCTTCTGCGACTGCGCGACGAGCGCCTCGATCTCCTCGGGGCTGGCATCGGCATCGATCTGGTAGTTCACCCGGATCTCGTTGAAGCCGTTGCGCACCTCGGGGTCGCCACCGAGGATGCCGAGGATGTTGAGGTCGCCCTCGATCGTGGCCTTCACGGAGTTGAGCTGGATTCCCCTGTTCTGGGCCACGGCTGCCACGCCTGCCGTGAGGCAGCTCGCCAGGCCCACCAGGACGAACTCGACGGGGGTCGGGCCCTGGTCCTCGGCGGCGAACACCTCGGGGTGGTCGGCCTCGTAGGAGAAGCTGGACTTGTGCGGGTGGAGCTCGCCGAGGCCGCTGAAGGGCTCGATGGTGGTCTCGGAGTGGGTGCCCCGCTTCCACTCGGTGCTCGCCCGCCACGTGAACTCCGCCGCCTCCGGCGCGTTGGTGAGGGCGTTGCGGGCGTCCAGCAGTGCCTGGACGTTCACGCCGTTGTCCGGAGGGCTCTGTGTGGTGCTCATCTGCTCATGCTCCTCTTCTGGATCTGACTTCTATACAAACTAGACCAACTTGGTCAGGATTTGCGAGGGGTAGCCTCTAGAACGCTATGGCATCCGACGAAGGTTTCCGATTCGACACCCGAGCTGTCCACGCAGGGCAGCGGCCAGACCCGGAGTCCGGGGCGAGGGCGATGCCGATCTACGCGTCGACGTCCTTCGTGTTCGAAGACGCTCAGGACGCCGCCGACCTCTTCGCCCTCCAGACCTTCGGAAACATCTACAGCCGCATAGGCAACCCCACCAACGCCGCCTTCGAGGAGCGCATGGCCTCGCTGGAGGGCGGCCTGGGCGGGCTCTCGGCAGCTTCCGGCACGGCCGCGCAGCTGATCGCCCTGCTCACCCTCGCCACCGCCGGCGATCACGTGGTGTCGTCCAACGCCCTCTACGGCGGCACCTACACCCAGCTCGACGTGACGTTGCGGCGGCTGGGCATCGAGACGACCTTCGTCGACTTCGCGGACCCGGCTGCCGCCGAGGCCGCCATCCGGCCGAACACCAAGGCGATCTTCGCCGAGACCGTCGGCAACCCCGGCTGCACGATCCTCGACGTCGCCACCTACGCCGAGCTGGCCCACGCCAACGACGTGCCGCTGATCGTCGACAACACCTTCGCCACCCCGTACCTGTGCCGACCGATCGAGTGGGGAGCCGACGTGGTGGTGCACTCCGCCACCAAGTTCATCGGCGGCCACGGAACGGTGATGGGCGGCATCATCGTGGAGTCCGGCGAGTTCCCCTTCGACAACGGGCGCTTCCCCGTGCTCAGCGAACCCTCCCCCGCCTACCACGACCTCAACTTCTGGGAGAACTTCCGCGAGTACGGCTACCTCATGAGGGCCCGCGTCGAGCTGATGCGAGACGTGGGTGCGGCCCTCTCGCCCTTCCACTCCTTCCTCTTGCTGCAAGGCCTGGAGACGCTGTCGCTTCGGATGCAGCGACACGTCGAGAACGCTGCAGCCGTCGCCCGCTTCCTGGACGACCACCCTGCTGTCGCCTGGGTGAGGTACCCGATCTTCGACGACAACCCGTGGACGCCGCTGGCCCGCAAGTACCTGCCCGATGGGCCCGGAGCAGTGTTCACGTTCGGGGTGGCCGGCGGGTACGACGCCGGGGTGAGGTTCATCGACGGGGTCAACCTGGCATCGCACCTGGCGAACGTGGGCGACGCCAAGACGCTGGTGATCCACCCGGCTTCCACCACGCACCAGCAGGTGCCCTACGCCGAGCGGGACGCCATGGGGATAGGCGACGACATGATCCGCATCTCGGTGGGGATCGAGTCGATCGAAGACATCCTGGAAGATCTCGACCGGGCGTTGGGAGGTGCATCGTGAGCGTGGACGCTGCGACCGGGCAGGTGCCCGACGCGACTGCCCTGGAGCGGCTGCAGATCCTCGAGACCTCCCAGTCGGTCGCGCTGGTGGGTGTTTCGAGCAACCCGATCCGATCGTCCAACTTCGTGGCGACCTACCTGGTGCGCACCCCATACCGGGTGTACATGGTGAACCCCGCCTACGACGAGGTGCTGGGTCGGCCCTGCTACCCGACGCTCGCCGACCTGCCCGAGGTGCCCGACATCGTCGACATCTTCCGCAAGCCCGAGGCCATCCCCGCCGTGGTGGACGAAGCGGTGGAGGTTGGCGCCAAGGTGGCGTGGTTCCAGCTCGGCCTTCGCCACGACGAGGCCGCTCTCACCGCTCAGAGCGCCGGGCTGCAGGTGGTGCAGGACAGGTGCCTCAAGATCGAGCACGCACGCTTCTCGGGCCGGCTCCACCTGGCGGGTTTCAACACCGGGGTCGTCGCCTCCAAGCGCCGCCGGCCCATCTGAGCCCCGCCGGGCTCACAGGCGCGAGCGCCGCAGCCTTGCATCGGTGGCCAGACCAGCCACCACACGGCCCACGAGCCAGCACAGGCCGCCCAGGAAGACCACGAAGACCAGTCCCACAGGCCACAGGGACGCACCGTCGCTGGGGTCGTGGCGGATCGCCCCTCCCACGATCACGGCTATCAGCTGGGGACCCACTAGCAGCGGAGCGGCCCACGACGTCATCCGGGGAGCCAGGTACGAGGCGACACCGCTGGCGACCGGGAGCAGGAGCCACCCCCACCACCACAGCGTGCCGTCGAAGAACTCGCCCTCGGGGTTCGACTTGAGGACTTCGCATGCCCAGAGGAACAGCACCCCCACGACCAGGAGGCCCACCAAGACGGCGGCGTTCCTGGCCCGCTCGGAGCTCGCCCGCTGTGCGGGCGAGCTCTCACGACGCCCTTCGGCGGCGGGCCCCTCGGGTGCGGTGGTCATGCCCCCGGTCTAGGTGCTGGGCTCGACCGGCTCAAGACCGGGTCCGAGGGCGCTCCCTCGGGAGGTGCGGATAGCGTTGTGGTCCTCGGCCGGGAGGGCCGGTCGAGGCCGACGAGGGTGTCCGTACCGGCACGGAACGACGGGCTCAGGAGCTTCGTCATGCCATGGTTGATCCTCGTCCTCGCCGGCCTGTTGGAGGTGGCCTGGGCAGCGCTGCTGCCCCACACGGGCGGGCTCACCCGTCCACTTCCCACGGCGGGGTTCCTGGCGCTGCTGGCGGCGAGCATGTATGCCCTCGCAAGGGCGGCCGAGTCGATCCCGCTCGGAACTGCCTACGGCGTCTGGGTGGGCATCGGCGCCGTGGGAGCAGCTGTGGTGGGCATGGCGCTCCACGGCGACCCGGCCACTCCAGCCAGGATCGGCTTCCTGACGCTGCTGGTGGTGGCCCTCGTGGGCCTCAAGGTGACGAGCGGCCAGTGACCCGCCGACGGGCCCCGGGAACCTGAGGGCTCAGAGGCGGCCGTAGCCGCTGGGCGTCTTCCACCATCCGTCGAGCCTGGTCACGCCGACGCCGTTGCCAGATCCGTAGGAGTGCACGATCTGGTTGCCACCCATGTACAGGGCCACGTGCTCGGAGCCGCCGCCACCCCAGAACACCAGGTCGCCCGGCTGGAGGTCGGCACGCGAGACCCGGCGGGTCATGTTGTACTGCGCTCCGCTGTAGTGGGGCAGCGAGATCCCTATCTGGCGGAAGGCCCACACCATGAGGCCCGAGCAGTCGAACGCACCCGGCCCCTCTGCGCCCCACACGTATGGCGAGCCCTGCCTGCTGAGAGCAGCGTCGATCGCCCCGGCAAGCCCCGCACGCAACGGGCCCGGGTCGCTGGACGGTGCCTCGCTCGAGGAGGAACCGCCGCTGGACGAGCGGCTCGCCTGCGTGCTCGTGGTCGCACGGCGCGCGGCCGCTGCCGCAGCCTCCTGCTCTTGAGCACGGCGGGCGGCCTCCTGCTCCACGAGCACCGCCAGCTCACCCTGGACGCGGGAGTGGAGCGCCCGCTGCGCGGAGGCTGCCTGCTCGGCCTCGCTGCGCGCCGTCTCCATCTGCTCGGCAACCCGAGCTGCCTCCTGCTGCACCTTGCTCAGGTGCTCGGCGTCCTCCTTGGCCTGCTGCTCGGCAGCACGGAGGTTGTCGAGGTAGTCACTGCGGTTCCCGGCGGTCACCTCGATGTACATCTTGGTCTGGGGGGCGGTGTCGCCGTCGGCGCTGAACAGCGCCGTGGTTCCGGGAGCCTCGGCTCCTCCGATGTAGGCACGTACGGAGAAGTCGCGGAGGTCTTCACGCCGCCGCTCCAGCTCGGCACCAGTCGCCTCTGCACGCTCCTGGGCCTCGGCCACCTGGCCCTCGACCTTGGAGAGCTCGTAGCGGCTCTGCTCCGCCTGGGCGGAGAGGCTCATGAGACGGGAGTTGATCGACTCGAGCTCGGAAGCCACACGAGCGGCCTCGGCGCGCTTGTCGTCGATGCTCTGGGCGCCTGCCGGCGCCACGAAGGCGACGGTGGCAGCGAGCAGGCCTCCGACGAGGAGCGCTGCCAACAGGTTGCGCCAATGGCGCGTGGGGATTGCGCGATCTCGTTGCATTGTTGCGGAATCTTTACAGACTGGTGTCGCCAGCGCAATCACTCCCCCCGGAAACGGCCCTGAACTGCGGTTTGAGGCGCTCCGGAAGGGGAAGGGACCGACGAGCGCGGGCGGATGAGTCGCGGGCCGTCTCAGGCCACGTAGTAGCCCCGGGCGTATGAGGACGCGACGAAGACGAGAAGGGCCGCGCTGACCGGAAGCCAGACGATCCCGGCCAGTCGATGCCGATCCAGAAGCTCGCCCGCCACCGCGAAGCAGGGGAACAGGGCGAGCGCGTAGCGACCTGCACCTTGGAGGTCGTCGCTACCCAGGATCGGGACGGCCAACACGCTCGCCGCGTACAGTCCGTAGCCCCAACCGAGCTTCCGGAACACCACCACGACGAGCGCCACCGCAACGACCACGACGATCGCGTGACCTATCAGCGCAGCCACGTATGTGAGCCGCGAGGCCGGGTCGGGATCGTTGACGTTCGTGTCGCCGATCAGGTCGGTGACCCATCCGGGGATCTGGACGACCCTCTCGAAGAACCGGACCTTGAACCACGTGACCGGCCCCTGAGGAGCAGTCCATGCTCGTTGTATCTTCACCCACACCAGTGGATCGCCGAAGCGGACCCACAGGTATGCGGACCACACGACGAGCCCTCCGGCCGACAGCAGCACTCCCGCATCAGCCGGTCGCAGAGGCCGTCCGGTGCGCGACCTGCGGTAGAGGGTGACCGCGACGAGTCCCACCAGCACCGCAACCCCCTCGGCGTGGGTCGCCGTGCACACGGCCCCCGCTAGTCCCGCGAGCACCGGATGGCCACGTTCGAGGAGCAGGAAGGCCGCCACCGCTGCCAGCAGGAAGAGGGCCTGGGGGTACACCGCACCGAATAGGTAGAAGGAGTAGGGGAACAGGAGCAGGGTTGCCACGGCGAGGTTCGCGGGCCCGGCACCGAACTTCGCTGCGCTCCAGCGGTGGAACAGCACCGTGGCGCCGAGGCCGCACGAGAAGGTCACGATCATCCCGGGGAGCACCGGGCTCGGCACCGCCAGGTGCACGAGCCCCATCGCCAGCGGATAGGCGGGGAAGAAGGCCGCCGACGCCTGCACCAGGGGCCCGGCGTAGGAGTAGCCGTCGTCGACTATCGACTGGTACCACCAACCGTCGAAGTGGAACCACCCCGACAGGACGTCCGAGCCCGGGAAGGCGGGAAGCGGTGGCGTGCGCTCGACGGAGCCGAAGGTGGAGTGCGACCACCAGACGACGACGACGAGGACCAGGCCGACGCCGAGGAACGCCACCACCGGGACCAGCCAGCGCGTCCGGGCGCTCGAGGCGCTCGAGGAAGTGGTCGCTTTCGACACGGTGTTGCTCAGTCTCGCTCGCCAGGTGACCTACCGCTCGTCAGCTGGAAGACTTGCGACTCCTTCTAACCCCCCACCGATCCGAGAGGAGCCATGGCCATGGACTACGAGGAAACCAGAGGAGCTCCCTGCTGGATCGAGCTCTACACGGCCGACCCCGGGCGGGCGCTGCCCTTCTACGAAGAGCTGTTCGGCTGGAGCTGGGAGAGCAGCGGCGAGGAGTTCGGCGGCTACGTCAACATCTCCGCAGACGGCAAGGGGATCGCCGGCTGCATGCGCAACGACGGGAGCACCGGCGCCCCCGACGCCTGGGTCCTCTACCTGGCGACCCCCGACGTCGCTGAGACGTCCCGGGACGCGGTGGCCAACGGGGCCCAGGAGCTGGTGGCTCCGATGGACATCATGGACCTGGGGAAGATGGCCTTCTTCAACGATCCCGGCGGTGCCCAGGTGGGCGCGTGGCAGGCGGGCTCCCACAAGGGGTTCGAGGTGAAGGGCCGGATCGGCGCTCCGTACTACTTCGAGCTGCACACCCGCTCGTACGCCTCGTCCGTCGACTTCTACCGCAAGGCCTTCGGCTGGGACGCCCGCGAGACGTCCGACACCGAGGAGTTCCGCTACACCACGCTCGGCAGCGACCCTCCCATCGCCGGCATCATGGACGCCACCGCCTTCCTGCCCCCCGAGGTGCCCGCTGCCTGGTACGTCTACTTCGAGGTAGCCGACGTCGACGCAGCTCTCGAGAAGGTGCCCGCCCTCGGCGGCTCGGTGGTCCTCCCCGCCGACGACAGCCCCTACGGTCGCCTCGCCCACATCGCCGACCCCACCGGCGCAGAGCTCAAGGTCATCCAGACCAACAGCTGACCCGTACCGGGCTTCTTCGGGGCAAACGTCGCTGGTCGACCCCGTGCCACCGCGCCCGTCGTAGGGAGACGGATCACCACCGACGGATCACTCGCCCGGGAACCGGGAGGGAAGCGCACCGAAGGCGCTCCCTCCCGTTCCCTGCGTTCGCGGCCGCGCGATGAGGGGGGAGGCATCGCGTGGCGGCGCCGATCAACCCTGCTCCACGACCACCTCGTAGAAGCCCACGCGCATCGTGGACGGGTCGATGTAGCCCTTGCCCGGCGTAGCGTTCACGTTCCGCTCCTTGAGCGCCGCGAGCTTCGCGTCGAGGTCGTCGGTCTCGAACTCGTACATGGTCACGAAGTCCTGGTCGGGCTCGGGGACCGGGTACCCGCTGGTCGCAGTCGCACCTGGGATGCGACGGCACAACCGGCCAGCCGACACGAACCCCTCGGCGATGAACTCCGTGAGGTGACCCTCCTTGTACCACTTCAGGTACTCGTCCTCGCCTCCCTCGAAGGGGGTGTTGGGGACGATGATCACGTAGCGAGCCATGTGCTTCTCCTGTTCGTTGGTGAGTGGTTGCTCAGATCGCCGGGCAGGGCGTTCGCCGGTGAGCGCCCGGCCCGGGGGCGATCGGGGCAGGACCTTCTGGATCTCCCTAGGGCATCCCGATGGCGTCCTTGATGGGCGTCCTGACGGTGTGCTCTGCGGGGTCGAAGTCGAGGCGATCCCCGTCGTTGGGCTGTAGGGCCCCCGTCTTCAGCCAGAAGTCGATGACGCCCTCGATGGCCTCCGTGGTGAGGGCCTCCTGGTCGGGCTTGAAGATGAAGTGCCCGGTGGCCGCCTTGAACTGCTCCGGCGTCTGGTTGATCGACTCGGCGATCAGCGTGCTGTGGGGACCGGTCTTGTAGTTGCCATCGAGGTAGGTGTCGACCGTTCGTGCGATGGCACGGAAGAAGGCTGCCGCCACGTCGGGCTCGGACCTGAGGAAGTCGTTCGAGGCGACCCACACGGCACCGTAGATGGGCGGGTCCGCCAGCCACACGGCCGTGTTGCCGTCGCCCGCTCCCTCTGAGCCGAAGCTGGCAGCCACCAGGCGGGCTGACTTCTTCTCCTGGAAGGGCACGTAGAAGGGCGAGGTGAGGTAGGCCCCGGCGATGGCGCCGTTCTCCATGGCGGCGACCATGTCTCCCGTGGTGCCGAAGGTCTGCACCGTGTAGTCGCCGTTCTGAGCGGAGACCCCGTACTGCTCGAAGTAGCGGTACATGGGGTACGCGGCGAGGCCGGTGGGCCCGGTCAGCGAGCCCAACGTGGGCTTGTCGCCGAGGAAGGCCGCCTTGTCGAGCTTGCCGTCGGATCCGATGTACTTCTCGTCGAGCCAGAACCCCTCGTCGGTGGTGGTCCCCTGGAACAGCGAGCCGACCCACACGAGCGGGAGGCCCTCGTTCATCGCGGTGATGGTGGATGGCAGGAAGCCCGTGGCCATCAACTGGGCATCACCCCTGGCCAGCAGCGCGAACGCGCTGGTGGGGTCTGTGGTCACCGTCTCGACGGTCAGGTTCTCCTCGGCGAACTGGTCGGTCGCCTCGGCCACGTAGAACGGGAGGGCGAACTCGCCCGGCGGCGGGACCACCACCGTGATCGTCGCCGGCTGTGCCAGCGGCTTGGGGGCGAACGGGTCGCTGCTCTGACTGGGAGGGCTGGTCGTAGCCGTACTGGCTTGGCCCGAGTCGCCCGAGGAGCCGCACGCGGCGACCGCTGTGACGAGCACGCCAACCAGCAGGACGAGCCCTGCGTTCTTGAACCTTCGCACTTGATGCCTCCTGGTCTGGTTGAGGAAACGAAGCCCTTCGTGGAGCGCCCCTACCGCTCCTTGCTCCAAGGGGTGAGGCGGCGGCCCACGGCGCCCACCAACAAGGTGAAGAGCGCGCCGAGGACGGCCACCACGACGATCCCCACGTACATCTGGGGAGCGAAGAAGAGGTTCCAGGAGTTCCAGATGAGGAACCCCAGTCCCTCGCGGCCAGTCACGAACTCCACCGCCACCACGGTGAGCACGGCTGCTCCCGCCGCGATGCGGAACGACACGAAGATCTCTGGCAGAGCAGACGGCCAAGAGACGTGGCGGAACGTCTGCCACCGGCTCGACCGCACCGACTTGGCGACCTCCTGGTAGCCCTCGGGCACCGTGGCGAAGGCGTGGAGCGCCGGGATGAACACCAGGAAGAAGCAGTTGATCGCTATCAGCAGGATCACCGACGACTCCCCGATGCCGAAGATCAACAGCAGCAAGGGGAGCAGCGCGAGCTTCGGGACCGTGTAGAGGCCGTAGAGCGTCGGTTCGAGCGCCGCGCGCGCCAGCCTCGACATGGACAACGCGACCGCCACGACGATGCCGGAGACGCACCCCAACCCGAAGCCGTAGAGGACTCGCTTCGAGGTGAGCCACGTGTCGCTCTGGAGCCGCCCGCTCTCGATCAGGTCCCTCGTGGTCTCCCAGATCCGGGTGGGAGCGGGGAAGAACTTGGGGTCGAGCCAGCCGACCTGTGCAGCCAGCTGCCACAGGGCCAGGGCCGCTACCGGGACCGCTATTGCGAGCACCACCTCCAACAGGCGGCGGCGCCTGCGGTAGAGCGCGGGGTCCTTCTCCTCGCGGCCGGGGAGGCGCTTGACGATCACCTCGCCGTTCCGGCCCCGGCGGCCATCGCTCGTGGACGCCCTTGACGGCCCCCCGACAAGCGGCTGAGCGGTCGGCCCCGCGCGGTCTATGCCCGGTGCCGCGGAGCCATGCACCTCGGGAGCGCCCGCGGGGGCGCCTGCAGCAGCGTCCCGGGTGCTCACGCAGCCTCCACCGACTGCAGGGGCTTGGTCGCCTCCGCTCGAAGCACTTCCCAGATCTCCTCGTGGAGCGCCGCGAAGTCTGCCGATCCTCGGATCGAGTGGTCGCGCGGCCGGCCGAAGGGCACCTCGAACTCGGCACAGATCGTGCCGGGGCGGGCCGACATCACCGTCACCCTGTCGCTGAGGAAGATGGCCTCCTCGATGCTGTGGGTGATGAACACCACGGTGCGACGATCTGCCTCCCACAGCGTGACCAGCTCGTCCTGGAGCAGGGTGCGCATCTGGGCATCGACCGAGGCGAAGGGCTCGTCCATCAGCATGATCTCGGGCTGGAGCACCTGGGCCCGGGCGATGGCGACCCGCTGGCGCATGCCACCCGACAAGGTGTCGGGGAGGGCCTTGGCGAAGTCGGTCAGCCCGAAGCGTGCGAGCTGAGCCGCCACCACCTCCGCCCGCTTGCCGCGGGGCAGGGTGCCGCGGATGTCTAGCCCGTAGCGCACGTTGGCCTCGACGGTCTTCCAGGGGAAGACGCTGTGGTCCTGGAAGACCATCGCCATGAGAGACCTGGCCGGGTCCTTGTGGCGGATCTCAACCGAGCCGACCGAGGGCTTTACCAGTCCGGCGATGATCCTCAGCAAGGTGCTCTTGCCACAACCCGAGGGCCCGACGATCGATAGGAACTCGCCGTCGGCGACCTCGAGCGAAAGAGGACCGAGGGCGTGGACGACCCTCTTCCCAGCGTCGAAGTGCCTCTCCACCGCATCTACGCGGACGATGTGTCCCACGGCACAACCGTACAGAACACTGATCTCAGTTTCAAGTACAATGATTTTGCTCACGCAGGACCGGCGATCTACGATCGTTCTTGTCAACGAGAATCTCGATCTCACAGCAGCTACCGACCTCGGGGGCCCGTCGGACTCCCCCCGCCCAACCAGAGGAGTCGCCGTGCAGCCCGATCGATCCATCGTCGTGGGCATCACCTACCCGTCGGTCTGGGAGGCCCGACCCGCCGAGGAGCTCGACTCCGACCTCGCTGCGATCCGCTCGATGGACGAGCGGATCGAGATCCTCGACGTGCGTTACGTCGAGGACGACGCCCTGCGCACCAAGCGGGGCGCCGATCCCGCCGCAGACCTGAGGTCCGAGGCACCCGAGCTCACCGACGAGCAGGTCGACGCCTTCAGCCGCGTCGAGGTCGTGCTCGCCCAAGACCTGCCCTTCGACATCACGCGGCTGGCTCCCAACCTCCGATGGGTGCAGGGCATGGGCGCCGGCGTGAGCCAGCTGCTGTCGGCGGGGCTCGACGGGGTGCAGCTCACGTCCGCGGCCGGGGTCAACGCCGTGTCCATCTCCGAGTTCGTGATGGGCCGCGTCCTGCAGGTGTGGAAGCGCTTGCCGGAGATCGACTCGGCCCAGGTCGAGCACCGCTGGACTCCCGCCTACGGGCGCGAGCTCGCCGGCTCGACCCTGGGGGTCGTGGGTCTCGGCGCAATAGGACGCCAGGTCGCACGCAAGGGCCGCGCGTTCGGGATGCAGGTCGTGGCCACCCGGCGCAGCGCCGAACCCGGCCAGGTGGATCCCGATGTCGACGAGCTGCTCACCCACGACCGGTTGGGAGAGCTCCTCGCCCGTTCCGACGTGGTCGTCGCAGCGGTTCCCGAGACGGCCGAGACGATCGACCTCTTCGATGCGGCGGCCTTCGCCGCCATGAGGCCCGGCACGTTCTTCTGCAACGTCGGCAGGGGTTCGGCGGTCGTCGAGGACGCTCTGGTGGGGGCGCTGACCTCGGGGCACCTGGGGGCAGCCGCCATCGACGTGGTCCGAGACGAGCCCCTGGCCGAGTCGTCTCCCCTCTGGGACGTCCCCAACCTGTTCATCTCTCCCCACTCGGCGACCTCGCCCGACAGGTTCTGGGCCAACCTCTACGAGCTGTTCCGCTCGAACCTGCGCCGCTACATCGACGGCGAGCCGCTCCAGAACCTGGTCGACACGAAGGTCGGCTGAGGGGCCTCAGCCGGCTAGGGAGTCCTTCAACACGCCTCCCACGTGCACGCCTGCAAGCGTGCCCGCCAGGTAGTCGGGGGCCTCTTCGGTGCGGATGAACCAACCGGTGGGGCACATGGTGAGGATCTCCACGAACGAGAACCCGGCGCCAGAGAGCTGCACCTCCAGCGCACGTTCGATCATGCGCTTGGTCTTGGCCACGTTGCCCGCCGTGTTCACGGCTCCGCGCGCCACGTAGGCGGCGCCGTCGAGCTGGGCCACCAGGTCGGCCGCCCGTATCGGCTGGCCGTGCAGGTGGGGGTCGCGACCGTCGAGGGTGTTCTTGGTGCGCTGACCTATCACGGTCGTCGAGGTCATGTGCCCGCCGGTCTCACCGAACACGCCGTTGTTCAGCAGCACGCAGGTGACGGCCTCACCGCGCGCGGCGGTGTGCAGCAGCTCCTGGAGTCCTTCGTTCACCATGTCGCCATCGCCCTGCACCGTCACGCACGCGAGGTCGGGCCTCGCCCGCTTCACGCCGGTGGCCACCGACGGCGCCCTCCCGTGCAGTGCTTGGAGCACCTCGCAGTCGAGGTTGTTCGAGAACGCCGTGTAGCAACCGATCCCGAAGACGGCCACCGACCGGTGCACCAGGTCGAGCTCGGCCAAGACCTCCACCATCAGCCTCATGGCCACCGGCTCGCCGCACCCGGGGCACAGGTGGTGCTCGCCGACGTCGATCAGCTCGGGGGTGAAGTCGTCGACGAGCCTGCTCGGTCGCGTGGGGGGTTCGTCGGTCGGGACGACCCTCAGCTGCTCGTTCACGTCAAAGCCTCCTGTGGATCCCGTGAGCTTCCGCCACCTGCTCGACGCGGGCCCGGATGACGGCCACGTCCAGGTCGGGCCCGATGCCGAAGGCCGACTTGTCCATGGTGAGCCCGCCGATGAACTCCACGGGCGCACCGCCGAGGACGGCCAGGCGGACGTCGTCCACCATCTGCCCCGCGCTGTTCTCGTACACCGCGAAGGCCTTGACACCGGGCGCCAAGGCGGCCAGCGCCGCCGTAGGGAAGGGGTAGAGCGTGATCGGACGGGCGTAGCCGACGCGCATGCCCTCCGCCCTCAGCTCGCCCACCACGTAGCGGACGAACTTCGCCGGAGTCCCGAAGGCGACGAGCACCAGCTCTGCGTCGTCGGTGTGCCGCAGTTCGACCATCGGCTCTATCGAGCTGCCCATCGCCCGCCAGTGCTCGCTCATCCGCGCGTAGTAGTCCGACAGGTCGTAGCCGGCGCCGTCGCGCTGCTTGCCGTCGCCCAGGAACGACACCAGCTTCGCCCGTCCCGTGCCTCCGGAGCTCCCGTCGAGGGCCCACGGCTTCGTGGGCAGCAGCATCGGGTCGCGCTGGGGGATCTCCAGGGCCAGCGAGGTGTGCGCCAGGTAGTAGTCGCCGTAGACGAGCACCGGGTTCCGCCACTCGTCGGCCAGGTCGAACGCGTGCTGGACCAGCTCCACCGCTTCGGGGGCGTCGATGGGCGCCAGCACCGGGGTGCGGTAGTCGCCGTGACCTCCTCCCCTAGTCGCCTGGAAGTAGTCGGCCTGGGATCGGGCCATGTTCAACACCACGAACGGCAGCCGCGCCAGCGAGGCCTCCGAGAGCGACTCCTGCATGAGAGAGAGCCCCTGGCCCACCGATCCGGTGGCTGCCCGCGTGCCGGTGGCCGCCGCCCCCCACACCATGCCGATGGCCTCCAGCTCGCTCTCGGCGTTCATGCACACCCCGCCCACGGGCGGGAGCTTCTTCGCCATCTGCTCGAGCACTTCGGTGAACGGTGTCATGGGGTATCCCGCGAAGAACCGGCAGCCCGCCATGATCATCGCCTCCGCGATGGCCTCCGAGCCCTCCATCAGCCGCCGGGTCATCGGGCAGCGACCTCCTCGTTCATGCCCGACGACCCGGCGTCCCCCTCGAGCGGGCGGTCGAGCGGCTCGTCGTACTTGTAGACCTGGAAGACGAAGTCGGGGCAGATCTGCGAACAGGCCTTGCAGGCCGTGCAGCCCTCGAAGAGGATCGGGTACCGGTAGCCCCGCTCGTTCAGCTCCGTGGTGGTCATGCGCAGCACGCCGGGGGGGCACGCGTCGATGCAGAGGTCGCACCCCTTGCAAGCGTCCCTGTTGATCACCACGGTCCCGCGGGAGCGGACCACTTCCACGGCCCTGTCCTGCCCCTCAGCCCCCGCGCTCACGAGGTGCCCCGATCGGTCGACCACGCCTGTGGTCCCTCGAAGGGGAACGCGTATCCGAGACCCAGAGCACGGTGGTTGAGGGCGGCGTGCTGGGCGCGGTAGCTGGGGAGGGCCGCCGTCGCCGCCGCCTCGAGCGAGTCGAGGCTCACCAGCCCGGTCCCGCCTGCGAGGGCGCCCAGGAGCACCATGGACGCTGCGAGCACGTCGCCCGCCTCCACGGCCAGCTCCACCGCCGGCACCCTCACCTCGATGCCGGGGGCACCGGCGAGGACGCCTGCCGGCACGACCGAGGAGTTGACGTAGACGACGCTGGTAGCGGTCAGCCGCGGGACGAGCTGGTCGAGGTGCTCGTGGTGCATCAGCAGGCCGGCCCAGGTCGTGGGCGCCACAGGTGGCACCTCCACAGGACCCTCCCCGATGGCGATCGTGGCCTCCGTGTTGCCCCCACGCATCATCCCGCCGTAGCTGGCAACCAGCTGGACCTCGAAGCCCTCGAACATCGCGGCCGACGCCAGCACCTGGGCGGCAAGCTGCACGCCCTGCCCGCCGATCCCGGTCGCCACGACGACGCGGGTCGTCTGCTGGATGCTCACAGCCGACATCTCGCTCGCGTAAGCTTCGAGCGAACCGAGTACGGTGTTCTCACAACGTCGTATCCTAATACACAGAACAGCGTTCTGCCATTGCCTCCACGTCGAACCTCCACCTCACAGGGCCCCGGCCTCACCGACATGCCCGGCGACGACCTGCACGATCGGCCGCTCGTCCAGGCTGCGATCAACCGCACGGTGAGCGCCCGCTACGACGTCGCCGCAGACGAGATCGCCCGCATCGTCGAGGCCGCCTACAAGGTCATCGAGCGTTCCGGGACGGTGGATCCCCGGGTTCGCGACATCCTCGCCGAGGCAGGTCTGTCGACGCAGGCCTTCTACCGCCACTTCCCCAGCAAGGACGACCTCCTGCTGGTTCTGCTCGACGACGGTCGCAGGCGCCTGAGGAACTACCTCCAGCACCGCATGGAGAAGGCCACCGACCCTGCGGCGCGCATCAGGGCCTGGATCGAGGGGGTCATGGCACAAGCGGTCGACCCCGCTGCCGCGGCGAGGACCCGGCCGTTCATCAGCAACCTGGGCCGCCTCACCGAGCAGCACCCCGAACAGCAACAGGAGTCGGTGAACACCATCGTCGCCCTACTGGTGGCGGCGGTCGAGGAGGCGATGGAGGCAGGAACGGCCAGCTCGCCCGATCCCGGTGCCGACGCCCTCGCGATCTACCACCTCACCACGGGAACCATGACCAGCCACGTCCTGGCCCGCACCACGCCCACCCAGGACGAGACCGACCTGCTGGTCTCCTTCGCCCTGAGGGCGCTCGACATCAGCTGAGGCGCGCCCTCGATACCAGCTGCTCGACCAGCAGCGACCGCTGCACCTGCATGGTGGCCTCGGTTCGGGGTATCGATTCGGTCTCCTCCACCCGACGCGGGTGCTTGAAGTCGGCGAGGACGCCCTGGCAGTGCGCTCGCAGCTCGCCCACCGAAGGCAGCTCGGCTCCCTCGGTGGGCACCACCACGGCGCAGACGACCTCACCCCAGTCGGGGTCCTGGATCCCCACCACCGCCACGTCCTCGATCGAGGGGTGCGTGGCCAGCACGGCCTCCACCTCCTGGGGGTCCACTCCCTCGCCGCCGGTGCGTATCAGGTGGCCCATGCGACCGGTGATGAACACGAAGCCCTCCGGGTCTATCTCGGCACGATCGCCTGTCTTGTACCAGCGATCGCCGTCGAACGCCGCCGCCGTCGCCTCCTCGTCGTCTAGGTAGCGGTCGAACATGAGCGGGCTGCGCACCTGGAGCTCTCCCTCAGAAGACACCCGCGCCTCCACGAGCGGGCTGGGCACCCCGCAGCTCCCGGCCTTGCGCGACATGTCGTGCTCGTCGAGGGAGGTGACGTTGGCCGCCTCGGTGGAGCCGTAGAAGACCCGGCGTGTTGCCCCCGGGAACCGCCTGCCGATCTCCGCGAGGAGGCTTGGTGGCGTGGCGGAGGTGCCGGTGTCCGCGAAGCGCAGGCTGCTCAGGTCGTAGCCCCTACCTTCCGGCGAGTCGAGGTGGTCGAGCACTCGCCGCCACATCGCCGGTATCAGGTAGGTGCGCTCGGCCCGGCTCTCATCTATCGCCCTGCAGATCTCCTCACCCGTCGCACCCTGGGTGAAGATGATCCCGTCGCGGGCGAACCACTGCTGGAAGGCGAGGGTCCACGCCGCCATGTGGAACAGCGGGAACGGGCAGACCAGGGTGCCCCTGGGCTCCACCTGGGCTCCAGGGTGGCAGCGCATCACGGTAGCTCGGTGCGACACCACCACCGCCTTGGGCTTGCCGGTGCTCCCGCTGGTGAAGAAGACCGTGTGGTCGCTGGAACCTTCCAGCCCCTCCACAGACGGCGGTCCACCGGAGACCCTTGCACCGGCGCCCACGCTGCCTCCGAGCCCGGGGATGCCGACGTCGGCGAGCGTCATCCAAGCGGTTTCGCCCAGGGCATCGAGGAGCTCCCCGCACACCTCCTTGTGGGCGTCGTCCAGTAGCACCAGCCGCGGAGAGGCGACCTCGGCCACCTCTGCCGCCTCGCGGGGTCCGAACCTCGCGTTCAGGGGGGCGAACACGGCACCCGCTCGTGCGATGCCCAGCTGCAGGGGACCCAGCTCGAACGGCGAGCCGCCCCAGACCACGATGCGATCCCCGAGGCGAGTCCCGCTGTCGGCGATCCTCTGGGCCACCTGGTCGCCTGCTCGGTCGAGCTCAGCGAAGGACATCGATCGTGCCCCGTCGACGAGGGCCGTGCGCTCGGGCACCGCGCGTGCAGCGTTCCGAAAGACCTCTCCTACCACCAGCTCCACGGATCCCTCGCTCTTCCGCTTCCAAAACTTGGATCAGAGTTTACAGAACGACGTTCTGGCCAGTCGTCAGCGCCAGAGGAAACCTTCCGGGCCGTCCGGGCAGTCGGGGCTACGTTTGGCCGATGACGAGCGCGCGCAGAGCGACTGCGGCCGACCTGGGGGGAATGGCCGCGACCTTCGGGAGTGCCTTTCGGGACGATCCGAGCTTCCGGTGGATGACCGGCTTGGACGACACCGAGGCGAGGCTGAGCGGCTTCTGGCGCAGGGACGTGAGCTTGGTCCTTCGCCACGACGACCACCTCGCGTTCGTCACCGACGACGGCGCCAGCGCGGCGGTGTGGCGAGACGTGGACAAGTGGAAGAGTCCGCTGCGCGAGTCGCTGGCGCTGGCCCCTGCCTCGGTGGCCGCGTTCCGCTGGCGACTGCCCGCCTGCATCGGCCTGCTGAACGCCATGGAGAGTGCCCACCCTCGCGAGCCCCACTACTACCTGGAGAGCCTGGGCACCCGAGCCGACCAGCAGGGGAAGGGAGCGGGCTCCGCTGTGCTGGAGCCCATGCTGGAGCGCTGCGACGCCGAGGGCGTGCCTGCATACCTCGAGAGCTCGAACCCACGGAACGTACCGTTCTACGCACGTCACGGCTTCGTGGAACGGGGACCCTTGCGCATGCCGAAGGGCGCACCGCCGATGATGACCATGTGGCGAGAGCCCAGATCTTGAGACCTACGCCCCCGGATCCTCCACGTCCGCGGGCACCAGCAGAGGTTGATCCGGCAACGGGACGGAGCGCCCGATCAGCTCCCCTCGCCTTAGCACGGTGACCGGCCCGTCCTCGCTGACCGCGATCACGATCGCCTCGGAGTCGTCGTAGCTGTACCGCCTGGCGGCGGTGTGCCTGGTGCCCCGCAGGGGATCCACACCGTTCTCGGCCTCCGGGCTGGGGATCAGGCGGACCCCGAGCGCCTCCAGAGCGCCCGAGCTGTCGAACACCGCAGCCCCGTCCAGCTGCGACAGCACGTGCCGGAGCGGTGCGAGGTCGAACGGCCGGTCGATGCGCAGCGGTGGCGGCGACTCCATCCTCGCCTCCCATCGGGGAGCGCTGGGCGCCGAGCTGCGGAGCACGAGCAGAGCGCCGATGCCACGCGCACCCAAGTCGTGCACCGCGAACGTCAGGAGCCGGGTGAACGTGGCGCGCTGCTCGTCGTCGACGCACGATCCCGTGGCATCTATCCAGAGCCCCACCGGAGGCTCCTGGTGCCAGGTCATCCCGTCCCATCGGGCCACCCCGGGGGCTCCGACCATGCGGACCATCCCTGCCGGGTGGCGCTGCACGATGGTGCTCTCGGTAGCGGCCGCCAGCACCACCAGGTCACGCTCGGATCCCGCCGCCCTGTCGAACACCGCGAGGGTCTCGATGCGCTCCTCGCCCCTCACCACCCAGCTGGCGAGGCCGTCGGCGAATCGACGAGCGTCGTCGTCTCGCCACCTCGTGTTCGCCCTCGCCGTCACCTCCAGCCCGGTCGGGCCACCCCACTCGCTCGGGGCCACAGCCGGGAGGACGAGGCAGCCGTAGGTGGGGATGCGACGCTCGTGCACCGGAGGGCGGAGCGCGTAGTCGAGCTCGTCGAGCAGGGCTCCTGAGTCGCGGATCCATCGCCCCAGGGAGACCCCGGCCTCCTCAAGCTCCTCGGCAAGGCGACGCAGCCGGGCCGGCGACACCACCCTTTCGCTGTGCACGGCCTCACGCTAACGGGCTCTCACGCTCGCCAGGAGGCCCCCGGAGGGGCCCTCCTGGCGGCGTGGTCCGTCAGATGCGCCGGGTGCGGCGGCGCCGCCGAGAGGTGAGTGCCACCAGGGCCGAGCCGGCCAGAACCAGCAGCACGGCCAGCCAGATCGTCGGGGCGACCTCCTGTCCGGTGCGGGGCAGCGTGCCGGTCCCGCCACGCGCTCCCCCGCCGGTGCCGTCCGAATCGTCGTCGTCGCCACCGTCGTCGGGCTTCGAGGGCTCCTCGACCACGGTCGGCGAGGTGGTGGTCTCGTTGTCCCCGTCGTGGGGGTCGATGCCGGTTCCCACGACGCTGGCGTTGTTGGCAACGGGATCGCCGGCGGGCGCTGTCACGAGGGTGACCAGCTCGAGCACGCTCGACGTGCCGACCGGTATCGATCCCGACAGCGTGCAGGTGACCGTCTGCCCCGCGGCTGTGCAGCTCCAGCCGTCTCCCGAAGCGCTCTGGTAGACGAGCCCCTCAGGAAGGTTGTCGGTGAGCACCACGTCGGTGGCGACCGACGGGCCGTGGTTGCTGACCGTCAGTCGCCACGTGGCCGGACCACCCGAGATGACCCGTCCCACCACGACCTTCGTCAGGCTGAGGTCGACGGTCGGGGTGACGTCCACCACGTCGCTGTCGGTGTTGTTGCTCGGGTCCGGATCGACGGCCGGTCCCTCGACGTGGGCGGTGTTAGTGGAGCTCCCCTCGCTCCCAGGCTGGGGCACCACGACCAACTCGATGGGGGTGGCGTCGCCCACGGGCAGGCCGTCGGCGTCGACGCACTCGAGCTCCTGGCCCTCGAGGGCGCAGTCCCAGCCCGCACCGGTCACCGAGGTCACCTCGAAGTCCTCGGGCAGCGCGTCGGTGACCACCACGGGTCCCGGCGTGTCCGTCGGTCCCAGGTTCGACACCGCCAGCACCCACGTGAGGGGCACTCCGACACGGGCCTCACCTTCGTGCGTCTTCACGATGGCCAGGTCCGAGAGCGGGCCCACGATCGTCGGATCGCTGTCGGTGTTGTTCTCGGGGAAGTCCTCGTTGTAGCCCGGAGGAGGCGTGACCGTCGCCGTGTTGGTGACGCCGGGGTAGGCCTCGGGACCGACGTCCACCGTCACGGTGAGCAGCGGGTACGACTCACCCGGCCCGGCGGTGCCCTCCAGGGTGCAGGTGACGTCCTGGCCCACGACGTCGCACGCCCAACCGGTGCCGGCCGCGCTGATGGGCGTGAGCCCGGCGGGGACGGTGTCGGTCACGGTGATCACACCCGTGCTCACCGACGGGCCGTTGTTGGCGATGTCGATCAGGTAGGAGCCCTGCGACCCTACGAGGAAGTCGACCGTGTGGCTCTTCTCGAGCACCAGGTCGATGGTCGGGGTCGACGGGTCCTCCGTCCCCGAGGTGTTGTTCGACTCGTCGGGGTCGAACGTCGGGCTGGCCACCGTGGCCGAGTTGATCACCTCGGGATCGACCTCGGCATCCACCGACACCGTGATCGTCACCTCCGAGGTGCGGTCGGCGGCGAACGCCTCTGCGAGGGTGCAGGTGACGTCCTGGCCGACCGCCACACACGCCCACGCGTCGGTGGACGTGGCGGAGACGTAGGTGAGACCGGTTGCCAACGTGTCGGTGATCGTGATCGGCGATGCCGCCTGCGACGGGCCCGCGTTGTGGACCGTGAAGCTGAACGTGCCTTCGTGTCCGACCACGAACGACTCACCGGAGGTCTTGACGATCGACATGTCGGCCGATGCCGTGATGTCGGTCGGGTCCTCCGCCGTGTTGTTGCTGAGGTCCGGGTCCTCCGTCTCGCCGGGGATCACGGTGGCCACGTTGACCACGCCGCCCTCGGCCGCCACTCCCACCTCGACGGTGATGCTGATCGCCGGCAGCGAAGACCCGGCCGCCACGGACCCGACGTGCTCGCACGTCACGGCCTGGCCCGCGATCGCGCAGTCCCAACCGGTGGCGTCGAGCGACACCGGCGTCAGCCCGGTCGGCAAGGTGTCGGTGACGGTGATGGGATCCGATGGCGTCCCGACGCTCGGCGACGGTCCGTCGTTCGCCACGCCGATGATGTAGGTCCCGGTGTAGCCCACGTAGAACGAGTCGGCGGCGTGGCTCTTCGTGATGGCCAGGTCCGCCACGTGGGTCACCTCGACGGAGGCCGAGTCGGTGTTGTTGGCCATGTCGGGATCGTGGGTGACGCCCGGGGCGACCGTGGCCTCGTTGACCAACGGAACCCCTTCGGCGGCTCCACCGTCGACGAGCGCCGTCACGACGATCTGCGGAAGGTCCGAGCCGGAGGCGAGGGAGCCCTCCCAGTCGCAGGTGATGGTGGGCACCGCCACCGTGCAGTCCCACTGGGCACCCGACGCCGTCACGGGAGCGACCAAGCCGTCGGGCAGCGTGTCGACGACCCTGATGGGCTGGGCCGGCGTTCCCACGCTCGCCGACGGGCCTTCGTTGGTCACCTCGATGCGGAACGTGGCGGTCTGGCCCGTGTCGAGTTGCGACTCGTCCACGCTCTTGGTGAGGGCGAGGTCTGCCGAGTGGGTGACCACCACGAAGGCTTCATCGGTGTTGTTCGACGTGTCCGGGTCGTAGGTCGGACTCGACACCGTGGCCACGTTCTCCAGCGGAGATCCCTCCGCAGCTCCGCCCCCGGCCACCGCCGTCACGGTGATCTGAGAGGCCGACGCCCCCGACGGCAGCGGGCCCGGAAGGGTGCAGGTCACCACCTGGCCGACCACGTCACATGCCCAACCGGAGCCGGAGCCGGCGATCGGGGTGACGAGCCCCACGGGGATCGTGTCGACCACCGTGATCGGACCGGCGGCGTCGTTGGGGCCGTTGTTGGTCACGTCCAGTCGGAACGTGGCCGTCTCACCGCTGTAGATGTCGGCGTCGTCCACGGTCTTCGTGATGACGAGGTCTGCCGAGGGGTCGACGGTGACCTCCACCTCGTCGGAGTTGTTGCTGAGGTCCGGGTCGAGCGTGGCCCCCGGGGTGACCGTGGCCGTGTTGCTCACCGTGTCGCCATCGAGGTCCTGGTCTACGTCGACCGTCACCGTGATGGTCGACAGCGATTCGCCAGCGGCCAACGTCCCCTCGAAGGTGCAGCTCACGTCCTGGCCGGCGAAGCCGCAGAGCCAGTCGGGCGAGCCGGTGACAGCCGTGGGCACGAGCCCGGCGGGCAGCGTGTCGCTCACATCTATCAGGTCACCCGGCGTGCCCACCGAGGCGGAGGGCCCGTTGTTGGTCACGACGAAGGTGAAGGTGCCCTGCTGACCTGCCTGGAAGCTGCCGACAGCTTCCTTCACGATGGCCAGGTCGGCCGAAGGCGTGATGTCGGTCGGGTCTTCGGAGGTGTTGTTGGAGATGTCGGGGTCGTACGTCTCCGACGGGGTCACCGTGGCCACGTTGGTGACGCCGCCTTCGGCCTCCACGCCCACCTCGACCGTCACGGTGATCTGCGGAAGTGAGTCGCCGGCGGGGAGCGAGCCCGAGAAGTCGCAGATCACCACTTGGCCGACGATGCCGCAGGACCACGGGGCCGCCGCATCCACGGCCGTCGGGGTCAGGCCTGCGGGCAGGCTGTCGGAGACGGTGATCGGGTCGTCGAGTCCACCCACGCTGGCCGAAGGACCGTTGTTGACCACGTCGATCGTGTACGTGCCGGTCTGGCCCACGGTGAACGACGGGGCCGCGTGGGCCTTGGTGATGGCGAGGTCAGCCGAGTGGGTGACCACCACGAAGGCCTCGTCGGTGTCGTTCGACGGGTCCGGGTCGTAGGTGGAAGAGCTCACCGTGGCGGTGTTCTCCAGACCAGGTGCACCCTCTGTGGCGTCACCGTCGACCGTGAAGTCCAGCTCGATGCTCACCAGAGAAGCCCCTGCGGCCAGCGAGTCGGGTGTGGTGCACGAGATGACCGGCAGGGCCGTGTCGTCACAGGTCCAAACCGAGCCGTCGGTCCCGGCGAAGCCGGTGAAGGTCAGCCCTGCGGGCAGGGTGTCGATGACGGTGATGGGCCCTGGGTTCTCGCTCGGGCCGTTGTTGGTGACGGCCAGGGTGAAGGTGCCGCTGTCGCCGGAGTAGAGGTTCACCGAGTCGAGCCCGTCGACCAGCTTGGTGATGGCCAGATCCGACGA
>CAZHBH010000033.1:0-24392 GCA_964530525.1 uncultured Rhabdothermincola sp. | reverse complement strand
TGGCTGCCTTCCTCTACCGCTACACCACGGTGATCCCCACCGAGCTGTAGTCGCCTAGAGCTGAGTACGGAGAGGGGCCCCGGCTGCAAGCCGGGGCCCCTCGCGTCCGACAGACGGCCTGAACGTAAGCTCGTCCGGTGGGTGACGGTGACGACAGGATCGAGCTGATCGAGCGACTGAGGTCCGAGACCCGGTCGGTGATCGGAGCCCACCTCGACGCCACCTCACCTGCGGCGCTGCTCAACTTCCCCCACCACCGCAACGCGGGCGACTCGGCGCTGTGGTTGGCGGCCGATCAGCTGGTGAGCGACCTTTCGGGCGGCCTTCGCTATCGCTGCGGCTCGAACGGGTTCGACGAGACCGCCTTCGAGCGCGCGGTCCCCAAGGGCACGATCGTGCTCAACGCAGGTGGCAACCTGGGCGACCTCTACACCGGCCCCGGTAGCCAGCAGGCCCTGCGGGAGCGCGTGATGGCCTCATACCCCGGCAGACCCATCCTCCAGCTGCCCCAGAGCATCCACTTCCGCGACACCGCGAACAGGGACCGCTTCGCCCGCTTGGTGGAGGCGCAGGGAGCGACCACCATCCTCTGCCGCGACGCCGCGAGCGTCGAGATCGCCAAGAGCTCGTTCGACGCAACCGTCGCCTACTGCCCCGACCTGGTCTTCAGCCTCGGCCCGCTGCAGCGAGCGTCCGATCCCCAGGTCGACATCGTCTGGCTCTCGCGCACCGATCCCGAACGCTTCCACGACTCGCCACCGCCCAGCGCGGAGGTGGAGGTGGTGGACTGGCTCCACCCGCTGCCCGGCGAGGGTCCCTGGCCACCTGGGCGTCGAGCCCGCCTGGCCTACCGACTCAACCTGAAGCTGCTGGGGGGAGGCGGCGAACCGGTGCGTGCCCAGCGGGGTCTGGTGCACGCGCTCTCGGTAGCCACGTTCAAGCCGCTGGCGCAGGGCTGGGTGCGTCGGGCGCTGGAGATGCTCAGCCGTGGGCGCGTGGTCGTGACCGACCGCCTGCACGGTCACGTGCTGGCCTTCCTGGCGGGAATACCCTCCGTCGTGCTCGACAACTCCTACGGGAAGGTCCACCAGTTGATCGACGTCACCACCGCCGCCAGTCCGCTCACCCACAAGGCCACCTCGGTTCCCGAGGCTCTCGGCATCGCCCGGGACCTCGTGAGGGGTGGGGGAGCGCAGCCATGACTCCGCTCTTCGGTCGGCGCAGGACGCGGGCGCCGAAGGTCGTCCTCACGCTGCTGGTGCGAGACGAGATCGACACGATCGAGGCCGTGCTCGACTACCACCTCGCGAACGGCGTCGACCACGTGATCGCCACCGACAACGGATCGATCGACGGGACGAGGGAGGTGCTGGAGCGCTACGAGCGAGCCGGCAAGCTCACGCTCATCGTGGAGCTCGACGACGACTACGCGCAGTCGCGCTGGGTCACGCGCATGGCTCGCATGGCGGCGACCGACCACCACGCCGATTGGGTCATCAACGGGGACGGCGACGAGTTCTTCTGGCCCGCGGAGGGCGACTTGCGCAGCACGTTCGCAGCGGTCCCCGAGGGCATCGCCACGGTGGTCGCCTGGCGCTACAACTTCGTCGCTCGCCCCGAGAGCGGAGAGCTCTTCGCTCGGCGCATGCGCTGGCGGATGACACGCTCCGAGCACTGGGACGGCAAGCCCATGGGCCCCAAGGTCTGCCACCGGGCCGACCCTGGGGTGGTGGTGGCGATGGGAAACCACAGCGTCGAGGGGCTCGCCGGCGGCAGCGTCGACGACGGTCGCCTGGAGATCTTCCACTTCCCCTGGCGCACGCGAGCGCAGGTGGAGTCGAAGGTGGTGGTGGGCACGGAGGCGGTGGAGCGCAACCCGGAGTTCGGTGCCGACATCGTCTGGCACTGGCGGGAGCTGCTGGACACCCACCGCAGCGAGGGGAGCCTCGACGGCGTGTGGGCTCAGATGTGCATCACCGACGAGCGGCTGCAGGAAGCCATCGCCTCAGGTGACGTCGTGGAGGATCCACGGCTGATCGAGTTCCTGGAGCGGTGACGACCCCGAGCGCAGGGGAGAGGGGGATTGAGGCGGCCTGATCAGGCCCGGCCGCGCCGGCGCCTCACGGCGTCGATGCGACGAGCCTCTTTGATGAGGGCTTCCGTGTCCTTGGAGGGCTTCGCCGCCTTCAACCTCTGGTTCCAGTCCTCGGCGATCGCCTCGAGAAGACCGGAGACGGAGACACCGTTCTCGGCGGCGAACTCGTGCCAGTTGTCGTGAGCCTCGTTGCTGAGATAGGCGTGGATCGCCTTGCGAGCTGCCATTGGACTGTGCCTCTCGGGTCGACGGACTGGTGCTTGGCCAGTCTTGGTGGCTGTGTCTACAGGCGTCAAAAGCCTAGTTCATTGTCTATCACTGATCGGTCTGGTCGGCTTGTGTCGGCGACGCGTGGATCGTGCTGCTCATAGGTCTCGGAGGTGGGTGAGAAAGTATCCGCTGACCTGGTCAGACGTCGGGCTTGATCGGTTGGCCCGGTGCAATGTCCTTGTGGAGGACATCCCCTTCTTTGACGAGCTGACCACCCACCAGAACGTACTGGACGCCGACAGCAGCCTGGGCCGGATTGGAGATGGTCGAACGGTCACCCACGGTGTCGGGATCGAACACCGTGATGTCCGCGTCGGCCCCCATCTGCAGCCTCCCCTTCCGTGCCATCGCCGACGAACGGCCCTCCAGGCAGCGCGCCGGCTGGATGGTCATCTTGGAGAGCGCCTCGGGCAGCGACAGGACACCCTCCTCCCGAACGTAGCGACCGAGCGTGCGGGTGAAGCACCCCGTGGACCGAGGGTGGTTGTTGTTGCCGGGCTCCAAGATGGCGTCGCTACCCATCATCGTCCACGGTGCCAGCAAGGCTGCGCGCACATCGGCCTCGGGGATCGCGTGGGCAGCGACCAGCACGTTGTCTCTCTTGAAGCGCTCGAAGCTCGACTCGGTCAGGCGCTCTCCGGTGCCCGGGATCTCCAGGTCGTCGTAGGTGATGCCAAAGCGCTGCTGCCAGCCTGGCGCGAACCGCTCCGAGGCCAGGGTGGTGGCCCAGAAGTCGTAGGGGTAGAGGCAGGCGGTCACCTTCAGACCCTGCCGACGAGCTTCGTCGACCTTGGCTATGGCCGGTTCCATCACGTGGGTTGCCATCGAGGTGATGTGGTCGATGTGCACCGCCACGCCTGTCTCGGTGGCGACGCGGAGGAGCTCGTCGATGGCCACCAGGCTGCTCTGGTCGGCGGGCGTGGGCGACGAGTAGCGGATGTGCGAGAAGAGGGGTAGCCCGTAGCGGGCCGCCACCCGAGCCAGGCCCGTGATCTCTTCGGCCGTGACGTAGGGGGTGTACTCGGGTTCCACGTCCACGCCCAGCCAGCCGTCGTGGATCCCCTCCTCGAACACCGCCTCCAGCTGGGCGCGCTGCTCGCTGGTCGCCGCCCGGTTGGGGAAGTCGAGGATCTCGCTCCGGATGAAGGGATCGTCGAAGGCTCCGCCGTAGTTCACGGGTGGTCGCTGGTCGGCGCGCCCGAAGAAGCCGAAGAACCCCTCTGCGGTGTTGTTGATCCCGTGCATGCACAGGTTCGTGGTGACGCCGTCGGCGACCTTGAACCAGACGCCGTGGGGGATGGGCTCGTACGACAGCACGTCGATGAACCCCGGCGACACGACCAGTCCGGTGGCATCCAGACTCGTCTTCCCCCGCAAGGGATCGGTGCTTATGGAGGTGATCCGGTCGCCGTCGATCCCCACGTTCGCAACGGCGTCGTAGCCCGTGTCGGGGTCGATGATCCTCCCGCCGAGGATCACGCGGTCGAACACGTGGCTTGCCGACGGCGGCGGAGGGGCGGCCCCCTCCATGGCTGGTGGTCCCGCAGGCGGAGCCGGCTCGTGGGTGACCCGCACCCCTCCGCCCTGGGCCGCCGAGGTGGCCGTGGGCCCGAGGGCGCGCAGCAGCAACAGGTTGGCGGCGCCGAATCCCGCCGCCACCAGGAGCTTTCGCCGGGACAGATGTGGGGGTTGGGGGGCGTCCTCGCGAGCTGGGGACACGGCAGGGAGGGTACTTGTGGTCGACCCCGAAGTCAGACCGGCGCTTCGGCCAGCTCTACGAGCGATTCTGTGGAGAAGCGTGCAAGGGCCCACGGGTTGGGCAGCAGGTCCGAGCAGGTGAGGAAGCCGACGTCGATCCGGTCTCGGTAGCGCAGGGTGGTGATGTTGAGGCCGCTTCCGTGGAACATCGGGCCGATCGGGAAGATGCTGTCCACCCGCGCACCCGCCAGGTACAGGGGCATCGCGGGACCGGGCACGTTCGAGATGGTGAGGTTGAACAGTGGGTTGTGGCGGTCGGCCACGTGCAGTCGCGAGTAGGCGGTGGCTGCAGACCCGGTGAGGATCGGGGGAGCGAGGTCCGCCCAACGCATGAAGGTGCCGGGCCCGATGGTGCGCTGCAACTCCTTCGCGGCGCCCATCCCGACCTTGATCGCCGCCAGTCGCTCGGCCGGATCGTCGACGTCGGTGGCCAGGCTGGTCAACGACGGTGAGATCTGGTTGGCCCCGCCTTCTGGGCCGTCGCTCGCCTGCTCGCGGCGGGAATCGGCGCGGGGTTGCCTCGTCGAGAAGGGGACCATCGCCACCAGCGGCCCGGACGGTCTCTCAGATCTCGAGTCGAGGTAGCGGCGCAGGGCCCCGGCGCAAACGGCGAGCACCACGTCGTTCACCGTGGCCTCGCCTCGACGAGCGATCCCCTTCACGTCGTCCAGGGGGAGGCTCGCAACGGCGTAGGAGCGCCGGGAGCTGAGGGTGGCGTTGAACGAGGTCCTCGGGGCGCTGAACGGGGCGGGAGGTGACACGTGGCTCCCGCTGCGGCTGGCGTCCCGAAGACGTGTTCCGGCGTCGACGGTGTCGCGGAGGTTCGCCGCAGCCTGGAGCGGAGCCCGTGTGGCGTCGGCGAGGGCGTGGGCCACAAGCTGCGCGTCGCTGGGGATGGGTTCGGGCACCCAGGGGTCAATGGCGAGAGGGATCGGCGCATCTGGGGAGTCGTCCAGGAGGGCGACCATGAGCTCCTCGCCCGCAGCTCCGTCGATGGCGGCGTGGTGGACCTTGGTGAGGACGGCGACGCGTCCGTCGTCGAGGCCCTCGATCAACCACGTCTCCCAGAGCGGACGGGTGCGATCGAGCGGGATCGCCATCAGGTGGCCTGTCAGCTCGCACAGCTCACCCATGTCGCCCGGCGACGGCACCGCGATGTGGCGAAGGTGCCGGTCCAGATCGAAGGCGGGGTCTTCTATCCACACGGGATGGTGGAGGCCCAGCGGCACCTCCACGATCCTGCGGCGGAAAGGCGGGGCCAGGTGGAGGCGAGCCGCGTACAGGTCGTGGATGGCGTCGAAGTCGAAGCGGCCGGTCGCGGTGGAGGTGTCGAGGACCATGAGGCTCCCCACGTGCATGAAGGACGTGGAGGTCTCCATCGCGAGGAACCCCGCGTCGAGACCGCTCAGGCGTTCCATGCAGGGGGTCGCAGATCTTCTGGGTGATCGACGTCCCAGCCGAGGCGGGGCTCGCGCACTATGCGCAAGGTCAGCCCCAACCTTCCCGCCTCTTTCCTATGGCGAGCGAAGGAACCGGGTCCGTACGCGAAGCAGAACCCGACGCCGGTCGGGAGCGCGACCACGTTCGTGCCGTCGTCGTGACGGTCGGGAACGATGGTCACACCGTCGAGGCCAGCGAGCCAGGTGAGGTCCCGGGCGTGCGGGAGGTCGGCGTGGGCGACGATCACCTGGTCGTGTCCGGCGGCGCCCAAGGCGTCCACGCCGTCGGCGACGGCAGCGTTGAGGCCCCGGCCCGGTCGCCAGATCACCTGTGCCGAGACCGAGACCGCCCAGTCCGCCACCTCCTCGTCGTCGCAGACCACCGCCACGGGCAGCTCTCCAGCCGCACGCACGACGCGCGACGCCATGGTGCGGACGAGCGCTGCCCGCGCTGATCGGCTGAGCGCAGGGGCCAAGCGGAGCTTCGCGTCGCGGAACGCCTTCACGGGCACCAGGACGACTGGACCCGATCCGGGTGCGAGCGCAGAACCCGCCGACCGAGCGTCCATGAGCCGAGTCTATGGACACCGTCCACGAAGTGAGAGAGCCGGCGGCACCCAGGCCGCCGCGGGCCCCGGCCGCATCGAGGTCGAGGGAAGGTGCGGGAGGGCGGAGCGGAACGGGGTCCTAAGGTTGTCCCATGCGAATCCCGGCCGCCGTCGTGGGTGCTGGTTCATGGGGGACGACCGTCGCCCACCTCCTTGCTCACGCCGTCCCCACCACGTTGTGGGCGCGCGACCCCGCGGTGGCTGCCGAGATCAACGCAGCCCACACGAACACCCGGTACCTGCCTGGCGCGACCTTGCACCCGTCGCTGCGGGCCACGTCCGACATGGAAGAGGCGGTCGGCTCGGCCGAGGTGGTGGTGATGGGCGTTCCGTCCCACGGCTTCAGGGACACGCTCACCGGGGTCGCCGAGGTGATCGGTCCCTGGGTGCCGGTGGTGAGCCTGGCCAAGGGCCTGGAGCAGGGAAGCCGCCAGCGCATGACGGAGGTGATCGCAGAGGTGCTCCCCGGGCACCCGTGCGGGGTGCTCACGGGTCCGAACCTCGCCAGGGAGATCCTCGAAGGTCACGGGGCTGCCAGCGTCTTGGCCATGAGCGACCTAACCATCGCCGAGAGGCTCCAGGACGTCTTCGCGACCGATTGGTTCCGCGTCTACACCAACGACGACGTGGTCGGCTGTGAGGTCGCTGGCGCCTTCAAGAACGTGATCGCCATCGCTTCTGGAATAGCCGACGGCCTTGGAACGGGAGACAACACCAGGGCGGCGGTCATCACCCGGGGCCTCGCCGAGTTGAGCCGGCTGGGTACGGAGATGGGTGGCCAACCTCTCACCTTCGCGGGCTTGGCCGGCATCGGCGACCTCGTGGTCACCTGCACCAGCCGCCAGAGCCGCAACCGCAACGTGGGTGAGCAACTGGGCCGCGGTCGCGAGATCGGGGAGGTGCTGGCCGAGACCAGGATGGTCGCCGAAGGCGTGCGGACGGTCGCCGTAATGGTGGAGTTGGGTCGCAAGCACGGTGTGGAGATGCCGATCGCCGATCAGATCGATGCGGTCATCAAGGGGGAGACGTCTGCCGCCGAGGCCTACTCGCGGCTCCTCGATCGCCGGCAGCGCCACGAGATGCACGGCTTGCGCGACCTCGGTTGATCGCGTGAGCCGGTCGGAGCAAGCGGTGCACCTCGGCACCCTCGGACACCCCGGGCGGGCAGCCGTGGATCCCTCGGGGAAGGTCACGCCCGTCCTCGACGGCTGGTCGCTCGACTGGTGGATCGGGGCCGACGACCGTTGGCACCTACCCTCTGCCGAGGCCGCCGTGCGCCAGCGCTGCATCGACGGGGCGCCCGTGGTGGAGACCGCCATGCGGGTGCCCGGTGGCGACGCGGTCCACACGGCCTTCGCTGTCACCGGGAGAGGTGAGAGCTGGGTGCTGGTGGAGGTGGAGAACCGCACGGCGATCCCGTTCGCGGTCGCCTTCGCCCTCGTGCCGCCCGCACCCGCCGTCGGTCGGGCCGGCGTGTACGAGCTGGAGGTGGGAGACCGGTGGATCGTGGCGAACGGCTCCGGTGCGGTGTGGCTGCCGCGAGCGCCCAACAGGGTCGCGGCGGGGCCCAGCGAGGATCGCGTGAGCGAGGTGGTCACCGGTGGGGGAGCCGGGTCGGACCTCCCGGCTCGCTCCGTGAGCCCCCAGGGCAGAGCGAGTGCCGCGGTGATCTTCCCCCTTCCCCACACGGCCAAGATCCGCTTGGTCCTCCCGATGCGCAGAGCACCCGCAGCTGAGCACGTGGTGCCCGCCACGTTCCCCGACGCGGACGACGTGGTCAAGGGATGGGCTCGCCACCTGGAGGAAGGTCCTCGATTCGATCTGCCCGATGCCCGGCTCATGAGCGCACTCGCGTCTAGCCGCATCCAGGCCCTGCTCGACGCCGACCGGGCGGCCCCTGTGGGTGCGCCGGGCCCGGCGCCCTCAGACGCCCACGACGAGGTCCGCCGGATGCTCGTGAGGGAGGACCGCTCGGGCTTGGTGCTCGCGGAGGGCGTGCCCCGGGAGTGGTACGGCTCGGGTTGGGAGGTGCACGACCTTCCAACGGTCTTCGGAACCTTCGGCTACGCGGTTCGCTGGCACGGGAGCCGACCTGCGCTGCTTTGGGAGCTGGCCCCCAACCCCGGGGTGGGCACGGTGACCCTCACGGCGCCGAGCCTCGATCCCGGCTGGTCGACCACGTCTCCCCGTGGCGAGGTTCTCCTGGCATCATCGTCTCCAGGATGAACGAGATCGACCTCCCCCAGATCCTCGTGGAGCTGGGCGTGCCGCCCGAGGAGGTGGCTCAGGCCCAGGCTGACGGCACGCTGGAGCTCCTCGGCCTCGAGAAGTTCGTCCTAGCGGAGGAGCACAACCTCGACGTGGTGGAGGTGGCCGCGCTCTCCGGGGTGAGCGTCGAGCAGGTCCGCGCCTACTGGCGGGCCCTGGGCTTCGCCGACCCGCGACCCGGAGAGAAGCTGTTCGGCCGCCTGGACGTGGAGCTGCTCGGCTCTCTGGTCTCGTTCATCGACGAGGACCTCCTCGAGCCCGACCTGGCGCTGCAGATGGCGCGGGTGGTCGGCTCGGCGATGACCAAGATCGCCAACGCCCAGGTGGAGTCGATACGCCTGGGCTGGGGTGTCGGGAGTCGGGCCCTCGGAGCAGACGGCGAGCTTCAGCGCATACCTGTGCTCACCGCCAGGCGGACCCTGGAGATGGTGACGCTTCTCCCGAAGGTCATGGAGTTCGTGTGGCGCCGCCAGCTGGCCGCTGCCGCCCGACGGCGCATCATGCGGGCCGAAGCGGAGGGGGCCGAGGGCGTGCTCGTGGGCTTCGCCGACCTGGTGGGGTTCACGGCGCGCACCCAGCAGCTCAGCGACGAGGACCTCGCCCACGTGGTGGGTAGGTTCGAGGCGGTCTCGTTCGACCTGGTCTCGGCCCATGGGGGACGCGTCGTGAAGATGATCGGCGACGAGGTCATGTTCATGCACGAGGACCTGCGTGAGGGGGCTGAGCTGGGCCTCGAGATGGCGGCCCGCTTCCGTGAAGACCCTGAGCTCTCCGACGTCCGGGTCGGCCTGGCGGCCGGTCCCGTGCTCGAGCGGGACGGGGACGTCTACGGTCACGTCGTGAACCTGGCGAACCGTCTGGTGACCTTCGCCTACCCCGGCTCGGTGATGGTCTCCGAGGAGGTCGCAGCCGCGGTCCAGGACGACCCGCGGTTCATCCTGCGTTCTCTGGGCTCCCACGAGCTGAAGGACATGGGGCCCACGTCCATGTACGTCCTGCGCTCGGTCGACGGACACGCAGCGCCGAGGCCCGCCTGGCTCCGGCCGTGAGCGCGACCACTGCTCCCGTGCTGCGCAGGGCGCTGAAGGGTCGATCGCCGTCGCTTGCCCTGGAGAGGGAGATGTGGGAGGCCGGCCACGACGTGGTGGTCGGCGTCGACGAGGTGGGCCGAGGGGCCTGGGCCGGACCCTTGATGGTCGGTGCCGTCGTCGTGCCCCGGGATCGGCGCGTCTACAAGATCCGTGACTCCAAGATGCTCACGGAACGTGAGCGTGAGGCGCTGTTCGACCGGATCACGGGCTGGGCGGTGGCCTGGGCGGTGGGAGCGGCAAGCCACGCCGAGTGCGACGAGCTGGGGATGTCGGAGGCCCAGCGACTGGCGGCCCGGCGGGCGCTGGAGGGCCTCGGGGTGACGCCCGGTCGCGTGCTGCTCGACGGGCGCTGGGACTTCGTGGGCGGGGGGGTGTCCCGAACCGTCGTGAAGGGCGATGCCACGTGCGTGTCGATCGCAGCCGCCTCCATCGTGGCCAAGGTGACCCGCGACCGGGTCATGCGCGCGGAGTCGCCCCACTTCCCGGCGTACTCGTTCGACTCCAACAAGGGCTACCCCTGTCCCCGCCACCGAATGGCGCTGGCGGGGGCCGGACCCACCACGATCCACCGCCGAAGCTGGGTCTTCATGGAGTCGATCCCCTGGACGGGTTGCCCGCGACTGCTGCAGGCGGATCCGCAGCTCACGTTTCCCGGGCTCTGAGCCCGGTGCGAGATCCGGCTAGCGGGAGGTGTCTCCCTCCGAGTCCTGCGTGCCGACCAGCAGGTCCTTGAACGGGACGCTGGAGTCGATCCCCGGGTCCTTGGGAAGTCCCAGGACCCTCTCGGCGATCACGTTGCGGAGCACCTCGTCGGAGCCGCCCGCGATCTTGAGCCCGGGAAGGCCGAGGAAGAGCTGGGTCCAGGCGTAGGTGCCCCACTCGCCGGTGTCGGCGACCGCCCTCGGCCCCAGGATCTCCTCCACGAGGTTCACCGCCCTCCAGAGGTTGGAGGTGAGGGCGAGCTTGGCGATCGAGAGCTCCGGACCGGGGGCCTGGCCGGACAGGATCCGTGCCATCGCCCTCTCGTTGGTGAGCTGCGCCGTGCGGAAGCGCACGTATGCGTCGGCGAGCCTGTCGCGCACGACGGGGTCCTCGGTCACGCCGAACTGCCTGCAGAGCTCGCGGATCCTGCTCACGGTGTTGCGGCTCGCCCCACCGCTGCTCATCGAGGTCCCCATCCCGCCCCCGATGGCGGCTCGCTCGTTCATGAGGGTGGTGAGGGCCACCGACCACCCCCCGTCCACATCTCCCAGGCGGTCGGCGTCAGGCACGCGGACCTCGTCGAAGAAGACCTCGTTGAACGAGGTCCCCCCCGTCATCTGGCGCAGGGGCCGGACCTCTACGCCGGGCGCGTGCATGTCGACCATGAAGCCGGTGAGGCCGCGGTGCTTGGGAGCTTCGGGATCGGTGCGGCAGATGATCTCGCCCACGTCGCTGAAGTGAGCGTTGGACGTCCAGACCTTCTGACCGGTCACGACCCACTCGTCGCCGTCGCGCACCGCCCGGGTCTGGAGGCTGGCGAGGTCGGATCCCGCCCCGGGCTCGCTGAAAAGCTGGCAACCCACCAGGTCGCCACGCACCAGCGGCGGGAGCCAGCGCGCCTTCAGGTCGTCTGATCCATGGCCCAGGATCGTGGGGACCACCATGGCCAACCCGATGCCGAAGAACGCCTGGCTGGGCGTCGCGTACGAGCGTTCCAGGCCGGAGTAGAGGTCGTCGTACGCCTTCGGAAGCTCGCGGCCCCCGTAGGCGATCGGTCCCGTGATCCAGGCCAGGCCGGCGTCGTAGCGCTTGGCCCTCCACGCCTTTGCCGCCGCGAGCGCTGCTCGCTCCTCGTCGGGGTCGATCTCGTCGAAGATCGCGACCTTGTCGCTGCCCTCCCCCCAGCGGAAGGGCCGCTCGGCGTCCTCTTCCGGGCGCGGCTGGGCGTGCGCGTCCAGGAAGCTCACGACCTCTTCCCTGAACTCTTCGAGCGTCGGCACGCCAGCCATCCAACCTCCTGAACCTGCGTCGATGCGTCCGCCTCCGGCCAGATCTTGACAGACGCAAGCGGTGTGAAATGAGCCACTTGAATGTCGAAGCACATAGCTCATAGCCTCATCATGCAAGGGCATCGGGTGCAGCAGGCACCTGAGCCCGCTGGTCGGGTGCCTGGCGCTTTAGATGCGCGGGTGCTCAGCATCGGGGGTGAGGGTCTTGTCGAAGTTGGAAGGACGACGGGAACCTGGCGGAGCCGTCAGGCCGACGTTCGCTGCGCTGGCGACGGCAGGAGGGCTCACCCTCGTTCTCGTGCTGGCCGGTTGCTCGCAGGAGATCGAGGGCATCCCGGCGCCGACGTCCATGCCCGCCGTGCCTCTGCCGGCGTCGCAGGGCCCCACGGAGCGCCCGGGGAGCGGTTCGGAGGAGGAGGCGATCCTCGCCGCCTACCGCGGCTACTGGGACACGTGGTTGGCGGCCAACAGCCCACCGGATCCGGAGCACCCGGGACTCGAGCGCTACTACACCGGCGCGGCGCTGGCGCGAGCGAGGACGAGAATCGCCGAGAACCAGAGCGCAGGCGTGAGGTTCAGAACGCCACCCGAGAGCGTCGCCAACCACGACGCATCGATCAGGCATGTCCAGGACGAAGTAGCAGTAGTCGACGATTGCTCGATCGACGACGGCCTCATCATCTCGCCTGCCGGTGAGATCCTCGATTCGAGGGTCGTGACCAGGCGAAGCGAGGCGACTCTCGTCTTTGACGGTGGCTGGAGGGTAGAGGACGTGATCGTGCTCACGTCCGTCGATGGGGTGGGCTCATGCGACGCTTCGTGAACGCGCTTGTGGTCCTGTCGGGGGTTCTCTGCCTTGGACTTTCTGGTGATCCCGATGTTGCCGGAGCAGCGTTCGAGGACGGGGCCAACCAGACGGGCGGGCGGGTGGTCGACGGGACCCCCGTCGCGGTCGCGGTGAGAGGGCCGGACGGGAGCGTCGGGGAGTGGAGGCGTCCTGGAGGCGGCTCGGGCCCCAGGTGGACCTGCGCCTACCACGGGACTGGCGACGTCTCGACCGTCTACGAGGTGGTGGTGATCGAGCCGGAGCCCACCTCGCCGAGGGCCGGGCGCCTCTACGTGCTCATGTGCCGAGACGCCGGAGGAGCGCTGGTCCAAGAGCGGTTCGTCGTCTACGACCCCGGAGACCCGTTGGGAGGGCTGGTGGGCGGTGAGCGGGCCGCAGAGCGTGCTCTCGAGCGGCTCGACCTTCCAGCGCCCTCCCTGGTGCTCAACCCTCCGGGTCACCAGGTCCTCGGGATCCCCACCTGGCTCGCCGTGGCATCGGCGTGGGAGTCGAGCGCAGCGTCCGCCTCCGTCTCCAGCGTCACGGCCACCGTCGTCGCCCGGCCCACGGCCGTCACCTGGAGCCTCGGCGACGGGACGGAGCTGACGTGCGACGGCCCAGGGAAGCTCTTCGACGCCGCCAGGCCTGCCGACGAGCAGTGGAGCGAGTGCACCCACACCTACATCTGGCCCTCCTCGGGCGAGGGGAGCGGGGAGTACCAGGTGACCGCCACGGTCTCCTACGAAGTCTCCTGGACGGCAACCGACGGTTCGTCGGGTTCGCTCGGCTCGTTGGCCCGCACCACCACTCAGCCCGTGAGGGTCGTGGAGATCCAGGCCTTGATCCGGTAGGACCATCGGAGTACCCCGGAGGCGCTGTCGAGCCAGGCGACGGATGGGGGTCTCCCAGGTGGCCGAAGCTACGGTGGGGCCATGCCTAGAGCGCTTTGGTGGGTGCTGGCTGCACTGGCGGTGTGGACGGCCTACGTCTGGATCACGCGGCTGTTCAACGCCTGGTCGAGTGCGGAGGAGACCGCCGCCGCCAAGGTGACTTCGACGGTGATCTCCGCAGTGTTCCTCGGCTTCGTGGTGGTCGCTCTGATCGTGCTGGCGCGCACCTGGAACGGCGAGCTGGACGGCTGGATGCGCTCGGCTCTCTACGCCTTCGCCGCTTGGACGACGGTCGTGTGGGTGGTGCGCATCGTGGCCATCGCCCTCGCCGATCACGCCGTGGGCTTCAAGGTGGTCCACGCAGCCCTGGGCGTCATCTCCATCGTGCTGTCCCTGGTGGTGGCGTGGGGGGTGGCGGCACACGACGACCAGGCGGTGAGCACCGCGGCAGGCGGCTCCCACGTATCGACCGATCGAACGTCGGCCCGGTAGCTTCCAGTACATGGGACAGCCCGTCACCGTCATCGAGAAGCCCTCGGCCAGGCCGGGGATCGTCCGATTCGAGACCAACCGGGTGCTCACAGGCATGGGCCACGAGCACTTCGAGTCGATCGAGCAGGCCGAGGGCGACACGCCCGCCGCCCTGCTGGCCCGGGCCTTCTTCGCCCGAGGTGGCATCGAGAGCATCCACGTGAACGGCAACGTGGCAACGGTGCGGCTTGCTCCGGGAGCCGACACGTCGGGCCTCAAGGAGGCAGCCGAGGAGCTGCACATCTTCTATCGCGACGACGAGGACGACCCTTCCACGGCCGACGGAGGATCGCACGACGAAGCAGACATCCAGGAGGCGACCGCCGGGTGAGGTGCAAGGTCGGGGTGCAGATGTGGCCCCAGCACACAGACGTGGCCACGATGAGAGCTGCGTGGAAGCGCCTCGACGAGCTCGGCGTGGACTCCATCTGGGTCTGGGACCACTTCTACCCGCTCTTCGGCCCAGAGGATGGGACCCACTTCGAGGGTTGGACCTTGCTGTCGGCGATGGCGGCCGACACCTCCCAGGCCATGGTCGGAACGCTGGTCACCTCGCTCTCGTACCGGAACCCCGATCTGCTCGCCGACATGGCCAGAACTGTCGACCACATCAGCGGTGGACGTGCCTACCTGGGTGTGGGGGCCGGCTGGTTCGAGCGCGACTACGACGAGTACGGCTACGAGTTCGGAGACGCTCCCGGGCGCCTGCGCTACCTGGAGGAGTCGATCGTGAGGATCAAGGAGAGGCTGCCCAAGCTGCCTCCACCTCCGATCGGGCGCCTGCCCATCCTCGTGGGCGGGGGCGGAGAGAAGGTGACGTTGCGAATCGTCGCCACCCACGCCGACGGTTGGAACAGCTTCGGTCCGATCGACGTCTGGGCGCACAAGAACCGCGTGCTCGACGAGTGGTGCGAGAAGGTGGGCCGTGACCCCTCCGAGGTCGAGCGTACGGCGTCGCTCAACAAGGCCTCCGAGATCGACGATCTCGACGGCTTCATCGAGGCTGGCGCCGACCACGTGATCCTCGGTCTGGGCCACCCCTTCGACATGGCGAAGGTGGAGCGCCTACTGGAGCTCGCCCGCTCCTGAGCGGCTTCGGGCACCCGGCGATGACCTCTGCCGCGCGCTACGGTGTGACCCCGGCCACGCGGGCGGCCGGCAACGGATCCGGGCCTCGGCTCGGATCGCAAGGCATCGGACCCTGATCGAGCTGGGCGAGATCGGTCCGAGGTGCGAAGCAGATCGGCGGGGCCTGCCCTAGTAGGTCCCACTCGCGGGGGGAACAGGTAGATGGTGGTTCGGGGCAAGGCTTCTCGGCGGATCGCGACGACCCTCCTCGTCGCGGCCATGGTCGTAACGGTCGGCGCTTGCACGCGTCCTGCCGGTCAGGAGGATTCCGCGGGAGCTGACGCGTCGGGCCGGTCCTCTGTCGAGACGGTCGACGAATCCGAGCTGGGCACCGCGATCGAGGAGGGAAGCTTCGGGTCGCTGACGGAGGTGTGCGGACCCGCGCCCGATGGCGAGGAGAACACAGCCACGGGCAGCGTGGGGGTCACCGCCGACACGATCACGGTCGGCACCATCTCGGACCCCGGCACGTTCGCTCGCCCTGGGCTCAACCAGGAGCTCTTCGACGCCAGCACGGTCTTCACGGAGTGGTGCAACGACTTGGGCGGGATCAACGGGCGGAAGCTCGTCCTGAACCTTCGTGACGCCGCCCTCACCCGTTACCGAGCGGCGATCGAGGAGGCCTGCAAGAGCGACTTCTTCCTTGTGGGGGGCGGTGGCGTGTTCGACAACACCGGCCAGGCGGAGCGGCTCAACTGCATGCTCCCCACGCTGGACGCGTTCAGCGCTTCACCCGATGGCATCGGCGCAGCCCTGCGGGTCTGGCCCTTCGGTCGCAACTCCGGCTCCCAGGCAGGGGCGATGGGCCGCTTCCTGAACGACCAGTTCCCGGACTCCACCGACGCCGTCGGCTTCCTCACCGCGGCTGTAGCCTCCATCAACGAGACGAGCGACGGGGTGCGCAACAGCATCGAGAGCGCCGGACAGACGCTCGTCTACGACGCCCAGTACAACCCGATCGGCGAGAGCTCGTGGGTGCCCTACGCCCAGAAGATCATGGATGAGGGGGTCAAGGGCCTCTACTACCTCGGGGAGCCGCACAACCTGGGCCTGCTGATCCAGGCGCTGGCCCAGATCAACTACCCCCTCGAGTGGATCGCGGTGACCCCCAACATCTACGACCCCATCCTCATCGAGACCGCAGGTGATGCGCTCGACAAGATCCCGGTGTTCGCGGAGGTGAGCGCCGCCCCCTTCGAGTCGGAGGGCAACGTCGCCATGGCCACCTACCAGGCCCTCTTCGAGAAGTACCTGCCCGAAGGCAAGGGGAACACGATGCTGGGCGTCTCGTCCTTCTCGGCGTGGCTGATGTTCGCCCAGGCCGCCAAGTCGTGCGGGGCCGACCTCACCCGGCGATGCGTGTGGGACGCGGCCAACGCCGTCACCACCTGGGACGCCGGCGGCCTCTACCCGATCGCGCCTCCCGTCGACGGTCGTCCGGTGGGCTGCTTCGTCCCCGTCAAGGCCACCCCCGCAGGCTTCGAGGTGGTCGAGTGGAACATCAACTTCGGCCTCTGGAACTGCTCGCCCGACAACCTGGGTGGTCTCGTGGAGGAGTTCGGCGACGTCCTCGAGGAGGGCGGATCCGAGTTCACGCTCGAATCCGCCGGCAAGACGATCGACGACCTCAAGTAGCAGGCGAGGACGGATAGGCGGGGATCAGCCTGGTGGACACCTTCCTCGGCTTCACCATCGTCGGGGTCGCCACAGCCGCGATCTATGCCGTCATCGGCAGCGGCCTCGTGCTGACCTACACCACCACCGGCGTGTTCAACTTCGCCCACGGCGCCATCGGCATGTTCGCAGCCTTCGCCTACTGGCAGCTGCACCTCTCGTGGGGTTGGCCCCTGGTTCCGTCGCTCATCGTGGTGATCGGGGTCCTGGCTCCGCTGGTGGGCGTCGGCATGGAGCGGCTGTTCAGGGGCCTCGAGGCCACCAGCGAGACCACCAAGCTGGTCGTGTCGATCTCCATGATGCTCGGCATGATCGGCCTGGCGATGGCCATCTGGGACCCGAACCAGGGTCGCCCCTTCCCTCAGTTCTTCGGCGCCAACACCATCGACCTGGGCGTCACGGCCATCAGCTACCACCAGGTGACGATGATCGTCGTCGCCGTGGTGGTCGCGGTGGCCCTCCGATTTCTGCTCTACGGCACCCGCATCGGCGTGGCGATGCGATCGGTCGTCGACGATCGCTCCCTCAGCCAGCTCACCGGTGCCCGAACGGTGAGAGTGCAGCAGCTCAGCTGGATCACCGGTATCGTCCTGGCCGCCGTGGGTGGGATCCTCGTGGCGGCGAGCTCGGGCCTGGGCGCCATCATCCTCTCCCTGCTCATCATCAACGCCTACGCGGCAGCCATCTTCGGGCGGCTGCGGTCGCTTCCCCTGACCTTCGTCGGAGCCCTGGTGATCGGTCTGGCCGACGGCTACCTGCAGGGCTACCTCCCGCAGAACCAGTACCTCTCCGGACTGCGGCTGGCGGCGCCGGTGATCATCCTGTTCATCGTGCTGCTCGCCATCCCGAACCCACGCCTGCGCAGCCGAGTGCTCACCAGGGAGTACTTCCCGGCCCCCTCAGTCAAGGGCGCTCTCACGTTCTGCCTGGTCATCGTGCTGGGAGCGCTGGTGCTGACCACGACCCTCTCCACGTCCGACCTGAGCGTCTACGGCAAGATCTTCCCGATGGCCGTGATCGGCCTGTCTCTCGTACCTCTTCTGGGCTTCGCCAACCAGATCTCGCTCGCCCAGTTCACCCTCGCGGGCGTCGGAGCACTGGTGTACGTGCAGCTCGGCGACGGCGGGAGCCCCCTCGCCTTGCTTGTGGCGGTGGTCTTCACGGCGGGGGTCGGAGCCCTCATCGCGCTGCCAGCCCTCCGCCTGTCGGGCATCTACCTGGCGCTGGCCACAGCAGCCTTCGCGGTGGCGATGGATCGGTGGATCTTCCTGCTCCCGGACTTCGAGGTCGGTCCGGTGAGCGTCCAGACCTTCAGCCAGGGGAGCCTGCGGGTGGCGCCCGTCGACCTCCCCCTGGTCGACACCACGAGCCTCGAGGGCCAGGTGATCTTGTCGGCGGTGGTGCTGGCCCTGCTGGTGGGCCTCGTGGCCTGGATCAGGCGGAACGCCTTCGGCCGCAGGCTCCTGTCTATCCGCGACAGCGAGCCGGCCTGTGCGACGTTCGGCATGAGCATCGTGGGGACCCGCCTCGCCGTGTTCTCCTTCTCGGCTGCCATCGCCGGCCTCGGTGGGGCGCTGTTCGCCATGCAGCTGGGCTCGGTGGAGTCCACCACGTTCGACTTCGTCGCAGGCCTTCCCATCTTCGTGCTCGTGGCCATCGCGGGGGCAGGCTTCGTCAGCTCGGCCCTCTTCATGGGGGTCATCACCCAGGGAGTCTTTCCGTTCACGTCGGTGCTAGCCCCCTGGTTCACCAAGTGGCAGACGGTCCTCACGGCAACTTCAGCCGTCGGGTTGGGCATAGAACCGAGCGGTCTGGGAGCGGTCTGGCGCGACCGGCTGCGGAACCTGCTGGCGGAGCCCGCCGTCAAGTGGGGTTCTCTCGCGGCGATGGTGTTGGTGTGGATCTTCAGGGTGGTCGGTCTGTACGGGAACTGGGCCTTCCTCGGCCTGCTCGCCGTCGTGGCCGTGGCGGGGATGGCCCTGGCCGAGGTGCGTGCCCGGCGGCGGGGCGACACCCCGGCGTGGGTCCGTTCGGACCGGGCTGGCCCGGCGGAGGCCGGCGTGCCGCTCGAGCTCGTCGGTCTCGTCGAGCCGTGGGACGTAACCACCCTCGCAGAGATCGATGCCGCCCTGGGGCTCGACGAGCTCGTCGCGGAGGTGGGCGGTGACGCGATCGTCGCGGACTCACTGGAGCCGATGCCGACGGCACTGAGCGTCGCGGGTGGAGGTGCTCCTTGATGGCGCTGCTCGAAGTGGAGGACGTGACCGTCTCGTTCGGGGGGAACATCGCCCTCGACGCCGTGTCGTTAGGCGTCGAGCCGGGGCACGTGACCGGGCTCATCGGCCCGAACGGGGCGGGGAAGACGACGCTTTTCAACGTGATCTGCGGCCTGCTGGGCGCGGATCGCGGCCGCGTGCGCCTCGACGGGCGCGACCTCGGGCGGCTGGGTCCGCACAGGCGGGCGCGAAGGGGGCTGGCTCGCACCTTCCAGCGCCTCGAGCTGTTCACGATGCTGTCCGTGCGCGACAACGTGCAGGTGGCTGTCGAGACCCACCGCCGGTGGGCTCGCGATCACTCGAACGTGCGTCGGCGTGTGGACGAGCTGCTCGAGCAGGTGGGCCTCGCGGAGGTCGGCGAACAGCGCGTGACGGCCCTGTCGACCGGCTCCGGCCGCCTGGTGGAGCTGGCGAGGGCGCTGGCATGTCGCCCCCGGGTGCTGTTGCTCGACGAGCCTGCTTCGGGCCAGGACGACCGCGAGACGGAGGGCTTCGCGGGACTCCTTCGTGCCCTGGCGGCCGAAGGGACCGCCGTGCTCCTGGTGGAGCACGACATGAGCCTGGTGATGAAGGTCTGCGACCTGGTGCACGTGCTCGACTTCGGGCGCCTGCTGGCCAGGGGCACGCCCGAAGAGATCCAGGCGAACGAGGACGTCCTGGCGGCCTACCTGGGCACGCCGATGGACATAGAGGCCCACTACCAGGAGGCATGATCTCGTGACGGAGGATTCGATGGTGCAGGAGGCGACGTCGGCGGGCCCGGCCGACTCGCGGGACGGCGGCGGCTCGGGCGAAGCGGAGCGCGCGCAGCGCTTCCGGGAGGACCTCTCCAAGATGCAGGTCCCCGGCACCTCCACAGCACGCGAGCGGAACCTGGCCCGTCTGGGGGGCCTCCTCTTGGTCGCCGGGCCGGTGTGGGTGATCGTCTGCTACTTCATCAGCCACGGCGCCACCAGCTCCCTACAGCAGAACGACGCCCTGGTCGGCGCCGTCTTCGGCCTCAGCCTCACGGTGGTGGGCCTTGCCCTCTTCGTGCGCTACGCGGGTGCGAGGTTCCTGCGGTTCTGGCTAGCCCGTCTCTCCTACGAGCAACACCGGCACACAGCCCAGGTGGTCGAGGCCATCCGCCGTGAGGACTAGAAAGGACCCATGCAACTGATCTCGGCCTCCACGGCCCTGTACGGGACCGAGAGCATCTTCGACGTCGACGGCCTGAACGTCGGGCTCTTCATCATCCGGGTGGTGGTGGGCCTCACCATCCTCGCCCACGCCTACAACCACATCTGGGGCGGCGGGAAGATCGCCGGCACCGCCGGGTGGTTCGCGAGCATGGGGCTTCGGCCGGGGATCCTCCACGCCTGGATGGCGAGCGTCACCGAGGTCGCCGCTGGCGTCCTGCTCGTGCTCGGGTTGCTCACCCCCATCGGGGCGGCAGGTCTCGTAGGGATCATGCTCGTGGCGGGCATCACCGCGCATCGTCAGAACGGGTACTTCATCTTCAAGCCCGGGCAAGGCTGGGAGTACGTAGCGGTCCTGGGCGCGGTGTCGATGGCGCTGGGCGCGACAGGCCCGGGGGAGTGGTCGCTCGACAACGCCATCGGTCTCGACTCGCTGGTGGGCACGACCGGTTTGGCCATATCGGGCATCGGCGGCATCGGAGGGGCCATGTTGCTGCTGCTGGCCTTCTGGCGGCCTGGTGCAGGGGGAGGTGAGGGCTGATGCCGGCGAGAGATCCCGCAGCCGTCCACGAGGACGTCGCGAGGTTCAACAAGGCCATCGCGGACGAGCGCAAGGAGCGCAAGCGCCGGCGTGAGGCGGAGAAGCAGCAGAAGGTCGTAGACGAGGCCGAGAAGGCCAAGCAGGACGCCGCCGCCGAGGTGCGCCGGCTGCTCCAGAGCACCAAGGCGTCGCGCGAGCAGCGGGAGCAGGCTGACGCGGCCTACCGGCACGCGGTTGCGGTGTGGAAGGCCCTGGTCGCCGGTGAGGAACCCCCACCGGCTCCTGGCGACGTCTCTGCCGGGAGCTCTGCAGCCGATGCTTCCGGCGAGACTGTCGAAGCCCCGGTGGACGCCGGCGACGATGCCGCCGAGGGGGGAGCTCCTGGCCAGGGGTCCGAAGGTAGCGATTCCGCTGCTGACGGTGAGCCCTCCGGATCCGAGCCCGACGGCGAGGAGAGCTGAGGCCCGAGTTGGACCTGGATGCCGAGGAGGTGCGCGTCCTCGGGTGCCTCGTCGAGAAGGAGCTCGCGACTCCCCAGTCGTACCCGCTGTCGCTCAACTCCCTGCAGCTCGCTTGCAACCAGTCGACCAACCGCGACCCCGTGGTGAGCTACGACGAGCACCAGGTCGAAGGTGCCCTGGGACGGCTCCGGCAGCGGGGCCTCACCCGCGTGGTGCACAGCAGATCGAACCGGGTCCCCAAGTACCGTCACGTGCTCGACGAGGTGTGGGACCTCGACAGGCCCCAGTTGGCCGTTCTGGCAGTGCTCGCCCTGCGTGGCCCGCAGACCCTGGGCGAGCTGAAGCAGCGCACCGAGCGCATGAGTCCGTTCAGCGACCTCGGTGCGGTCGAGGCGGTTCTTGCCCAGCTGGCGTCACACCACCCCGAGCCCCTCGCCGTCCGCCTCGATCGCCTTCCCGGCCAGAAGGACGCCCGCTACGCCAGCCTCATCGGCACCGACGCGCCTGGGCCCACGGCCTCCCATCCTGCTCCCGCGACCCTGGCCCACGGGGGTGCAGGCGAGACCCCCGACCCGGGGTGGGAGCCGTCGCCGTCGCCGTCGACCTCACCGGTGTCGAGGGTGGCTGCGGGCCATCAAGAGGAGCTCACCGAGCTTCGCGAGCACGTCGACCGACTCAGCGCGGAGATCGCCGAGCTCCGTTCGGCCTTCGAGACCTTCCGCGACCAGTTCGCCTGACCGAAGGCTTCTGACCCGCTTCCTCCGCTAACGAGCTGGCGTGCCTGTGCCGGCATATGGATGGCGAGCGCAGGCAGGATGTGGCGGATCGGCGGGCTCAGCGGCTGACGGTGCCGGTGAGCACGGAGGTGGCGATCACGCGGGCCGGGTCGGTGACCAGGGCGACCGCCTCGGTGGTGGGCATGCCCTCGGTGGCGCCGGATGGGGAGCCAAGCGCGTAGAGCGTGATGTCGAACAGACGTGGCCCGCCACCCTCGGGGGGGCAGGGGCCGGTCCAGCCCACCACGCCTGCCGAGTTGGCGCCCACGACGGCGCCGGGCGGGACGGTCCCCTGGGCGATCTGCGTGATGTCGGGCGGGATGCCGGCGACCACCCAGCTCACGTCCCCCGACCCGGTGGCCACCAAGGCGAGCTCGGTTGTTCCCGGCGGCGTGTTGGAGATCGCCAGCTGGGGAGACACGTCGTCGCCGTCGCAGGTGTGGGCCCGGCCGATGCTGCTCCCCGGAGCCCAGGCTTCGGTGCTCAAGGCGAAGGTGGTGGTGGTCGAGGGGACCCGCGGCTCGTCGGTGGGGGTGGTGACCGAAGCGCGCGGGGGAGCCGTGGCCCCAGGCGCGGGAGGCTCCAGGGCCCTACCGCTGGTCCCGCAGGCTGCGAGGACCACCGTGACGGCGGCGGCCAGCAGCGCGCATGTAGGACCTCGTCGCATCTCGCCACGTTACGTCGTGGCGGCGACGGCGACGGCGTCGCTCGTGCCCGGTCCCACAGACGGCGGGCCTGCTCGGGTCCCCGCCGCGAGCCCGAGGCAGCAGGGGGATGGCTAAGCTCGCGGTCACGTCGCTCGCTTGGCACGGACTGGATGGACGACAAACCTCGCAACCTGCGCACCATGCTCTCGGACGCGAAGGACACCTCCGATCTCATGGTCGACCTGGCTTACGCCGCCCTCTACTTCGACGATCCTGACATCGCCGAGGAGGTCACCGAGATAGAGGAGCGGATGAGCGACTTGGTGCACGACATGCGCACCGTCTCGATCCTTGCCGCCCGCAACCGGACCGACGCCGAGGGCATGGCCTCGGTCCTGGTGGTCGTGAGCGCAATCGAGCGCATCGCCAACGACGCCGTCGACATCGCCCGCATCGTGACCTACAGGTTGGGCATCCCCCGAGAGCTCGTGGCCGATCTCTCCCAGGCCTCCGAGGTGTCCCACCGGGTGCTGGTGAGGGACGGCTCGCACCTCGCCCACCGGCCGCTCTCCGCTCTCGAGCTCCCGGTAGCGACGGGCATGAGGGTCATGGCCATCCGCAGAGGCCGGGATTGGATCACCGACGTGGAGGGAGACGAGGTGCTCCTTCCGGGTGACGCCCTCTTCCTCGAAGGGCCTCCTGCGGGGATAGTCAGGGTCAGGGAGCTGGCAGGTGCCCCCTTCTGGGAACCCCCCGCTCCCTCCGCGGAGGGGAGCCTCACCGACCTCGGGCGTGCTGTGGACGTGCTCGTGGAGATGAAGGACATCTCCGAGCTGGCCGTGGGCCTCGCCTACTCGGCGGTGGTGTTCCGCGACCACGGCCTGGCTGCCGAGGTGCGGCACCTGGAGGACCGGCTCGACGAGATGAAGGACCGGCTCGACCTGTGGGTGTTGAGGGCCGGTGCGGCCGACATCGACCCGTCGCAGCTGAGGGGCCTGCTCCGACTGGGCCAGGCGGCAGAGGACATCGGCGATGCGGCGCAGCAGATGGTGTGGATCATCGAGCAGGGCGAGGAGGTGCACCCGATCCTGAACATCGCCCTCGGCGAGGCGGACGAGGTGGTGGTGCGCCTGCCGGTGGGGGAGGGCTCCACCGCGGACGGGGCCACCCTGCGCCAGCTCCAGCTCGACATCGACCCGGGATTCGCGGTGCTGGCCGTCCGCCAGGGCAACCGCTACATCTACAGGCCCAGGGGCCGAGCCGTGCTCAGCGCCGGCGACGAGCTCATAGCGTCTGGTCCCGACGAGGGCCGCTACCCGCTAGCTCAGCTGCTCGGATGGGAGCTCGTGGAGCACGAGGGCGGTCGCGACGGCTTCGAGCTGCTCCCCCTGGAGGCCAAGGTCCCCGTCAGGGCCTGGGCCCCCGAGCGCTAGCAGGGCTCAGCTCGGCGGCTCGGGAGGCGGCGGAGGGGCGGATGCCGGCGCCCCCCTGGGCTCAAACAGCTCGCCGATCGCCGCCACCGACCCGAGGATCCCGCTCAGCTCCGCAGGCAGGATGATCTTGGTCGCCTGCCCGTCGGCGACGCGCTCCAACGCCTGGAGGTAGCGGATGGCGATGAGGTCGGTGGTGGGACCACCCTCGTGTATGGCTGCGTACACGGAGCGGATGGCGGCGGCCTCTCCCTCTGCCACAACCTGCTCTCGGTACTGATCGGCGTCCGACACCTCTCGGATCGCCTGCGCTTGGCCCTGAGCTTCGAGGATCTGGCGCTCACGCACGCCCTCGGCCATCAAGATGGCCGCCCGCTTCTCGCCCTCTGCCCTGGCGATCGCCGCGGCACGGGCACCGTCGGCCTCCGTGACCACGGCTCGCCGGGTGCGTTCAGCCTTCATCTGCTCGTGCATGGCCGACATGACGTCGGGCGGCGGGTCGATGCGCTGGATC
>CAZHBH010000032.1:0-24828 GCA_964530525.1 uncultured Rhabdothermincola sp. | reverse complement strand
CGCCCGGCAGGCCGCCATAGGAGCACAACGGGACAAGCTCACGAGAGACGTGAGGCAGGCCGAGAGCGATCCCGACGAGCAGGACCTCTACCTGACCCCGGACCGGTCCGGCCTGGGCTGAGGCCTGCTGCAACGGGTCAGACGCCGGCGGGGGGCCTCTGTCCCGTGACCGTCGTGTAGACGATGCGTGCCATGCTGCGCTCCACCGGCTGGGTCCGGATCCCCCAGAACTCGAAGCCGTAGCGGTGGGCGGCGGTGTGGGCGAGCATCGCCACGAGCACGCCGGCCGTCGCCATCGGATCGAGGTCGGCGGGGTGGCGACCGGCCCTGGCCGTCTCCTCGATCACCTCGGAGAGGGCGACCGTCAGCTCGTTGAGCATCGAGATGCGGATCTTCTGGAACCGCATGTCTCCCTCGTGGGTGGCGAGGTCGACCACGCGCATGACGGCCCTGCCCCGCTCCCATAGGTCCATGACCGCGTCCACGAGCTGCTCCGCGCTCTCGTAACCGGCGGCGCCCTTCCAGCTGTTCGACCGCACGATGCTCGAGAGCCTCTCGCCGCCTTGCTGCGATAGCTGCTCGGCGAGGACCAGTATCGCCGAGTCCACGTCGCCGAAGTACTGGTAGAAGGTGGCCGGCGACGTGCCCGCTGCCCTCGCGATGTCGACGACCTTCAGCTCGCGGTAGGAGGTCGTGCGGAGCTGCTCGGCCGTGTGGTCGAGCAGCTTCTGGCGGGTGGCCAGGCCCCTTCGGCCGGGCACCCGTCCGTCGGACGCCTTGGGTTCGGCCCTCTCGGGCTCTCCCTCGTCACCGACGAGCTTCAGGGCAGACATCCCAGAGACGCTACCCAGCGAGGCGGGTTGCCACGACGAGTCGGCGGTGGGTCCCACCCGAGCAGACCCCCCACGGCGTCGTCCCCGGCCGCTAGCTCCAGGCTTCGAGCACCTCGGCCGTGCTGGGCAGCGTCGCCACCAGGGAGAAGGTGTTGTCGAGCACCGCCTTCGCGTACTCGGCGGGGAAGCCGGCGATGGCGTCGCGTGGGATCACGATCTGGTACCCAGCGTTCACCGCGTCGAACGCCAGGTCGAGCATCCCCACGTTGGCCGAGACCCCGACGGCGAGGATCGTCGAGACGCCCATGTTCCGCAGGATCGGATCGAGGTCGGTCCCGCCCATGGGTCCGAGCCCGTGGTAGCGCCTGAGCACCAAGTCGTCCTCGGCCACGCCGATCTCGGGGATCACGTCGACCGCCTCCGACCCCGGAAGCAGGGGCACCGGCGTCTTGAGCATCCCAGCGAAGAGGCGGGCGTTGCTGTTGGAGCCACGTCCGTCGGCCCGTCGCTGGGCGATGCAGTGCACGACGGGAACACCGACGCCCCTGGCGGCGGCAACGACGGCCGCCGCGTTGGGGATCATCTCGGCCCGCGCTACGTCGGCCAGCTGCGGCAGCGCAGCGCGCTCGCCGATGACGCCGTTCTGGCACTCCTGGGTGACCAGAGCGGTGTGAGCGGGGTCGATCAGCTGGGCGAGGTCGAGTGCCACGGAAGCTCCTTGGATCGGTCGAGGTCCTGCGGTTCTACACGATGCGCCGGAGGGCTCAGCCCAGCGCTCTCAGGCCGCTTGCCTCAAGCGTGGCATCACGGCGCTCGCGAACAGCTCCAGGCCAGGCCACGCGAGCTCGGGGGGAACCCCGCCGCACAGCGGGTGGAGCACTATCGCGCCCAGCGGCCCGAGGTCGCCGGCCAAGCGTACGCACTCGTCGGGGGTGAGGATCGTGTACACGCCCTCGGCGCGCAGCGCCTCCACCGAATCGGCCTCCGACACCACCAGCGAGCGCTGATCGGGCCCCTGCCAGCTCTTGTAGACCATCGCGTCGTGGAGGTAGTAGGGCCCCAGCTCGTGCCAGGCCTTGTCGGGGTCCTCGGCCACGGTCACCATCCCAGGCTGGGTGGCGGTGGGCATGAGCACCATGCCCGGGTCGTGGCCGAGCCTCTCGCACTCGGCGTGGTAGGTGGCCACCAGGTCGTCATCGCCCACCGGCGGCATGAAGCCCAGCTGGAAGCGAGCAGCCCGCTCGGCGGCCTTCGGGCCCGATCCCCCCACGAACACCATGGGGTGCGGCTGCTGCACCGGCCGCGGGGTGACCCTGATCGTCTCGCCCCTGTACTCGAAGGGCTCCCCGGTCCAGGCCTTGATCATCACGTCGAGGCACTCGTCCATCCGCCTGCCCCGCCGCTTCCACTCCCGGTCGAACATCGCGTACTCCTCGGGTCGGTAGCCGAGGCCCGCCACGATCGAGATCCGCCCGCCGCTGACCTGGTCGACCACGGCGATGTCCTCGGCCAGGCGCACCGGGTCGTGCAACGGCACGAGGAGGGCGGAGATGTTCATCGGTATGCGCGTGGTGGCCGCCCCCATGGCTCCCGCCATCACCAGTGGGGAGGAGAGGTAGCCGTCCTCGGACCCGTGGTGCTCGGAGAGCACGAGCATGTCGAGGCCGGCCTCGTCGGCCCACCTGCCCATCTCGAGAGCCGCCGCGTAGAGCTCGTGGATCTCGGCCGGGCCCCTGCCCGGCGCCCGCATGTCGAACCGGATGACCGACATCGGCATCGCTCGCACCTCCCGCTTGGTCACGTACGAGAACACGTTCTAGTCCGTGCGAACCGAGGGAGCCACACGTCGCGCTTCTCTCAGCGGTGCAGGGTTTCGATGCCGGAGGGGCCGCGATAGACAAGTGCCATGCCAGAAGCCGTGATCGTCGCCACCGCCCGCACACCGATCGGTCGAGCCATGAAGGGCTCGCTCGTCGAGGCCCGACCCGACGACATGGCCGCCTTCATCGTGGCCGACGTCCTGAGCAAGGTCCCGAACCTCGACCCCGCGCTCGTGGAGGACCTCTTGCTGGGCAACGCCCAGCCCGCCGGCGAGGCCGGCTACAACATGGCAAGGGTCGTGGCGCTGCTCGCCGGCCTCCCCAACTGCCCCGGTGCCACCGTCAACCGGTACTGCTCGTCTTCGCTGCAGACCATCCGCATGGCCGCCCACGCCATCAAGGCCGGAGAGGGAGACGTGTTCGTGGCCGCCGGGGTCGAGGCCGTCAGCCGTTTCGGCAACGGCATGGCCGACGGCGGGCCCAAGAACCAGCGCTTCGCGCCGGCGGGCGAGCGCACGGAGCTGCGCTCCCAGGGCGGTCAGCCCAGCTGGGAGCCCTTCGACGGCCTGCCCGACATCTACGTGACGATGGGTCAGACCGCCGAGAACGTGGCCGAGGCCGAGAAGGTGACGCGGGAGGAGATGGACGCCTTCGCCGCTCTCTCGCAGCAGCGGGCCACCGCTGCGCGCGAGCGGGGGTTCTGGGAGGGCGAGATCACCCCGTACCCCACCGTCGACTCCGAGGGCAACGAGGTGCTGGTGACCCAGGACGACGGCATCCGCCCAGGCACCACGGTGGAGGGCCTGGCCAAGCTGAAGCCGGTCTTCAGGGAGGACGGCACGGTCACGGCGGGCAACGCTTGCCCGCTCAACGACGGGGCCGCGGCCGTGGTCGTGATGAGCGACACCAAGGCCTCGGAGCTTGGGATCACCCCCCTGGCGAGGGTGGTGTCGAGCGGAGTCGGCGCAGTGGATCCCGAGATCATGGGGATGGGCCCCGTCGGCGCCAGCCGCCAGGCGCTGGAGCGGGCCGGGCTCACGATCGACGACATCGACCTGGTGGAGATCAACGAGGCCTTCGCCGCTCAGGTGATCCCCTCGGCGGCCCAGCTGGGCATCGAGTGGGACAAGCTCAACGTCAACGGCGGGGCCATCGCACTCGGGCACCCCTTCGGCATGACCGGCGCCCGCATCATGACCACGCTCATCCACGGCCTGCAGGACACGGGGGGCCGCTACGGCCTCGAGACCATGTGCGTGGGTGGCGGCCAGGGCATGGCCATGATCGTCGAGCGCCTCTAGCCGACCGCTCGTCTCAGCACGGGCGTTCGGGCCAGGCGAACTGGTCTGCCTGCGGCCGTTCCGCAGTGGGGGATCGGCGAGGCCGGCGGCGAGGGGCAGGGGGTCAGCTGGCGCCGTAGACGGGGGCGGGAGCGGGACCCCTCTCGATGAGATCCCGCACGACGGCGCCGATCTCGGCCGGGTCCCAGCGGGCTCCCTTGTCGACCACCTCGCCGTGTTGCCAGCCGTCGGCGACGCTGATCTTGCCGCCCTCCACCTCGAACATCCGGCCCGTGATCCCGGCAGAGTCGGGGCTCGCGAGCCAGGCCACGAAGGGTGAGACGTTTCCTGGGGCTGCAGCGTCGAACTCGCCCTCGGCCGGCTTGGCCATCGTCTCGGCGAAGACCTCCTCGGTCATCCTCGTGCGGGCAGCGGGCGCTATGGCGTTGGCGGTCACGCCGTAGCGCCCCCACTCTGCGGACTCGTTGAGGGTGAGAGTGGCGATTCCGGCCTTCGCTGCGGCGTAGTTGCCCTGCCCGACGCTCCCCATGAGACCCGCGCCGGAGCTGGTGTTGATGATCCTGGCGTCCACCGCCCCGCCGGCCTTCGAGCGAGCACGCCAGTGGGCGATCGCGTGCCGTGCGGGCGCGAAGTGGCCCTTCAGGTGCACCCGCACCACGGCGTCCCACTCCTGCTCTGCCATGTTGGCCAGCATCCGGTCGCGGAGGAACCCGGCGTTGTTCACGAGCACGTCGAGACGCCCGAACGTGTCGACGGCTTGGGCGATCATCGCCTCGGCCTGGGCCCAGTCGGCCACGTCGGCCCCGTTGGCCACGGCCTCGCCCCCCATGGCCCTGATCTCGTCGACCACCTCTCCGGCGGGCCCGGTCGAGCCGCCGGTGCCATCGAGCTCGGCGCCGAGGTCGTTCACGACCACCTTGGCACCCTGGCGGGCGAGCTCCAGGGCGTGTTCGCGCCCCAGCCCCCTCCCGGCTCCGGTCACCACGGCTACTCGACCTTCGCAGATGCCTGTCATGGCCGAATGATGCCCGAACGCCCGCTCGGCGGTCACATCGGCAACGCGTTCTAGTCGCTTCGCCGCGTCTCGACCGGAGGGCTACAACCGTTCGATGATCGTGACGTTGGCCTGGCCGCCGCCCTCGCACATGGTCTGAAGGCCGTAGCGGCCGCCGGTGCGCTCCAGCTCGTTGAGCAGCGTGGTCATCAAACGGGCTCCGGTGGCACCCAGCGGGTGGCCCAGCGCGATTGCCCCGCCGTTCACGTTCACCTTCGCGGGGTCGGCGCCGGTCTCCTTGAACCAGGCGAGCACGACGGAGGCGAACGCCTCGTTGATCTCGACCAGGTCGATGTCGTCGATGGTCATGCCCGCACGCTCCAAGGCGTAGGCGGTGGCCGGGATCGGCCCGGTGAGCATGTAGATCGGGTCGTCCCCGCGCACGGACAGGTGGTGGACCCGCGCACGTGGCTTGAGGCCGTGGTCCTTCACGGCCCGCTCAGAGGCCACGAGCATGGCTGCGGCTCCGTCGGAGATCTGGCTGGCGACGGCCGCTGTGACCCGGCCGCCCTCCCGCAGGGTCGGGAGGCTGCGCATCTTCTCCACGTTGGGCTCGCGTCGGGGACCCTCGTCGGTGTCGACGCCCGCGATGGGGATGATCTGGTCCTTGAAGCGCCCCTCGTCGATCGCCTGCACGGCCCGGCGGTGGCTCTCGAGCGAGAACTCCTCCATGTCCTCACGGGAGATGTCCCACTTCTCGGCGATCAGGTCTGCCCCTCGGAACTGGCTGACCTCCTGGGTGCCGTAGCGCTCCCGCCAACCCTCCGAGCCGTTGAAGGGGTCGGTGCCTCCGAACAGCTCACCCGTCATCATGGCGGCGGCGATCGGGATGGCGCTCATGTTCTGGCAGCCGCCCGCGACGATCAGGTCGCTCGTGCCCGACATCACGCCCTGGGCGGCGAAGTGCAAAGCCTGCTGGGAGGACCCGCACTGGCGGTCGACGGTCGTACCCGGGACCTCCTCCGGCAAGCCGGCTGCGAGCCATGCTGTCCGGGCGATGTCGCCGGCCTGGGCTCCCACGGTGTCGAGGCAACCGAACACCACGTCCTCCACCGCTGCCGGATCGACGCCGGTCCGCTTCACGAGCTCGGCGAGCACGTGGGCGCCGAGGTCGGCGGTGTGGATCTGGCTCAGGCCCCCACCGCGCTTGCCAACAGGTGTGCGCACCGCATCGACGATGTATGCCTCAGGCATCGGATCTCGCTTTCTCCTTCCGAACCGGCGTTCCCTGGTCGTCAGATCGATGACGGTCGTACGCCGGTTGGGCGTTCTGGGGGTTGGGTTCAGTATGCCGGAGGGGGCCCCAGGACCGACACCGCCACCCTCTCGCGGTGGTAGGCCGCATCGCCCCAGGTGGCGGCCAGGGCCCACACCCTCTTCATCCAGAGGTGCAGGTCGTGCTCCACCGTGTACCCGATGGCGCCGTGGCACTGGAGGGCCACGCCGGCGACGAACGAGGCCGCCTCGGATGCAGCCGACTTGGCCATGGAGACGTCACGGGATGAGGTCTCGAGCCCGTGGGCCATGGAGTAGGCGGCGGCGTGCACCAGGGGCTTCGCCAGCTCCAGGCGCAGGAGCCCGTTGGCGAGGTGGTGCTTGACCGCCTGGAAGCTCCCGACCGGGACGCCGAACTGGTGGCGCTCGGTGACGTACTCCACCGTCATGGCGAGGAGCCTGTCGGCAAGCCCCGTGAGCTCGGCGGCAGCCGCCAGCGCACCGCGGTCGAAGGCGGTGTTCACGGCCGGCCACACCTCTTCGCCCACCGCCAACCAGATCTCGTCGGAGGGATCCCACGACGCGGAGAAGAGCCGCCGCGCACCGTCGACCGAAGGCTGCGCGAGCAGACCCAGCTTGTCGCCCGGGACGGCGAACAGGCGATCGTCCCGGTGCAGGATCACGAGGCCTGCTAGGTGGGCGTCCGCGACGAGGGGCGAGTAGGCCAGCCCCACCGCCAGCCGAGCTCCACCCTCGGCCACCCTCGGGAGCCACTCAGCGGCCAGCTCGACCGCCGTCGCGTGGTGCTCGCCACCCACCGCCGCCGCCAGGTCGGCCAGAAGCGGCGCGGCCACCGCCGTGGTCTCCAGAACGGGCTCGGGCAAAGCAGCCCGGCCGGCCTCCTCCAGCAGCAGCACCAGGTCGAGCTCGGTCATGCCCAGCCCCCCCAGCTCCTCGGGGATGGTGAGCCCGATCACGCCCATCTCGGCGAGCGAGCCCCACAGCTCCGCCGATCGGCCATCCTGGCTCTCCCATGCCGTCCTCACCGCCTCGGGCAGGCACTCCTTGGCCAGCAGGTCACGTACCGCGTCGCGGAACAGCAACTGGTCTTCTGTGAAGGCGAAGCGCACCGGCTACCTCCTCGGGAGGCCGAGGACGCGCTCGGCGACGACGTTGCGCTGGATCTCGTTGGTCCCTGCGTAGATGGGTCCGGAGAGGGCGAACTGGTAGCCCTTCATCCACGAACCCCCATCGACCGCTGCGGGCGCCTCGCCCTCCAGCTCGGCCAGCGGACCCAGCAGCTCCAGGGCGGTGCGGTTGAGCCGCACGTCCATCTCCGACCACCAGAGCTTGTTGAGGCTCGAGCGGGCTCCGGGCGATCGGCCCTCCACCAGCCCGGTCACGTCGGCCAGCGTGTAGAGCTGGTACGCCTGGGCATCGATCCACGCCTGGGTCACCTCGCCCCTCAGCCTCTCGGCCCGCTGGCCCCCGGGAGCGGTGGGGTCGAGCTGGGCGCTGGTGCGCCGGTAGAGGTCGATGAGTCGATCGGCCGCAGCCATGAAGCGCCCTGGACTGCGAAGCGTGAGCCCACGCTCCGACGAGGTCGTGGCCATCGCGACGTTCCAGCCGCGGTCGACCTCGCCGAGCACCAGGTCGTCCCCGACGAACACGTCCTCGAGGAACACCTCGGCGAAGCCCTCGTCGCCGTCCAGGCGTCCAACGCCTCTCACGGTGACGCCCTCGGCGTCGAGGGGCACCATCATGTACGTCATCCCCTTGTGCCTCTCGGCTGAGGGGTCGGTGCGGAAGAGGCCGAACAGCCAGTTGCAGAAGGCACCGCGCGTGGTCCACGTCTTCTGGCCCGTGATGCGCCAGCCGCCCCCCTCGTCGTCGCGCACCGCCTTGCTCTTGATGCCCGCCAGATCGCTTCCGGCGTCGGGCTCGCTCCAGCCCTGGCACCACAGGTCCTCCGCGGCCGCCATGCGGGGGAGGAACCGGTCCTTCTGCTCCTGGGTGCCGAACTCGAAGATCGTGGGAGCGAGGAGGAAGATCCCGTTCTGGGTGACGCGCTGAGGGGCGCCGGCGCGGTAGTACTCCTCCTCGAAGATGAGCCACTCCCACAACGTGGCGTCCCGACCGCCGTACTCCTCGGGCCACGACACGACGGCCCATCGGGCCTCGAACAGGCGCTTCTCCCACTCCACGTGCAGAGCGAAGCCCTCTCGGGTGTCGCCCGACGGCAGGGGCTCGGGGGGGACGTTGTCGGCGAGCCAGGCCCGGCACTCCTGGCGGAAGTCATCCTCTTTCGGTGACCACGTGAGGTCCATCGGCTCAGCCTGACCCGAGCATCCAGGTGGTGCAAGATCTGACGAGTCGTCAGATCTTGGGGCTACCCTGAGCGGCGTGTCCAAGGCAGAGCTCCCCCGCATAATCAGCGTCGACGACCACGTGATCGAACCACCTGGCGTGTGGCAGGACAGGCTCCCGGCGCGCTACCTCGACGTGGCGCCTCGCATCGAGCGCAAGAAGGTCTCCAACCTTGCCTTCAACGGCACGACCTACACGTTCGACCTGGACGCCGACGACGGGGTGGAGGCCGACTTCTGGGTGTACGAGGACCTCGTCGTCCCCCACCGCAGGATCATCGCCGCTGCCGGCTACGACGCCGACGAGGTCACGCTCACACCCATCACCTACGAGCAGATGCGTCCCGGCTGCTACGAGCAGGGGGCGCGCCTCGAGGACATGGACGTCAACTGGGTCGAAGCGTCTCTCTCCTTCCCCACCTTTCCCCGGTTTTGCGGCCAGACGTTCCTGGAGGCCAAGGACCGGGACCTCGCCCGCCTGTGCGTGCGCGCCTACAACGACTGGATGGTGGAGGAGTGGTCGGCGGGCACCGGCGGCCGCCTGATACCGCTCACGATCGTCCCCCTGTGGGACGCCGAGGAGGCCGCCGCAGAGGTGCGGCGAAACGCTGCGAGAGGTGTGCGGGCGGTGACCTTCAGCGAGATCCCCTTCCACCTGGGCCTACCCAGCGTGCACGACGAGGACCGCTACTGGGACCCCTTCTTCGCCGCTTGCGAGGAGACTGGCACCGTCGTGTGCATGCACATCGGGTCGTCTTCCAAGATGCCCGCCACCTCTCCGGACGCGCCCGCCTCGGTGCAGGCCACGCTCAGCTTCAACAACGCCATGGGGTCGCTGTCGGACTTCCTCTTCTCGGGTGTGCTCGTGCGCTTCCCCAAGCTGACGCTGGCCTACTCGGAGGGTCAGATCGGATGGCTCCCCTACATACTGGAGCGGGCCGACGACGTCTGGAACCAGTTCCGGGGCTGGGCGTTCGATCGCGAGCAGGTACCCGAGCCGCCCAGCACCTACTACTACCGCCAGGTGTACGGGTGCTTCTTCCGCGATCAGCACGGCATCGACTCGCTCGACGCCGTGGGTGTCGACAACATCACCTTCGAGACGGACTACCCCCACTCCGACAGCACCTGGCCCCACACCAAGGCCGTCGCCACGGAGATGTTCGCCGAGCTCGACGAGGTCTCCACCTACAAGATCGTGCGAGGCAACGCCATCCGCATGCTCGGCCTCGAGCCGGACCGATCGGCACCAGTCGCTCCCTGATATCTCGACAATTCCGTGTCGCACGGCCCGTGACGGGTAGGGCCACCTGCGAACAGCAGAAGAAGGCTCGAGGGCGAGCTCGACTGACCTCACGAACCACCAGGTCTGAACCGCCAGGCAGATCCGGGGAGGCCGGCTGAGCCCATGGAGAGCTGTTCGTCCAGGGCCCAGACGGAAGGAGAGCACGATGCGGTCCAAGAACCGTTCTGGCAGTCGCGCGCTCACGAACTGGATGGCTCTGGCTGTCGTAGCCGTGGTCGCGCTGTTGATCGGCTCAGCTCTGGGCGGGCGAGGCCCCGACCAGGCCAGGGCTGAATCGGTGACGATGGGGGTGGCGGTCACCTGTACGTCGCCCATCGGGCCGGTGAACACCGAGATACCCACGTCCACCCTGGACGAGCCCGACACCGCGACAGCGGGCGAGCAGATGTCGATCTCCTACGCCACCTCCTACCCCGACGTGGTGACCGACAGCTTCGTCATCAACTCGGCGGTCCAGACGTGGTCCATGCCACCCGAGGTGACGGTGGACGACGTGGAGTTCATAGGAGGAGACCCCCGGTTCACCAAGAGCTACGAGGTGACGGAAGAGGCGGTGGTCACCACGGTCACCGGTGACGGGACCACGAGCGGGAGACCCGAGACGCCCACGGTGAAGGTGACCGTGACCGTGGCCGCCGAAGCCGCCGGCTCCACGATCAGCTGGCCGGTGTTCGCCAACTTCGCCTCGAACGCCGACACGTTCGTGGGCAACGTGGACTCGGTCTGCACCCCCGACGACCCGGACCTGGTGCTGAACACCACCGTGGTCGAGGGCTCCACGGAGCCGCCGCCGAGCACGACGGTGCCCGAGCCCCCACCGACGACGGTCCCGCCCGACGAGGAGCCCCCTCCATCCACGACGGTTCCGCCGCCCCCGACAACGGTGCCCCCTCCGGACGAAGAGCCGCCTCCCACCACGACGGTGCCCGAGCCCCCACCGACGACGGTCCCGCCCGACGGCGGGCCCGGGCCGGTGCCGAGCCTGCCGGACATCCCAGGCATGCCCGAGCTCCCCGACGTGGGAGACCTGTCACCCGAACAGCTCCAGGAGCTGCTGTCCCAGCTGGGGCTACCAGAGCTCTCGCCGGAGCAGCTGCTCGGCCTGCTCGGCCAGCTCCCGTCGCCTCCGAGCATCTCCGTCGAGAGCCGGACGACAGGGACCTTCGGATCGTCCCAGTTCGAGTCGGTCCTCGAGCTGAGCCTCTTCTAGCTCACACCCAGCCGACCCCGGTAGGCGCTCCACCCACCCCGCCTACCGGGGTTCGGCGCGCTCGGGGGCAGGTCAGCCGGCGAGGCGGTCGACGGTGGAGCTCGCCTCGCGCATGATCCGCTCGATCAGCTCGGCCACGGTCGGCAGGTCTTCGATCACCCCGATGCCCTGGCCAGTGGGCAAGATGCCCACCTCGGGCGTGCCGTCGACCATCGCCGCCTTGATGAGCATCGGGGCGTTGGCGGCCATCGCCAGCTGGCTCCACTTGAGGTCCTGGCTCTTCCTCATGGCCAGGCCCTCCGAGAGCAGGTCGCGGTACGAGGTGCCGGTGAGCTTCCGGAAGGCCAGCGCGTTGCGCAGCGCCCTGGGGAGGCGGGTGAGCAGGCTCGCCTTCTCCAGCTGATCCACCGTCTCCGTCCGGATCACCCTCTGCGGGTGCCCGTCGATGGCCTTGCTGACCACGGTGTCGTTCACGGTCTTGCCGAGGTAGATCTGCTTTATCGCGTCGGGAACGGTGGAGTCGCGCGTGAGCAGGAAGCGGGTGCCCATGGCCACGCCCGAGGCTCCCCAGGCGAGGGCCGCCACCAGGCCTCGGCCATCGGTGAAACCCCCGGCGGCGAGCACGGGGATGTCGACCGTGTCGACCACCTGCGGCAGCAGCAACGAGGTCGGGACCGAGCCGGTGTGCCCGCCGCCCTCGGCGCCCTGCGCGATCACGGCGTCCACGCCCCACTCGGCGACCTTCTCGGCGTGGCGCTTGGCGCCGATCGTGGGCATGGTCACCACCCCCGCGTCGCGAAGGCGGGCGATGACCTCACGTCCGGGTGCCTGGGCGAAGCTGGCGACGCGCACGCCCTCGCGGATGATCAGCTCGATCCGATCGCCGATGTCGGCCTGATCGGTGCGCATGTTCACCCCGAAGGGCTTGTCGGTGCGGTCCTTGACGTTGGCGATCGCCGTGCGGAGCTGCTCCAGGGTCATGGTCGCCGCGGCGATTATCCCCAAGCCACCCGCCTCGCTGGTGGCCGCCGTGAGGCGAGCCCCCGCGACCCAACCCATGCCTGTCTGCACGATCGGGTGCTGGACCCCGAACAGCTCGCACGCCCTGGTGTGCAGGCTGGGTCGGGCTTCGGGGCCCTGCTCGGTCACCCCTTGACCTCGGTCGCCCGCAGGCCGTCCGGGTCGATCACCTCTCTGATGAGCCGGAGCTCTTCTTCGGTCGGGGACCTGCTCTCCGGCACGTCCGACGGAACGACCAGCTCGAAGCCGGTGGCTTCGACGACCTCTTCGACCGTCACCCCCGGGTGCACCGAGCGCAGGCGCATGCGGTGGTCGGGGGTCTCGAAGTCGAGGACGGCGAGGTTCGACACCACTCGGCGGATCTCGTGGAAGCGGCCCCCGGCGCCCAGGGCCGCCGCCCGGTCGTAGCCCACGCCCGTGACCACGTCGACGTGCTCGACGAAGGACCTGGTGGAGTGGTTGGGGATCCAGTAGCTCGTGGTGTGGTTGATGGTGTTGCCGGGTGCGCCGCGGAAGCCCAGCAGCTGAGCCTTGGGACGCTCCCAGCTCCCGATGCAGGCGATGTTCTGGTTGCCGTAGGCGTCGACCTGGCTGGCGCCCATCATCACGTGGCGCTTGCCGTTCCAGAGGATGTTGAACATGTTCGAGTACGGGTTCCAGTACTCGGCGACCTCGTCGAGCACGAGCTTGCCGTCCTCTGCCCGATAGGGGTTGGCGCCCGCCGGGAGCTGCGAGCTGGTGAACGTGGCGAAGCCGTCGGTCATCACCAGGTGGGGCTCGAAGGTGGCTCGCGCAAGGCGCCCGCCGACCATGGGCACGACGCCGATGGGGTTGGCGAGGCGCTCGCCGTCGCCGCGGAAGCACTCGGCCACCGCCACGGCGCAGATCTCTGCACGGGTCGGCTCGCTCATCGCTGCTCCCCTCCCTCGACGACGCGCCGTTGGTACTCGGCTTCGTCGGAGACCTCCAGGTACCGCTTCGAGAACTCCTCCCACGCCTCCGGCGACTTGGCGGTGCCTGCGTAGAGCCTCTGGAACTCCTCGTCGCGCCCGTACTCGGGGAGGCACTCGGTGAAGTGGGCTCCGTTGGGGGCCTCCACCACGCCGGTCACGTGGAGCCTGCTGATGCGCAGGCTCTGCAGCGAACCGCCGGCGAGCAGCTCCTCGGTGGGCACGACCTGCTCGCAGGAGACGTAGGCGCGCTCGGCAGCCATGACCATCCAGTCGTCCATGTAGGGATCGGGGCCCAGGAACTGGGCGTTGCCCGCCATGTCCGCCCGGTTCATGTGCACGAGTGCAGCGTCGAGCTCGATGGCAGGGCAGGCCACCAGCTCCTCACCCTCACCTCCGTCGGGCCCTGGGTAGGGGGACCTGACCGTGCGCAGGTGCGGGTGTACCGCCAGCATGTCCGAGCCCATGCCGGCACGGGTGGGCAGGAACGGGACCCTCCACGCGGCAGCCTGGAGGCCGAGGAGCAACATGCCCTCGTCGAGCTCCTCCGCCTCGATCGTCCCGTTCTGGCGGGCGATGCGGAGGTGTGGTTCGAGGGGGATCGAGTCGAGCGAGACGAACCCGTATATGGCCTTGCGGACCTTGCCCGCAGCGCACAGCATGCCGACGTCGGGCCCGCCGTACGCCACGACCGTGAGGTCCTTGAGCGGGGACCGCAGGATCGCTCGCACCAGCGACATCGGCTTGCGACGCGATCCCCACCCCCCGAGGCCGATCGTCATGCCGTCGCTCAGTTGGGCGACCACCTCGTCTTCCGTCATGCGCTTGTCAGGCAGCGCCATCGACACCTCTCCGTCTCTGGGGGCTCATAGGGCAGCGAGGCTCAGAACTCTGCGTCGCGCTTGTCGACGAAGGCGTCGCGTGCCTCGTCGGCGACGCCCGAGAGGTTGAGCTCGAAGGTGAAGCCCTGCTCGAACCGGTAGCTGCGCTTCACGTCCCAGAGGTCGATCCCGTTCAGCGATTCCTTCGCCGCACGGATGACCACGGGGCTCTTGATGGCGATGACCTGCGCCACCTCCAGGGCGGCGGAGCGCAGCTCTTCGCGCTCAACGACCTTGAGCACCGAGCCGAACGCGTGCATCTCGGCGGCCGTGGCCGTCTCCGACGTGTAGACCATCGCCCGCATCTTGTGCTGCGGGACCATGCGCGACAGGTGGGTGGCCGCACCCAGGGCGCCACGATCGACCTCTGGGAGGCCGAAGGTGGCGTCGTCGGAGGCGATGATGATGTCGGAGTTCCCGACGAGCCCGATGCCGCCCCCGAGGCAGTAGCCGTGGACCGCCGAGATCACCGGCACGGGGCACTCGTACACCGCGGCGAAGGCCTCGTAGCAACCGCGGTTGGCGCCTATGAGGGCGTCGAAGCCCTCGGTGGCCTGCATCTCCTTGATGTCCACGCCGGCGTTGAAGCCGCGGCCCTCGGCGCGCAGCACGAGGGCGCGCACCGATCGGTCGGCCCCGAGCTCGCGCACCACCGCGGCGAGGCCGAACCAACCCGCGACGCTGAGGGCGTTCACGGGTGGGTTGTCCATGACCACCTCGGCGACGCCGTCGGTGATCGTGGCCTCGATGCCTTTCACTTCACCCATGCAAAGCTCCTCTTCGAACCCCTGTGGCAAAGTAGGCGATCCCCTCCAGTGCTGCGAATCCCAGGGAGCCCTACGCGATGCAACTCGACGAGCAGGTTGTGGTGGTCACCGGTGGCACCAAGGGCGTGGGCAGGGGCATCGTGACCAGGTTCCTCGAAGCTGGAGCCAAGGTGGTCGTCACCGCTCGCAACGAGCCTGACGAGCCCCTGCTGATCGGAGGCAACGAGCCCTCCTTCGTCGCGGCAGACGTGCGCGACCCCGACCAGTGCGAGGCCGTGGTCGCGCACGCCGTGGACCTCCACGGACGCCTCGACGTGCTCGTGAACAACGCCGGTGGGTCGCCCCAGGCCGAGGCGGCCACCGCTTCGCCGCGGTTCTCCGAGGCCATCGTGCGGCTCAACCTCCTCGCCCCCCTGCACCTCTCCCAGGCAGCCAACAGGGTCATGCAGGACCAAGGCGCCGGCGCCATCGTGAACATCGCCAGCGTGAGCGGAACGCGGCCCTCGCCGTGGACCGCCGCCTACGGGGCGGCGAAGGCCGGCCTGCTCAACCTCACCGCATCGCTCGCCATGGAGTGGGCACCCGCCGTGCGCGTGAACGCGGTGATCGCCGGCTACGTGGCCACAGAGCAGGCCTTCCTCCACTACGGCGACGACGAGGGCATGGCCAGGGTGGCGGCCGAGATCCCGATGGGCCGCCTGGCCACCCCGAGCGACATCGGGGATGCGTGCCTATTCCTGGCCTCTCCCTTGGCTTCCTACATCACTGGGGCGAGCATCGCCGTCCACGGTGGGGGCGAGCAGCCCCCCTTCCTCTCCGCCCGAGAGTCCTCTCGCTGATCTCACCCCCTGCCCGCCAGGAGGATCCTCGGGCGACGGGTAAGTTGGGCCCATGGCTCGCGAGACGAAGGCTGCGGTCGAAGGCTGGTTCACCCAGGGCGAGGGAGGCCCAGCCCTGCTCGGCACCAAGTGCACGGAGTGCGGGAGCAAGTTCTTCCCCCGCGAGACCTTTGCCTGCCGCAACCCCGAGTGCCGCAGCCGAGACCTGGAGGAGGTGGAGCTGGGGCGCCGGGGAAGGATCTGGTCGTTCACCGACGCCCAGTACCAGCCACCGCCTCCCTTCGTCCCCCGGTCGGACCCCTTCGAGCCCTTCGTGATCGCAGCTGTGGAGCTGACCGACGACAAGATGGTCGTGCTGGGCCAGATGGTGCCGGGCACCGAGACGGCCGACCTGAGCGTCGGCATGGAGGTCGAGCTGACGGTGGGGACCCTGTTCACCGACGACGAGGCCGAGCACCTCATGTGGCAGTGGAAGCCCGTGGACGCGACCGAACCAGGAGGTGCCTGAGATGTCGGGAGAGGTAGCAGTCCTCGGGGTGGGAATGCACCCTTGGGGCAAGTGGGGCCGCAACTTCGTCGAGTACGGTGTCGACGCGGCCGAGGCGGCCATGGCAGATGCCGGCGTGAGCTGGAGCGACGTGGGCTTCGTGGCCGGCGCCGACACCATCCGCAACGGCTACCCCGGCTTCATCGCGGGCTCCACCTTCAGCCAGGCGTTGGGATGGCAGGGCAACCGCATCTCCAGCAGCTACGCCGCCTGCGCATCGGGTGCCCAGGCCCTCAACATGGCCAGAGCCCAGATCCTCGCCGGCTTCTGCGACGTCGCCCTCGTGGTGGGCGCCGACACCACGCCCAAGGGCTTCTTCGCTCCCGTGGGAGGCGACAGGCCCGACGATCCCGACTGGCTCCGCTTCCGCCTGCTGGGGGCCACCAACCCCGTCTACTTCGCCCTGTACGCGCGGCGGCGCATGGAGCTGTTCGGAGCCACCGAGGAAGACTTCGCCAAGGTCCGCGCCAAGAACGCCCGACACGGGCTCGAGAACCCCTACGCCCGCTATCGCAAGCTCTTCTCGGTGGAGGAGGTGCTGGCCTCGGCGATGGTCTCGGACCCCCTGCGACTCCTGGAGATCTGCGCCACCAGCGACGGTGCAGCGGCGGTGGTGCTCACCAGCGTGGAGTTCGCACGCAGGCGCACGACGGAGCCGGTCACCGTGGCGGCCATCTCCACGGTGACGCCGACGTACCCCCAGACCGTCATCGAGATGCCGAACTTCGCCACGGACTCGGCGGTGGCGGTATCGCCCCCGGAGCGGCCCTTCCGCGACGCCATCGCCCACGCCGCCTACGAGGAGGCGGGCCTCGGACCCGAGGACCTCGACCTGGCGGAGGTCTACGACCTGTCCACCGCTCTCGAGCTCGACTGGTACGAGAACATCGGGCTCTGCAAGGAGGGCGAGGCCGAGCGGCTGATCCGCGACGGCGACACCGAGATCGGCGGACGGATCCCGGTCAACCCGAGCGGGGGCCTGTCATGCTTCGGCGAGGCCGTCCCCGCCCAGGCCATAGCCCAGGTCTGCGAGGTGACCTGGCAGCTGCGGGGCCAGGCCGAGGGCCGACAGGTGGAAGGTGCGCGCGTGGGCCTCACCGTGAACCAGGGCCTCTTCGGCCACGGCTCCTCCGTCATCCTCAAGCGCTGACCGGACACGACCGAGTCCCACGGCGCCTCCGCCTACCGACGAGACCCTTCGCAGCCGGCACCGAGCAGTCGGCCCGGAGCAGCTTTGGCGAGATCGGCGGTGCCGGCCGGCGACGTCCCGCAGCCTTGACGAGGCCTCTCGCGTGGCCCTGACATGTCGACCCACGCAGGGAAGGCCGAGGAACAGCAAGGGACGTTGACCGGCGGTAGGCGCCGCCAACGGTGCTGCGCAGGGCCGAATCAGGGGTGCTGGCTGCTGACCGAGACGATCTCGCCGGTCATGTAGGAGGAGTAGTCGCTGGCGAGGAAGACCATGACGTTGGCGACCTCCCAGGGCTCGGCCGCACGACCGAATGCCTCACGGGTGGTCAGCTCCTCCAGCAGCTCCTCGGTGGTCACCTTGGCGAGGAACGGGTGCATGGCGAGGCTCGGGGCCACGGCGTTCACCCTCACCCCCGCCTTGGCCGCTTCGACGGCCGCGCAACGTGTGAGCGCCATGACGCCCGCCTTGGCCGCCGCGTAGTGCGCCTGGCCCTCCTGGGCCCGCCACCCGATGACCGAGGCGTTGTTGACTATCACCCCTCGACCCCGGGGCAGCATGTGCTGCATGGCGGCACGGGTGGCCCGGAACGTGCCGTTGAGCGTCACGTCGATGACCAGGTCCCACTGCTCGTCGGTCATCTCGACCAGCTCAGCTGTGCCGCCCAGCCCGGCGTTGTTCATCACCACGTCGATCCCGCCCAGCTCGGCGGCGGCCACCTCGAAGAGGTTGTCGATGTCGACCTGCCGGGTCACGTTGCACAGCACCGTGGGAGGGCGCGTGCCGGTCTCGGCCTCGAGTCGCTCAGCGGCCTCGCCGAGCCGCCGCTCGTGGATGTCGCTGATGAGCACCCGGGCACCCTCCTCGGCACAGCGCCGCGCCACGGCGTAGCCGATGCCGGTGCCCGCGGCAGCCGTCACCACCACCCCCTTGCCCTCCAGCAGGCCGTGGCCGTCTACGTACTCGGGTGGGGGTGCTCCCATGAGCTGAGTGCCTCCGTTCAGGACTTGGGCTTGGGCTTGGGCTCGGGAGGGAGGCCCAGGGCCCGCTCACCGATGATGTTGCGCTGGATCTGGTTGGACCCGCCGTAGATGGTGTCGGACCTCGTGAACAGGAAGAGCCTCTGGGCGTCGGTGAGGCCCTCTGCGTAGTCGCCCGAGCCCGCCTCGGGCGCGCCCAGCATCGCCTCGGGACCCAGCGCGTCCATCGCGAGCTCGCCGAGGTCCCGGTGCAGGCGCGCCCAGTAGAGCTTCGAGATGTACGAAGGACCCGACAGCTCCGGCTGGTCGGCCAGGGTGAGCATGCGCAGGGTGTTCCAGCGCATGATCTCGAGCCTGCTCCAGGCCGCGGCGAGCCGCTGGCGGAACCTGGCATCCGAAGCGCTGCCCTTCCTGCGGGCATCGGTCAGGATCTGCTCGTACTGGGCCAGGAAGGCGAACTGCTGGCCCAGGGTGGAGGCACCCCTCTCGTAGGCCAGCAAGCCCATGGCCACTCCCCAGCCCCCGTTCACCTCCCCCACGACGAGGTCGGCGGGGGTGGGCGTGTCGGAGAAGAAGACCTCGTTGAACTCCGCGTCGCCGGTGACCTGCACGATGGGACGGATCTCGATTCCGGGTTGGCTCATGGAGACCAGCAGGAAAGAGATGCCCTTGTGCTTGGGCGCCTCCCGGTCGGTACGGGCCAGGACGAAGCACCAGTCGGACCACTGCGCCAGAGAGGTCCACACCTTCTGGCCGTTGATCAACCAGACGGCCTCGCCGTCGTCGGTCGTGGCCAGGTCGGCCCTCGTCTGCACGTTCGCGAGGTCGGAGCCGGCGTCGGGCTCGGAGTAGCCCTGGCACCACAGCTCCTCGCCCGAGCGGATCTTCGGCAGGAACCGCTCCTGCTGGGCAGGTGTGCCGAAGTGGATGAGCGTGGGGCCGATGAGGCCCTCCCCGATGTGTCCCACCCTTCCCGGCCCGCCTGCCCGGGCGTACTCCTCGAAGTAGATGACCTGGAGGTGCAGCGGGAGACCTCGGCCGCCGTGCTCGGCGGGCCAGCCCACGCAGGTCCACCCGTCGGCTCCCAAGCGCCGTTCCCAGGCGAGGCGCTCATCGAAGCACGAGCTCTCGTCGCCGGGGCCACCCCTGCCCTTGATCTCGGCGAACTCGCCCGACAGCAGGTCGTCGAGGTAGGTGCGGACCTCCTTGCGGAAGGCCTCCTCCTCGGGGGTGAATCTCAGGTCCATGGCCCGACGAGCCTAACTGGCCGGGTGATCAGGCCAGATACCTGCTGAGCGACTCGATGACGCATGCGGGCTTCGGCGATCCCTCGATCTCCACCGTGATCACCATGGTGGTCTGCACACCGCCCGCCACCTCGTCGACGGATGCGAGCTCCACGCCGCCGCGCAGCCGAGACCCGACGGGCACCGGTGCGGGGAAGCGCACCTTGTTGGCCCCGTAGTTCACGCCAGCCGAGATGCCCCGTACCTCGACGACCTGGGGCAGGAAGTAGTTCGACAGCGAGAGGGTCAGATAGCCGTGGGCGATCGGTCCGCCGAAGGGGCTCTCGGCCTTGGCCCTCTCGACGTCCACGTGGATCCACTGGTGGTCGCCGGTGGCGTCAGCGAACAGGTCCACCCGCTCCTGGGTGATCTCCAGCCAGTCGCTGTAGCCCAGGTGCGAGCCCACGGCGGCGCGCAGCTGATCGAGGTCTTCGAACACGGTGACAGCCATGGCCCGAACCTAACCGAGCACCTGCTTGCCGCCCAACTGCCGGTCGGACCGCTCCGACCTCCCATCCAAGAGCTACGGGCGCTAGAAACCAGTCGTGCTCCCAGGGATCGTCCACCGTGCCGCCCGCCGCTTCGGCGACGCTCCGGCCATCGTCGCCCCGCAGGGGTGGTCGGTCTCGTACCACGACCTGGAGACGACCTCGGGAGAGGTGGCTGCCGGGCTCGCCGAGCGGGGCGTCGGCCCGGGAGACCTGGTGGCCCTGGTGCTGCCCTCCTGCCCCGAGTACGTCCTGGCCTACCTGGGAGCAGCAAGGCTCGGGGCCGTCACCACGGGGGTCAACCCCCGCTTCACCGCGCACGAGAAGTGCGAGGTGCTCGCCGTGGCGAGGCCGCAGCTGGTCGTGACCACCGACGATCTCGCCCGCGAGTTGGCCGAAGAGCTCGGAGAGACACCCGTCGCCACCGTGCGGCTGTCGGCCGACGGTCGCGAGCTGGCGAGCTCGTTGCGGGCCCCCGCAGAGCCGCCGCCAGCGCCGCAGCCCGATCCGGAGCGCCTGGTGGCGGTGGTGTTCACGTCGGGCACCACGGGGACCCCTAGGGGGGCGATGTTCGGCGAGCGGGAGCTGGACGCCATCGGCCGCATCGACCTCCCCGGGTGGGACGAGCCGGATCCAGACCTCGCCTCCGCCCCGAGCCGGTCGATCGGCGCTGCGAGCGGCCAGGCGAGGGCCGACCAGGGCTCCCCCATGCTCGTGGCCACGCAGCTGGCGCACGTGGGCTTCATGACCAAGCTCCCCTGGTACCTGCGAGCCGGGTGCCAGATGCACCTGCTCGAACGCTGGAGGCCGAGCGACGTGCTGCGCGTCGTGAGCGAGCAGAAGATGACCTCCGTCGGAGGGGTGGCCCCCCAGCTGGCCCTCCTCCTCGCCGAGCCCGACTTCGACAGCTACGACCTGTCGAACGTGCAGACCATCGTGATGGGTGGCGCCCTGTCTCCTCCCGCTCTGGTGCGCGAGGCGAGGAGTCGCTTCGGGGCGAAGTACTCGATCCGCTACTCGTCGACCGAGTCGGGCGGGGTCGGCACCGCCACGGCCTTCGACGCCGACGACGACGAGGCCCTGCACACGGTGGGACGGCCGCGCCGGGGTGTGGAGGTGGACGTCAGGCCGCCCGGACGCGACACGATCCTGCCTGCCGGGGAGGTGGGGGAGATCTGCCTTCGCTCCCCTGCCATGATGCGCGGCTACTGGCGCGATCCCCAGGCCACGGCGAGCGCCTTGCGAGGCGGGTGGCTGCGGACCGGAGACCTCGGTTGGATCGACGGTTCGGGCCTCCTCCACCTGGCCGGCCGTGCCCGGGAGATGTTCGTCCGCGGCGGCTACAACGTGTTCCCGCTGGAGGTGGAGGCGGTGCTCGCCTCGCATCGTGAGGTGAAGGCGGTGGCTGTGGTGCCGCGCACCGACGCCGTGATGGGAGAGGTGGGGGTGGCGGTCGTGGTGCCGCGCCGGCCCGGCTGGCCACCAGACCTGGTGGAGCTGCGCCGGTTCGCCGGCCAGAAGCTGGCCAAGTACAAGCTCCCCGAGGCCATGGTGGTGCTAGACGAGCTCCCCCTCACCTCCATGCAGAAGGTGGACCGCAAGGCCCTCCGGGAGCTGGTCGAGCGCTGAGCCGTCGCCGCCGGGTGGTCCCGTCAGCGACGGCTGGGCGGTCGATCTCCGGCGTGCCATCCCGCACGCGAGACTGTGCCCGTGCTTTCACGCTCCCGACGGCCCGTGCGCGCCGCGCTGGCTGCGATCCTCGCCTCTGGCCTGTTCGCCGCAGGCTGCTCGTCGGGTGGAGGCGAGGGGGCCCAACCTCCAGAGCCCTCGCAACCCGTGCCCGCCGAGGTCGCCGCCGTCGACGGGAGCCTCACCTTCGCACTCGACTCCGAGGTGGTAGACCTCAACCCCCTCACCCACGTCTGGTCCGCGGCCGAGGAGGAGGTGGCGAGGACGACCATGGAGACCCTGGCCGTGCCCAACCGGTACGCCGCCGGGCCGTACCTCGCCCAGACGATCTCGTCGGAGCCCGACGGCACCAGCTGGACGATCGGGCTGCGGCCGGGGGTGACGCTCCACGACGGCAGGCCCGTCGACGCCGAGCTGGTCAAGGAGTGCCTCGAGCTCATGCGGAGCGCTCCTGCCCACTCGGCCGTCCTGGCCCCCATGGCCTCGGTCGAGGCGGTGGGAGACCTGGAGCTGAAGGTGACGGCAAACGCACCTTGGCCGCAGTTCGGAGACCTGCTGGCCACTCAGGTGGGCGTGGTGGCCGACCCGGCCTGGCTGCGCAGCGGCGACGGGACCAGCCCAGTCGCCACCGGCCCGTTCCAGGTGACCCGCTGGGACCCCGCGCGCGAGGTGGTCGTCCAAAGGCTCGAGAGCCACTGGGAGGCCGATCCCCCCGGAGAGGACCTCCCCCGGGTCGACGAGATCGTCTTCGTGCCGGTGCTGGACGAGGGTGCCCGCGCAGCCCGTCTGAAGGCCGGGACCGTCGACATCGCCTTCACGTCCGACCCCTTGCAGATCCAGTCGCTCCTCGACGATCTGGATCCCGTGGAGCCGAGCCCCCCGACGGTCCCACCGGAGCACGGCATCGTGACCGCTGTGCGGCTCCGAACCGACATCCCGCCCTTCGACGACCCGCTGGCCCGCGAGGCCTTGGTGCTCGCCACCGATCCCGAGGCCATCCGCGAGTCCGTGTTCCCGAACGTCGACGAAGTCCGCCTTCTCACCCCCGGGACGGGCCGGGCCATCGACGCAGACGAGGCCGCCGTGCTCGCCGAACAGCTCGCCGCTACGGCCGGTGGCCCGCTGAGCTTCAACCTGCTGGTCCGCAACGATCCCCAGATGCTCGCCGTGGCCGAGGCGCTGCGCGAGCAGTGGGCGGCCGTGGGGATCGAGGCCCGTCTGGCAGTGGTGGACCTCGCAACCCTCGCGGCCCGCAGAGCCTTGGGTGACGATCAGGCGATGCTGGTGGACGAGCCCGCCCACATCCGCGCCCGCCGGCCGGTCGTCCAGCCCGGTGGCGGCGCCGGGGGCTCGGGCCCCGATCCCCGGACATCCTTCGACCGCACCGATCAATCGCCCGGCCGGCTCGACGTCGCGCTCTACAGCTCTGCCGTCGTGTACTTCGCCGAGCCCATGGCCGTCCCGCTGATGCGCCCCGCCCGCTGGCTCTTGCGGGGAGGAAGCTAGCCCCTGCTCAGACGGTGTAGCCGCCGTCCACGTCCAGCATCTGGCCCGAGATGAAGTCCGCTCGGTCGGAGGCGAGGAAGCACACCGCCTCGGCGATGTCGACGGCGTCTCCGAAGCGACGCAGCGGGATGTTCGCCATGGTGACCTTCAGGGCCTCCTCGTCGAGGTCGCCCGAGGCCATGAGCCGCGCGGCCATGCCGTCGGTGAGCATGCCCGGACCCACGCAGTTGGCCCGCACTCCGTACCGGCCCTCCTCGGCTGCCAGGGCGCGCACCAGGGCCTCGATGGAGGCCTTGGTGCCGGCCGACAGGCCGTCGCGCACCGGGTAGCGGCGGGTGGCTGCGGTGGTCACCGCCACGATGCTTCCCTTGGCCTCCCGCAGGTGCCCGAGGACGGGTTGGGCGACGTTGAAGAACGCCGCCGGTTCGCCCTCGAGCTGGGCTCGAAGCTCGGACGGGTCGACCCGGGAGAGGTGGACCTGGGGGATGTGGGGTCCCGCGGCGTGGACGAGGGTGTGGATGCCGCCGAAGCGCTCTGCGACCTGCTCCACGACGCTCGCCGAGGCCGCCTGGTCGACCAGGTCGAGCGGCCAGGCAGCGACCTGCCCGGGACCGCCCTCCAACTCGGTCGCCAGGTTCTCTGCAGCCGCCTGGTTGCTCCGGTAGGTGAACGCCACCGAGCTGCCCCGGGCCGCCAGCATTCGGCAGACCGCCTTGCCGACGCCGCCGGTGCCCCCGGTGACGAGGGCAGCTCCCGGACGTTCGGCGAAGTCGTGCTCCAGGGAGGCCACGTCTCGTCAGACGTCCACGCCGGCAGCTCGCAGGCGGGCGTGGTTGCGGCGGAGGGTGGCCTCGGTCGCGCTGTCGTCGTGCTTGCGGATCTCGGCCTCGGCCCACTCCGCAGCGCGCCTCGCGCGCTCCACGTCGATCTGGTCGGCGAGCTCGGCGAGGTCGGAGAGGATCTTCACGTGGTCGCCGGTCACCTCGATGAACCCACCGTGCACCGCTGCGATCACATCGGGGCCCTCGACCGGTCGGATCTGGATGGGCCACGTCTCGAGAGCCCCGATGAACGGGGTGTGGCCGGGCAGTATCGCCAGGTCTCCGCCGCCCACCGTGCGCGCCACCACCATCGACGCCTCCATCGAGATGAGGGTGCGCTCGGGTGAGACGAGATCGACGCTCAGCGGCACCCTCAGGCGCCCTTCTCGAGCTCGCGGGCCTTGGCTCGGGCCGAATCGGCATCGCCCACGTTCAAGAACGCCTGCTCGGGCAGGTCGTCGAGCTCGCCGTCGACGAGCTGTGCGAACGAGTCGACCGTGTCCTCGACCGAGACGAAGATCCCCTTCATGCCGGTGAACACCTCCGCGACGAAGAAGGGCTGCGAGAGGAAGCGCTGCACCTTGCGGGCCCGGTTCACGATGATCCGGTCCTCCTCCGAGAGCTCGTCGAGGCCCAGGATGGCGATGATGTCCTGGAGCTCCTTGTAGCGCTGGAGCGTCTCTTGGACCTTCAGGGCGACCTCGTAGTGGCGGTCGCCCACCACCTCTGGGGCGAGGATGCTCGACGTGGACGCCAGCGG
>CAZHBH010000031.1:958-25360 GCA_964530525.1 uncultured Rhabdothermincola sp. | reverse complement strand
ACGACCTTCGGTCCCCCAGACCGACGCGCTAACCAAGCTGCGCCACAGCCCGTGAGGTGGTCACACTAGCCGGTGCCAGGGACTCCCCGTCACCCGACGACCCATCCGACCATCTGGATCCCCCGCCAGATCAGGTAGCCGGCTGCCGCCACCACGAGCACCCAGAAGTGCCACGGGATCCTGGTGCTGGGCGGATCGCCGATCAGCCGGCCGCATGTGGGGCACGTTCCCTCCGGTGGGAGGCTGTTCGGGTTCCAGAACTTGTCGCAATCGTCACACCAGGGCATCGCTCACCGCCGTCAGGTCTACCAGCACCTGCTTCTCTCGGCACAAGCACCAAGGCGGCCCGCGCCCGCGGGCCTCACACCCGGCGGATGGCGAGGATGGCGACGTCGTCGTCGATGGGCCCGCTCGAGTAGTCCCGGGCTGCCTCAAGGAGCGACTTGCACAACACGTCCGCCGAAACACCGGGGTCTCGCTTGAGCGTGTTGGCGATCCGCTCCTCGCCGAAGAGCTGGCGGCCGTTGCGCACCTCCGAGAGCCCGTCGGTGTAGAGGAGGCACAGGTCGTTGAGGTCGAGGGGGATCTCTCGACTGGTGAACGACGCCGCCGTGTCGAGCATGACCAGCGGGCCCGTTGCCCGGAGCGGCTGCACCTCTCGCTCGTGCCAGAGGTAGGCCGCAGGGTGCCCAGCAGAGGCGTAGCGCAGCGATCCGGCCTCGGTGTCGAACACCACCACGCACACCGAGATGAACTCCTCGGCCCTGCTCATGGTCGCCATCTGCGTGTTGAGCTCCTCCAGGGCCTGGGCGGGGTCCCGGTACTGGCGGAGGAACACCCTGAGCAGGTACTTGGCCTGGAAGGCGGTGATGGCGGGGTCGATGCCGTGGCCCGAGACGTCGCCGATGACGGCGGCGAGCCGTGTGGGCGCCGGACGGAACACGTCGTAGAAGTCGCCCGCCATGAGGCCCGAGCCAGCCTGGTAGACGCGCCCGACCTCGAAGCCTCCGAACTCGGGCAGGTCCTCGGGCGCCAACCGGGCGGCCCAACGACGCGGGGCCAGCTCCTCTTGCACCAAGACCTCCTGGGCACGCTGCTCCAGCTCCGCCCTCCCGCGCTCGATGCGAGCCTCTTTCACGAAGTTGCGCCCGAACAGCAGCGAAAGCGCTATCGGGACCGCCAAGAGCAGCAGGACGACGCGGTAGCCCGTGCCCATCACCGCCGACACGCCAGTGGAGAGGGCGAGGACGGCATAGAGGATGGTGGTGTGGAGGTCCTTGCGGAAGTCGGAGAGCGCCAGCGCCTTGAGGTCGGCATCGCCGGAGTCCCTCTGGAGGCTGTGGTAGAGGCGCTCCCGGTAGCGCGCCGACCTCCCCCAGACTGCGGCGGCGACCACGCACCCGACCGACACGAGGGCCAGGAAGATCTGGTCCATGGTGGCCAACATGCTACTGACCGGCTGGGACACGAGGGAGGGCGAAAGTGTTACAACCCGCTTCCTCGCTGGTCACAGAGCCGGAGAGGCTCCCGACGACTCCCTCACGACGACCTGCGCACCCGCAGCTTCACCGGCGTCGCCTCCATGTCGAAGGCTTCCTTCAGGCGGCGCTCGAGGTACCGGAGGTACGTGCGCGGGATCTCCCGGTTGGCGAAGAGGGTGAAGGTTGGCGGGTCGGCGGCCCCCTGCGTGGCGTAGAGGACCCGGGCGCCGTGAGGAGCCGGCTGGGCCTGCTGGGCCGCCCGAATCACCTCGTTGACCTTCCTGGTGGGCACCCGACGGTGGTAGTCGCCGATCGACTCGGCGAGCACCGGCCGAAGCCGCTGCACCCCCTTGCCCGTGAGGGCGCTCATCCGCAGGACGGGCGAGCTGCCCACGAACGCCAGCCGGCGGCCAACCTGGTAGGTCACCTCCGCGCGTTGCTCGGTGTCGAGGAGGTCCCACTTGTTCAGCACCACCACGATCGGGCAGCCCGACGCGTCCACCCGCTCGGCCAGCCGCTGGTCCTGGTGGGTCACCCCCTCCGTGGCGTCGATCACGAGCAGGGCGACATCTGCGCGGTCGATGGCCTGCAGGGCCCGCACGAACGAGTAGTACTCCGCTCCCTCGTCGATGCGCGACTTGCGCCTCATGCCGGCGGTGTCGACGAAGCAGATGGGTCCGTCGGGCGTCTCGACGACGGTGTCGACCGTGTCGCGGGTGGTGCCCGGCATGTCGTGGACCACCGACCGGTCATCGCCGACGATCCTGTTGAACAGGGTCGACTTCCCCACGTTGGGCCGCCCGACCACGGCCACGACCACGGTCCCCTTGGGGCGTGTCGAGTCGCCAGCACTCCCCTCGCCGGCCGGCGCACTGCGCAGGGAGCCGGTCGTCTGGAGATCTCCGGGGGTGTCGCCGCCGGCACGCTGCGGTGCCACCTCGGCGTCGTCGGCGGGCGTCGTCTGCTCGACGCCGGCCTCGGTGAGCACCTTCACGAGCGCGTCGAGGAGATCTCCCGTCCCTCGGCCGTGCAGCGCGCTGACCGGGTGGGGCTCGCCCAGGCCGAGGCCCATCAGGTCCCAGATGGCCGCCTCACGGCCCGTGTCGTCGACCTTGTTGGCGACCACGAGCACCGGTACGTCGGAGCGGCGCATCACCTCGGCCACCGCTGCGTCCTCCTCCACGATGCCGACCGTCACGTCGACCACGAACAGGATGGCATCGGCGCTGGCCATGGCACGTTCGCTCTGGCGGCTCACCTTGGTGTCGAGCTCGGTGCCCCCGGGCAACCACCCGCCCGTGTCCACGAGCTGGAACGTGAGGCCCTGCCAGTCGGCGGTGGCGTCCTTGCGGTCCCGCGTGACCCCAGGCCGCTCTTCCACTATGGCCTCACGACGGCCGACGATCCGGTTGAACAACGTGGACTTGCCCACGTTGGGTCGCCCGATGATCCCCACGACGGGAAGCTTCGAGCTCATGCCGGCTCCAGCGCAGCTCGAAGGGCGATGCCGTCGGTGGCGACGATCTCCACGGGGCGTGGCAGGTCCTGCGGGGAGCGCCCGTCGAGGAAGCGGCCCTGCGAGAGGCATACGTCAGGCAACAGGTACCGGTGTCCCGCCGGCTCGCCGGCTAGCACCCTGGCGAGGTCCTCGCCCACCATGAGCCCCGCCACGCCGGTGTTGCCGCCGAAGAACTCGTTGGCAACCTCCACGACGCGCACGTCGTCGCGGCCGAGCGCGCTCACCAGGGGCCTGAGCACCCTGGCCCCGTAGGGACCGGTGAGCACGCCGACGGGTGCCCTCCTGCTCGCCTTCAACGTGACGGGCGAGGCATCGCCTCCGCTGTCGCACGTACGGGGCGCGCGATAGCCCTCCGCAGGTGCGCCGTCCACCCAGGCGAAGAACCCCGAGGCGACACCGGTGGGCCGGCTCACCGCTCCGGTGAACTCAAGTTCGAAGGTCCGCGCCATGCCCACCCCGTCCTCGTGCATCGGGAACCCCTCGTACTTCTCCGGCGCCGGGAACGGCTCACCTGCCATGAGGTAGTACTCGTCGGCCGCGTAGGCGAGCCGACGGCCGAGGACCGCCAGGTAGACGTCTTGCCAGTCGTGAACGGAGCGAACCACCGCGAGCGCCTCGGCCGGGGTGTGGGGCCGCATCCGCTCCTCGTGGTTGAAGCGCGAGACCCCCAGGGGAACGACGCACAACGACGACAGCTCTGGGTACTCGTCGAGGACCCCAGCGAGCGTGTCGTCGAGCACCGCGCCGTCGTTCACGCCGGGGCACACCACGATCTGCCCGTGCACCTCGATCCCGTGGTCGAGGAGCGCCCTGATCCACCGAAGGCTGGTAGCCCCCCGACGGTTGCGCAGCATCGAGGTGCGCACCTCCGGATCGGTGGCGTGGATGCTCACGTTCAGGGGTGACAAGCGCTCCGTCACCACGCGCTCGAGGTCGGCCTCGGTGAAGCGGGTGAGCGTGGTGAAGTTCCCGTACAGGAAGGACAGCCGGTAGTCGTCGTCCTTGAGGTAGAGGCTCCTGCGCATCCCGGGGGGAAGCTGGTAGATGAAGCAGAACTCGCAGTGGTTGTCGCAGGTCCGAACCGCGTCGAATATCGCAGCGTCCACCTCGACCCCAAGTGGCTCCCCCTCGCGCTTTCGCACCTCCACCTGGAGCTCGAGGCCGCCCCTGTCGACCTCGATGTCCACCTCCGCCGCATCGGTGAGCATCTGGTAGGCGATGACGTCTCGGGGCTGCTCTCCCCCGATCGCGACCATGAGGTCGCCAGGCAACAGACCGGCGATCTCCCCCGCGGAGCCCGGGGCGACAGCCACCACTCGAGGCGCCGACATAGGTCCGCCAGGCTACCGGGCCCGACGTCGGCCCCACCTCCGCAAGCGGCGACGGTGCGCGAGGCTCGGCGATGGGTGGACGCCGCCCGCGGGCCTAGCCTGGTGGGGATGGCTGTCGAGAAGGTCCTGCTGGCCGCCCCGAGGGGGTTCTGCGCCGGCGTCGAGATGGCGATCAAGGCCTTGGCCTGGATGGTGCGGTTCTTCGAGCCCCCCGTCTACTGCTACCACGAGATCGTGCACAACCAGCGGGTGGTGCAGCGGTTCCAGGACCTCGGCGTCGTGTTCGTCGACGACATCGCGGACGTCCCCCCGGGACGGCCGATCATGCTGTCTGCCCACGGCTCGGCACCTGAGGTGGTGGATGCCGCCCGGGCCGGTGGCGGCTACGTCGTGGACGCCGTCTGCCCCCTCGTCACGAAGGTCCACCACGAGGTCAAGGTCCGCTCGGGCAAGGGGTACGAGATCGTCTACATCGGACACGAGGGCCACGAGGAGGCCATCGGCACCATGGCCGTCGCCCCCGAGGCGACCCACCGTGTCGAGACCGTCGACGAGGTGGAGGCCCTGCCCCAGTTCGGCCAACCCGTGGCCCTGCTCGCCCAGACCACCCTCAGCCATCGCGATTGGGCGGAGGTGGCCGAAGCCACCCGCCGTCGGTTCCCCGACGTCTGGATGCCCGGACGTTCGGATCTCTGCTTCGCTACGACGAACCGCCAGTCGGCCCTGCTCTCCATCGTCGAGCGCTCGGACGCCGTCGTGGTGATCGGATCCGCGAACTCCTCCAACACCCGCGCCCTTGCGAGTCTCGCCCAGGGAGCCGGGTGTGCCAGGGTGCTGCGGATCAACGGCCCCGACGAGCTGCCCGGCGACCTGGAGGGCGTGGTGGGGGTGACCGCCGGTGCCTCGGCGCCCGACGAGCTCGTGGAAGAGGTGATCACGGCGCTCGCCCCGCGCCAGGGCACCGAGGAGGTGAGGCTCACGGAGGAGGACGAGTACTTCCCCCCGCCCCGGAACCTCCGCGACCTCCTCTCTGCGGTCGAGGTCGCCGCCTCGGTGGCGCTGGGAAGCCCTCCGGGCATCGCGAGCCGACCCGACGACAGGGCCGTGCAGGCCAGCGACGTGCTCGCCTCCCTCGACTAGCGAGCACGGCCCAGGAACCGGGACCCAGATCGGGACCCGAGCCGAGGAGGGAAGGCTCAGTATCCGTCCGGGTAGCCGGCCAGCCGACGAGCCTCGTCGAAGACCTCCTGGATCGCCACCCGCGTGCGCTCCGTCAGGTCCTTCACGGCTCGCCTGGGGATGCGCCCCGAATCGGTTGGGGCCTCCGGCACGACCGGGGATCCCACCACCACCACGATGCGAACGGGGCGGATCATCTTGGCTCCCGCCGGCATCGCAGCCTCTGTTCCGGCGATGCCCACGGGGACGATCGGCACCCCTGCCCGCGCCGCGACGTACGAGGGCCCGTCGTGGACGTTGACGATGTCCGGGCCGGTCTCACGGGTCCCCTCGGGGAACATGACCAGGGGCTCGCCTCGCTCGACCACCTCGAGGGCCACCTTCAGGGCCTCCCTGTCGGCGGTGCCGCGCTGCACCGGGAAGCCTCCCAGGCCGGTGAAGAACCAGCCCGACCAGCTCTTCGCCCAGAGCGCCTCCTTGCCCATGTACCGCAGCCTTCTGGAGGTGATCGGCGCTACGAGCGGCACGTCGACGTACGACCTGTGCGAAGGGGCGAGGATGAAGCCACCGGTTCGGGGGATGTTCTCACCGCCGACCACCTTCAGCCGGAAGAAGGCACGGGAGAACCAGGCGATCGCCCCCCGGACGAGGTCGTAGAAGAAGGTCTGGGTCGGCGAGAGGACCTCCCCTGAGCGGTGCCCGCTCGGGAGGTGGATCTCGGACCTCATCGTCCGAGCCGCTCCAGCAGCTCGTCGACGATCTCGTCGATCCCCTTGTCGCTCGTGTCGAGCACCAGCGCACCGTCGGCCTCCCGGAGGGGGCTGTCCTCCCGACCCTGGTCGAGAGCGTCACGCCGGGCGATGTCGGCTGCCACCGTCTCGTAGGAGAGGTCTGTGACCTCCTTGGAGCGGCGAGCCGCTCGCACCTCGGGCCGGGCGTCCATGTACACCTTCAGCTCGGCATCGGGGAACACGACCGTTCCGATGTCGCGGCCCTCGATCACTCCGCCGTCGTGGGCCTCGCCCCACTCACGCTGGCGCCGGCGCAGCTCCGAGCGGACCTCGGGGTTGGCTGCCACGATGCTCACGGCCCTCGTCACCTCCGGTCCGCGGATCTCGATGCTGGCGTCGACGCCGTCCACCCTCACCACCTCGCCGACCTCGCCGACCTCCCCGACCGCAGCGGCCCCATCGGTCCCAGCCGGATCCATGTCCAGCTCCACCTCACGTGCCACCCGCCCCACCTCGGCGGCATCCTCCGGGTCCACGCCGCGGCGCAGCGCGGCGAAGGCGACCGCCCTGTACATCGCACCGGTGTCGAGGTAGGGCAGGCCGAGGCGGGATGCCAGCGCCCTCGCCACCGTCGACTTCCCGGAGCCCGCAGGCCCATCTATGGCGATAACCCTCACAGGACGCGAACCATACCTGCTCGGTACTTCTGGCTAGGAACGACGGGTGCGGAGCTGTTCGAGGGCATCGAAGTAACCGGGAAAGGTCTTCTCGACGCAGTGGGGGTCGAGGATCTCGATGCCCGGCGCGCGCAGCCCGAGGAGGGCGAAGCTCATCGCCATCCGGTGGTCGTCGTAGGTCCGGATGCGCGCCGGTCGCGGCTCTCCGGGCTGCACGACGAAGCCGTCGTCCGCCTCAGCGGCCTCGATTCCGCACCGGCGCAGCTCGGCCACCACCGACCCGATGCGATCCGTCTCCTTGCCCCTCACGAAGCCGATCCCCGTGACGCGCGTGGGGGTTGAGGCGAACACGGCCGTGACCGCCAGCGTCGGGGCCGTGTCGGACAGGTCGCGCATGTCCACCTCGATCCCCTCGAGCCGGCCCGACCCTTCGACCGTGACCGAGTCGGGACCCCACCGCACCGCCGCGCCCATGCGTTGCAGGACCTCCACGAAGGCCAAGTCTCCCTGAAGGCTCCCGCGGCTCAGGCCGCGCACCTCGACCGTCCCTCCGCAGATCGCAGCCGCGGCGAAGAAGTAGGACGCAGCGCTGGCGTCGGGCTCGACGTCGTAGCGCGCCGCACCGTACGCCGCTCCCGGAGCCACGCTGTAGCGGCTCCCCGAGATCTCGGCTACGACCCCGAAGTCGGCCATCACAGCGAGCGTCATGGCGACGTAGGGCTTGGAGACCAGCTCACCTTCGACCGTCACGGTCAGCCCACCGGCTCGCAGGGGGGCCGCCAGCAGCAGGCCCGAGAGGAACTGACTCGACACATCGCCCCGGACGACCACCTCGTCGTGGGATCCTCCGGCCCTGCGATCGGTCCCCGAGGCGCTCGGGCGCACCAGCACCGGCAGGTGGCCGGGAGCACCTCGCTCCTCCACCACCACGCCCCCCAGCGCCCTCGTGGCAGCGATCCCGTCGGTCATCGGGCGGGCTCGCAAGGGAGAACCACCGTCGAGCAGGTACGGCCCCGGCCCGGCGGCGAGGAGCGGCATGAGGAACCTCGCCGTCGTGCCCGAGAGCCGAGCGTCGAGGTCGACGGGGCCCTGCGCCAACCGGCCGGCGCAGCCACGGACGTCGAACAGGTCCGAGCGCTGCCTCCCCATTCGCGCCGCTGTGGCCGGGTCCCCGCTCTCGGCCGCTGTGGCCGGGTCCCCGCTCTCGGCGGATAGCTGCTCGACCGTTGCCCCCAGCGAGCGCAGGCACGAGGCCATCGCAGTCGTGTCGTCGGCCACCAGCGCGCCGCGCAGCTCCGAACGACCCTCTGCCATCGCTGCCGCCACCAGGGCCCTGTTCGTGATGCTCTTCGACCCCGGAACGACCACCGTGGCCTCCGGCGGGTGCTCGAGGGGCTGGACGAGGAGTCCAGTGCCTGGGCTCTGGTCCACGTCAGTCCAGCCGGCGACTGGAAGGTCGGTATCCCAGGGCATCGAGCCCATCGGTGAGCCTGGAGGCCTCCTCCGCCTCCACGAGGAGGATGAGCACACCTTGGGGGCCCTCTGCCGAGTGTGCGATCTCGATGTCGGCGATGCTGACGCCGAGATCCGTGGCGAGGGTGGTTATCTCCGCCAGCACGCCTGCTCGGTCGGGGATGGGCAGGCGCACCTCGGCCAGGGACTCCGGCCTTCCGAAGCGGGCCGGGAGTGCCATGCGGGCACGACGGGCGACCTCCAGCCGCTCGACCAGTGCCTCCCGGTCGCCGCCCTCCACGACCGAGCGGATCTCGCCGAGCGCCTCTATGAGGCGATCGAGCTCCGCGACGATCGCCGAGCGGTTCTCCGCGCATATGTCTGGCCAGATGCCCGGGTGGCCTGCCGCCACCCGGGTCATGTCGCGAAAGCCCCCGGCAGCCAGGCGGGGAAGCGCCCTGCGCTCCGTGCTCGACTCGTGGGCGAGGCGCATGAGCGTGGCGGCCGTGAGGTGCGGGACGTGCGACACCAGCGCCACCATCGAGTCGTGCTGGTCGGGAGGCAGCGCCATGACCTCCGCCCCGAACGAGGAGAGCACCGAGCGAACCTTCGCATAAGCGGTGTCGTCGGTCTCGGCCGTCGGTGTGAGGACCCACGTCGCGCCCTCGAAGAGGTCGGCGCGCGCTCCGTCCACGCCCTCCAGCTCGGATCCGGCCATCGGGTGGCCTCCCACGTAGCGGGGGTCGGCCATCAGGGGGGCCATCGGAGCCTTGACGCTCCCGACGTCGGTCACGAGGCCGGAGGTCTCCTCGAGTACCCGCCGCACCTCCTCGCCCACCATCGCCACCGGGACCGCGACGAAGGTCAGCTCGGCGGTCGGGTCCCTTCCCACAGCGTCGAGTGCGCCCAGCTCGAGCCCCCGAAGCGCCGAGGAGCGATCCACGTCGGTGCCGGTGACGTACCAGCCCCGGGCTCGCAGCGCCATGCCGATGGAGCCGCCGATGAGGCCCGTCCCCACCACGGCGGCCCTACGTGCATCCATCGGGTCGCCCGACGTCATCCGGGAAGGTCGTCCCGCAGGTGGCTCGCTCCCTCCAGGTACACGTGGCGCAGCTCGCCCCGGGCACGCTCCGTCTCGATGTGCAGAAGGACGCGTATGCACAGCGGGGTCGCGCCGAGGATGTCCAGCTCCTGAGCGCACAAGAGCGGGACATCACCCAGGCCGAACTTCCGGGCCGCCGTGGCGGGGAAGGTGGATCGGATGTCGGGAGTGGCCGTGAGGATCACGCTGATCACGGCGTCGTGGTCTAGGTCGTTGCGCCTGAAGAGCTCCTCGAGCAGGGCCACCACTCGCTCGTTGACCTGCTCGATCTCGTCGGCGTCCACCGTGGTGGCGCCCCTCAGCGCTCGCACGGTGGGCATGGCGCGATGCTACCTGTCCCTACGCGGAGAGATGGGCGTCCCTCGGGAGCCAGCACCCTCGCGGCTAGCTGGGCTCCGGCTTGCCGGGTCTCGCTCCGCCTGAAGCGTCGACGGCAAGTGCTCTCACCTCGGATCGGGTCAGCGCGCGCCACTCGCCCGCCTTGAGCTTGCGGTCTGACAGGGGTCCGATGCGCACCCGCACCAGCCGGCGAACAGGATGCCCGATCGCTTCGCACATGCGCCGGACCTGACGGTTGCGGCCCTCGTGGATGGTGATCCGCACCAGGCCCGGGGCCACGAGGTTCGCCCTGGCCGGCGCCGTGGGCCCGTCCTCCAGCTCCACGCCCTCCCTCAGCTGCCTGAGGGCTCGGCGCGTCGGCGAGCCCTCGACGTGTGCGAGGTACTCCTTGTCCACGCCGAAGCTGGGGTGGGTGAGCTGGTGCGTGAGCTCACCGTCGTTCGTGAGGATGATCAAGCCCTCGGTCTCGTAGTCGAGCCGTCCGACCGGGAACACCCTCGGCTCAGGCGGGACCAGCTGCACGACCGTCTGGCGGCCCTGGGGGTCCTGCGCCGTGCTCACGACCCCCGCTGGCTTGTGGAGCAGGTAGTGGACCAGATCCGGCGCCACCCCCACGGCCACCTCGTCCACCTCGACGCGATCTCGTTCGGGGAGCACCCGGCGGCCCAGCTCCGCCACCTCGCCGTTCACCTTCACCCTCCCAGCCGCTATCAGCTCCTCGCAACGACGCCGACTTCCCATGCCGGCGCGCGCAAGGACCTTCTGGAGCCGCTCGCCGAGCTCTGGGGCAGGGGGCCGCTCGGAAGAGCCCGCTGACACCTCAGGCCTGCGGGTCGGACGGGGACGACTGACGTGGAGCTTCGCCCGCCGGAGGGGGTTCGGGTGAAGGCAGCGGGGTCGTCGACCCGGCAGGAGCAGACGGTGCCGGATCGGCTCTCAGGCCCTGCTCGAGAACCTCTACCACCTCTGCGGGTGGGACGAAGTCGGCGATCGGGGGGAGGTCGTCGACCGACGCCATGCCCACGCTCTCGAGGAACAGGGGGGTGGTGCCGAAGAGCGCAGGGTTCCCCGGACCAGGCTCATGGCCCACCTCGGCTATGTACCCCCTCTGCTCGAGGGTGCGCACGACCCCGTCCACGTTCACGCCCCTGATCGCCGCGATCTGCGCTCGCGATATGGGTTGCTTGTAGGCGACGATCGCCAGCGTCTCGAGCGCCGCGGCCGAGAGCCTCGCAGTCTGCCCGTCCAGCACGAACCGCTCCACGTACGGTGCCAGCTCAGGGTGGCTCTGGAAGCGCCACCCTCCGGCGACCTCGACCAGCTCGAAGCCCCTCCCCTGCTCCGCGTAGGTGGACGAGAGCTGGGAGAGGAGCTGGGCCACATCGGCTGCAGGGGTCTCTGTGACCTGTGCGAGCAGCTGCGTTGGCACGGGCTGGTCGGCGACCATCAAGATGGCCTCCACCGCCCTGCGGATCTCTGGCGATGTCATGCCGCTGTCGCAGTGGCGATGCCTGGTGAGCGATCGCCGGCGCGGTGAGCCGACCGCTCCGCGTGCCCCATCACCCGTCGTAGGCGTCGACCAGGTCGAGCTCGGCGGCCGAGCCCAGTTCGGGTCCCGCCCAGGTGATCTGGATCTCACCGAACGACGAGGGCTGGTCGAGCTCGACGAGGCCCTGCTTGTAGAGCTCGAGGACGGCGAGGAAGCGCACCACGACGTCGATCCGTTCGACCAGGGACCGGGTGAGGGCCCGGAAGCTGATCTTGCCCACGCGGGGGAGCTCGTCGGTGAGCTCCTCCACCGCATCCGCCACGCTGGCCTTGACCACGGCGAGGTGGGCCAGGTCGATCCGCGGGACCGGCCTGGGAGCGGTGGCACGGAGGTAGGCGGTGCGCAGGTCGAGGCCGGTCACGCCCTCCAGGAGGTCGGGAGCGAGGGCGAGGAACCGCTCCTCGAGCCCAGCGGTGCGAGGGTGCGAGAGCGCCGCCGCCTCGGCACGAGCCGCCAGGACCCTGGCTGCGTCCTTGAAGGTCTTGCAGTCGACGAGCCGGGCGAGGAGCAGGTCCCGCTCCTCCCACAGGGCCAGCTCGTCGTCGAGCTCGCCGTCGTCCTCGTCGGGCAGCAACCGCTTCGCCTTCAGCTCCACGAGAGTGGCCGCGATGAGGAGGAACTCGGTGGCGACCTCCAGGTCCATCCGCTCCAACCGGGCCAGCTCAGCCAGGTACGCGTCCACGATGGCCGCCAGGGAGACCTCGTAGAGGTCCACCTGCTCGCGCAGGATCAGGTGCAGGAGCAGGTCGAGGGGACCCTCGTAGACGGGAGTGGAGACCGCGTAGGCCATGGCGGCCCAAGATAGATCCCCTGAAGCACCGTGTCGCGCATGCCCGCGTCGAAGAGGCGGGCATGCAGGCGGGATGGGGATCCCCCGCCAGGCCGGTGAGCACCTCTGGTTACGATCGTCGCCATGGCAAGGGTCTTCTCCGGCATCCAGCCCACGGGCGACGTCCACCTCGGCAACCTGCTGGGAGCCCTGCGCCACTGGACGATCGACCAGCACGAGGCCGACTCGCTCTACTGCGTGGTCGACCTCCACGCGCTCACCGTGCCCAAGGACCCAGCCGAGCTGCGGGCACGGACCGCCCAGGTGGCCCAGATCCTCCTCGCCGTGGGCATCGACCCGGAGGTCGCCACCCTCTTCGTCCAGAGCCACGTGCACGAGCACGCCGAGCTCGCCTGGATCCTCGAGTGCACGGCGGCGTTCGGGGAGCTGCGCCGCATGACCCAGTTCAAGGACAAGTCGGAAGGCGCCGACTTCGTCTCCGCGGGGCTCTTCACCTACCCGGCGCTCATGGCGGCCGACATCCTCCTCTACCGCACCGACCGTGTCCCCGTCGGCGACGACCAGCGCCAGCACCTGGAGCTTGCGCGTGACCTCGCCGAGCGCTTCAACGGTCGCCACGGCGACGTCTTCGTGGTTCCCGAACCGGCCATCGGCACCGTGGCGGCACGGGTGATGGACCTGCAGCACCCCGAGCGCAAGATGTCGAAGTCCCAGGACTCTCCGCAGGGGACCGTGCTGGTGCTCGAGGACCTCAAGAGCGTCGAGCGAAAGATCAAGCGGGCCGTGACCGACAACGACGACGAGGTTCGCTACGACCCCGAGACCAAGCCCGGAGTGTCGAACCTGCTCTCGATCCTCGGCGCCGCCACCGACGAGGATCCCCGTTCCCTCGCAGAGCGCTATGACCGGTACGGACCCCTCAAGGCCGACGTCGCAGCGGCGGTGTGCGACCTGCTCTCACCCATCCAGAAGCGCTACGCCGAGCTGGCCACGGACCCCGTCCACACGGCGGCGGTACTTCGAAGGGGAGCCGAGAAGGCCCAGGCCCTGGCTGCACCGACGCTGCAGGCCGCCAAGGACGCGCTGGGGCTGTTGCCGAAGACCTAGGAGGCGTGGTCGATGCAGAAGCGGGTGGCAGGCATGACCTCGAGGCGAGCTTCGCCGATGGGTTTGCCGCACACCTCGCAGAAGCCGTAGGTGCCTTCGTCCAAGCGTCCGAGCGCCGCCTCTATGTCGTCGAGCTGCTCGCGCAGCTGGATCGCCAGAGAGGCGTTCTCGCCCTGCTCGGCAGCGACCTGCCCGCTGTCTGCGAAGTTGTCGTCGTAGGCGAGCGAGGACTCGTCTCGTTCCAGCTCGCGCAACTGCGCGGTGATCTGGCCGGCTTCGTCGACCAACTGGGCCCGGAAGGACTCCGCGCTCTCACTGCTCAGATCGGCTTCTGGTGTCACGGCTCAGAGGGTACCGGAGTTGGCGGCCGGTAGCTCGGGGAGTTCTCGCCCTCTCGCCCCAGCCGTGCGCGGGGGTGGGCGGACTCGTAGACCGCCCTCAGGCGCTCCGAGGAGACCAGCGTGTAGACCTGCGTGGTGCCGATGGAGGCGTGGCCCAAGAGCTCCTGCACGGCACGGATGTCGGCCCCGTGGTCGAGCATGTGGGTGGCGCACGAGTGCCGCAGCACATGGGGGGTCAAGCGATCTTCCAACCCGGCTGAACGGCCGTGCCGGCGCACGACCGACCAAGCCCCCTGGCGAGACAGCCTGCCGCCCCGCTGGTTCAGGAACAGGGCCTCGGCATCGCCCCTGCGGGCCCAGCGCTCGGGCACCATCGCCGGACGTCCCCCCAGATCCAGCCAGTCCCCGACAGCCCGGCCAGCCATCCTGCCCAGCGGCACGACGCGCTCACGATCGCCCTTGCCCTTCACCCTCAACAGCGCCGCATCGAGGTCGACGTCACCCAGCGACACGCCGACCAGCTCCGAGATGCGCACCCCGGTTCCGTACAGCACCTCCAGCATCGCCCGGTCGCGCCTGGCGACCGGATCGTCGCCGACCACGCAGCCGATGAGGGCCTCCACCTCCGCCTCGGAGATGGCCTTCGGGAGTCCGCGCGGTGCGCTGGGGACCTCCAGGTCTGCTGTGGGGTCCGAGGGTCGGATCCCCTCCTCCAGGAGGAACCTGTGCAGCGAGCGCACCGCCACCAGGGCCCGCTTGAGCGATGCCGGAGCTACCCCGGCCTCGCGGAGGTGGGCCACGTAGCTGGCCAAAGACGCCGTGTCGACGTCGTCGAGGCTGCGGCCCTGGTCGACCAGCCACGCCACGTAGCGGCGAAGGTCCCGGCGATAGGCCGACACCGTGTTGGGGGACCTCCCCCTCTCCGCACCCAGCCAGTTGAGGTGCTCTTCGACCTCGAGCGGCAGGAGGGGCGCGTCAGCCAGGGAGTCCGCCGACATCCAGCAGGTGGGGGTTGCGACCTTCGGCGCGGGCCATCGCAGCGGCCATGAGCTCGCGGAACAGCGGTGCGGCGCGGTCGGGCCGGCTCTTGAACTCCGGGTGCGCCTGGGTCCCAACCCAGAACGGATGGCCGCTCAGCTCGATGAACTCCACCAGCCGATCGTCGGGCGACGTGCCGGAGCACACGAAGGCGCCCCCCTCCAGCTTGGTGCGATACCTCGGGTTGAACTCGTAGCGGTGCCTGTGCCTCTCGGAGATCGCCTCGGCTCCGTAGGCCTCCGCGACCCTCGAACCCGGCAGCAGCATCGCCGGGTACGCACCCAGGCGCATGGTGCCACCCATGTCGGTGACGTCGCGCTGGCTCTCCATGAGGTCTATGACCGGGTGGGGAGTCTGCGGGTCGAACTCGCTCGAGTTGGCACCGGCGAGGCCGACCACGTTCCGTGCGTAGTCGATGGCCATCACCTGCATCCCAAGGCACAGGCCCAGGCACGGGATCTCGTTCTCCCGTGCGAAGCCGGCGGCCGCGATCTTGCCCTCGCTTCCGCGCTCGCCGAAGCCTCCGGGTATCACGATGCCATCGAGGTCGCGGAGGCGACCCTCCTCCAGGAGGCTCTCCACCTGCTCGGCCTGGATCCACTCGATCTCGACCTTCGCGCCGTGGTGGAAGCCCCCGTGCTTGAGCGCCTCGACCACGGACAGGTAGGCGTCGGGGAGGCTCACGTACTTGCCGATGATGCCGATGCGCACCGGAGTGGTGGCCGTCTCGATGCGATCCACGAGCCTCTCCCAGTGGGACAGGTCGATGTCGTCGACGGGGAACCCGAGGAGCCGGCACACCACCTCGTCGAGGCCCTCGTCGTGCAGGACGATCGGGATCTCGTAGAGGTTGCGGGCATCTGCCGCGTTGACCACGGAGTCCACGGGGACGTCGCAGAGGTTGGAGATCTTGCGCTTCAGGTCGGCCGACAGGGGGGCTTCGCTCCGACAGATGATCGCGTCGGGCTGTATCCCCCGGCTGCGCAGCTCCGTGACGGAGTGCTGGGTGGGCTTGGTCTTCTGCTCACCCGCGGGGCCGATGAACGGCACCAGGGTCACGTGGAGGTAGCACACGTTCTCGCGCCCGACGTCCAGCCGGAACTGCCTGATGGCTTCTAGGAACGGGAGGATCTCGATGTCCCCGACAGTCCCGCCGATCTCTGTGATCACCACGTCGACGTCGTCGGAGGCCAGCCGGGTGATCCGGCGCTTGATCTCGTTGGTGATGTGCGGGATCACCTGGACGGTCTTGCCCAGGTAGTCGCCCCTGCGCTCAGCGGCGATGACGGACGAGTAGATCGAACCCGTCGTGGCGTTGGAGTCCCTCGTGAGCGGCTCGTCGATGAAGCGCTCGTAGTGGCCGAGGTCGAGGTCGGTCTCTCCCCCGTCGTCGGTGACGAAGACCTCGCCGTGCTCGAACGGGTTCATCGTGCCGGGGTCGATGTTGAGGTACGGATCGAGCTTCTGCATCGTGACCCGCAGGCCCCGGCACTTCAGGAGTCGACCGAGCGACGAGGCGGAGAGCCCCTTGCCGAGGGAGCTCGCAACTCCGCCCGTCACGAAGATGTGCTTCGTCACCACAGACCGCCCTTCTCGGCCGCGCACCAGGACGGGACCTCACCGTATCGCGACTTGGGCCACCCACCGTGCATCCGCGGCATTCCTGGGTCCTAGGCGCGAGCGCCCAAGAGCTCCGCCGCGTGCTGCAGCGCCGCTGTGCTGCCCGGCGTACCCGAGAGCATGCGCGCCACCTCTGCCAGCCGCACGTCGCCCGACACGGCCTTCACCGAGGTGAGGGTGCGGGCTCCGTCCACCTCCTTCGCGACCACCACGTGGTGGTCGGCGACCGCCGCGACCTGTGCGAGGTGGGTGACCACCAGGACCTGGTGCTCCGATCCGAGCCGGGCGAGCGCATCGCCCACCGCCGTTGCAGCCGCTCCACCGATCCCGGCGTCGACCTCGTCGAAGACCAACGTGCCGGGAGCGGCCGTGAGCACCATCCGCAACGCCAGCATCGTCCGAGCCAGCTCGCCGCCCGAGGCGACCTTGGCCAGCGGTGCCGGCGGCGAACCAGGGTTGGCTGCGAGCAGGAAGGCCACTTCGTCGCCCGGGTCCTCCTCACCCACCTCGACCGTCAGGCGCGCCCGTGGCATCGCCAGATCTCTGAGGTGCGCCTCAACGGCCGCCGCCAACCCCGGTGCAGCCTTCCGCCTCGCTCGGCCCACATCTCGTGCAGCCTCGGCCAGCGCCACCCTCGCCGCCGCCAACTGCTCCTGCATGTGCAGGGCACGAGCGTCACGGCTCTCGATCACCTCGATCGCAGATCCGATCTCACGGCGGTATGCGAGCACCTCCGAGAGGGTCTCTCCGTACTTCCGGCGCAGGTCGTGCAGCAGCGCACGGCGCTCTCGGAGCGCCGCCAGCCGTTCGGGATCGTGCTCTATGCCCTCTCGGACGTCCCTCAGCTCGGCTGACGCGTCGGAGAGCTCGGCAGAAGCAGACCGCAGCCGGCCCACCACGGCTCGGTAGGGAGATCGGCCATCCAGGGCCGCTATTGCTGCAGCTATCTGGTCGAGAGCACCTCCCTCTCCACCCACGGCATCGCCGGCCAACAGCCCGGACTCCTGGTGGCCGAGGGCGTCGGCCAGTCGATCCTCCTCCGCGTCCAACCGCTCGTCCTCGTCGGGCCCCTCGATGCCCGCCCGATCGATCTCTTCGATCTGGAACCGCAGGAGGTCGAGCTCGCGAGCACGTGCTCTCTCGTCGCCACCGAGCTCTTCGAGGGCAGCCTCGAGCTCTGCCACCTCCCGCTTGCACGCCCGCATCGGCTCCAGGTCCACACCTGCGTAGCGATCGAGGGCGGCACGCTGGGCCGCCACACCCAGCAACGACTGGTGCGCGTGCTGGCCGTGCAGGTCCACGAGCTCGCGGCCCAGCTCTGCCAGCTCCCCCACCGTCGCCAGGCGCCCATCGATGTAGGCGCGAGAGCGTCCCTGAGCGGGGACCACCCGCCGGACCACGATCTCATCCTCGCCGTCCACGAACCGGCCCTCCACCACGGCCTCGCTCGCCCCGTGGCGGACGAGACCGCCCTCGGCCCGTCCCCCGACGAGCAGCTCGATGGCGTCGACCACGAGGGTCTTGCCCGCGCCGGTCTCACCCGTCACCGCTGTCATCCCCGGACCGAGCACCAGTGAGAGCCCCTCGATGACCCCTAGGTCACGCACGGCGAGCTCGGTGAGCATCAGCGCTCTCGGGCTCGTCGCCGACGCCCACCCCCGACGGTCGCTTGGTGGCCCGCCGCCCGTCGTCGGGTCGAGGGGGGTCGTTCGCACGAGCCGGACATCAGCGATCGCCCAACTTGAACTTCGACTTGAGGATGCCGTGGAAGTCCCGTGGCCCGAACAGCACCAGCCGGGCCCGGTGGCGCGATGCGGTGCACGAGACGGAGTCGCCCACCGACAGCTCGCCCAGGATCCGCCCGTCGGTCGCGAGCGTCGCTGGCCGGTGCCCGGCGACGGATATGCGGATGGTCGAGGTGGGCTCGATGACGAGGGTCCGGTCGAAGAGCATGTGGGGCGAGACCGGGGTCAGGAGCAGTGCGCGATGGGTCGGAGCCACGATGGGCCCTCTCGCCGAGAGCGCGTAGGCGGTCGAACCCGTGGGCGTGGCGACCATCAACCCGTCCGTGGCGTAGGGCGTGAAGGGGCGTCCGTCGATGCTCACCTCGAGCCTCACGGCCTGGCCACGCGGCGTCTTCTCCAGGACGACCTCGTTCAGGCACACGGCTTCCGTCGCCGTCACGGACCCCGATGGCGAGTCGATTGCGACGGCCAGGAGCATGCGGTCCTCCACGGCGTAGTCGCCCCGGAAGAAGCGATCGAGGGCTTCGTCGAAGTTCGCAGGCTCGACCTCGGTCAAGTATCCGAGCTGCCCGAGGTTCACCCCGATCACCGGGACCTCTGACGTGGCGACGAGGTCGACGGTGCGCAGCATGGTGCCGTCACCGCCGAGGCTCACCGCCAGGTCCAGGTCCGCCACCAGCTCCCTCGGCCCCCTCCCCAGGTCGTCGAGGCCTGCCGTAGCAGCGTCCTCCGTGGTGAGCCTCACCTCGTGGCCTTCGGCCTGAAGCCTCGCCGCCACCTTCTGGGCGAGCTCCACCGCGTCGGGCCTGTGGTCGTGCACCACGAAGGCGATCGTCGCCATCAGGCCTCCGAGCTGCGGGCAGGGGCCACCGCGTGGACCAGGAGCTCCACGTTCCCCTGCGCACCGGTGATGGGCGATTCCATGTCCCCCATGATGATCGCCCCAAGACCCTCGAGCGAGGACTTCACCTCTCGCAGGACGCGGCACCGCACAGCCGGGTCCTCGATCACCCCACGACCTCTGTCCACCTCGATGCGCTTGGCCTCGAACTGCGGCTTCACCAGCAGCACCAACGGAGCACCGGGGAGTGCGGCCGAGAGCAGCCGGCTCGCCAGCGTGCGAAGCGAGACGAACGACAGGTCGGCGACCACCACCTCGAAGGGACCCCCCAGGTCGGCGACCTCCAGGTAGCGGACGTTGGTGCGCTCCATGTTCCGAACCCTCGGATCCGACCGGAGCGACTCGTGCAGCTGGCCGTACCCGACGTCGACCGCCACGACCTCTGCCGCACCGCGCTGGAGGAGGCAGTCCGTGAACCCGCCCGTAGAAGCCCCGGCGTCGAGGGCCCGCAGCCCCGAGACGTCGATGCCGAAGCGCTGGAGGGCCGCATCCAGCTTGTCGCCACCACGGCTCACGAACCGGGGTCCCTGCGTCCGCAGCTGGATCGCCTCGCCGGGAGCGACCATCCGAGTCGCCTTGGTCGCGGGCGCGCCGCCGACGGTCACCAAGCCGCCCTGCACCGCAAGACCAGCTTCTTCGGGGGAACCGGCCAGACCACGGCGCACCATCTCCACGTCCAGTCGGCGGCGGGCGGTCACGAGCTCATTCCCCCACGGGATCCAAGCCCATCTGCTCGCGGATCGTCACCACCGGAGGGTTGGTGAGGGTCCTGCGCTGCCAGTTGGCGCCGTCGACGACGAGGGTGTGACCGGATATGAACCTGGCGAACGGAGATGCGAGGAACGTTGCTGCCCAACCGAGCTCCTGGCGCTGCCCCACCCTGAGCGCGGGTTGGCACGCGTCCTTGTCGTGCGTCCGGACCAGGTTGCCCTGGATGTCGTCGGTCATGTCCTCGTGGGGGAAGAGACCCGGCACCAGGGCGTTCACCTGGATCCCGTAGGGTCCCCACTCCACCGCGAGCGACTCCGTGAGGTTCTTCACGCCTGCCTTGGCAGCCGCGGAGTGCGCGAACCCGGGCCCTCCCGTCCACGCGTAGCTCGCCCCGATGTTCACGATCGAGCCGGGCGTGCCCGCTGCGAGGTGGCGCCTCCCGAACTCCCGGGCGCAGTAGAAGGTGCCGTTGAGGGTGATGTCGACCACGGTGCGCCAAGCGTTGGGTGACATGTCCTCCGCCGACACGGGGAAGTTTGCCGCTGCGTTGCACACCAGCACCGCGGGGAGACCGAACGCTCCCGTGGCCGCTTCGAACAAGCCGGCCACGCTCTCGGGGTCGCGGATGTCGCAGGTGACCGTGAGCACCTCCGCACCCAGGGCCTCCATCGCCCTCCTCCCGGCCTCCAGGTGCTCCGCCGAGCGCGAAGCGATCACCAAGCGGGCACCGAGGCGGGCGAACTCCGAGGCGATGGCTTTGCCGAGACCGGTCCCGCCACCCGTCACCACGACGGCCACCCCGTCGAAGGTCCCGGGCACGAGAGCCGTGCTGCCCACGACGGGCGGAGCTGGTAGGCCGATCTTCTCGCTCATGTGTCTCCTGGTCTCTAGCTGCCGTTGTAGCGGGGCTCACGATCCTCCGAGCGCGCCGCCCGCATCTCGGCGAAGTCGTCGCTGCGGTTGAGGAACGTCTGGTAGATCATCTCGTCCGTCATCGACGCCCTTATCGGCGGACGGGCCAGGTTGGCGATGACCTGCCGGACGAGCTTCACGGTGACCGCCGGGGCCTTGGCGATCTGCTCAGCCATCTCCCGCACGGTCGTGTCGAGCTCGTCGGAGGCGACGACGCGGCTCACGACCCCGTGGGCCAACGCCTCGTCTGCGGAGAGCACCCTGCCGGTGAGCACCATGTCGCTCACGAGCCCGTGCCCGCACATCTCCTGGAGCACGGCCACGCCACCTGTGTCGGGTATCACTCCGTAGCTCACCTCCGGCAACCTGAACCGGGTCCCCTCCGCCGCCACCCGGATGTCGCACAGCAACGCCCGCTGGAACGAGCCTCCCATCACCCATCCCTTGCACGCCACGATCACAGGGGCGTCCATCTCCCACAGCTGCTGGATGCCCCGGTGGCCGCGCCGCATCAGCTCGTGGTGCGTCAGCTCCGTCTTGAGGTTGCCGATGGAACCGACGTCCCGGCCGGACGAGAACGACTTGCCCTCGCCTTGCCAGATGACGACCCGCACATCGGGGCGCGCCTTGATCTCCCCGAGGATCGCGAACAGCTGCGCGTCCATCTCGTCGTCGAAGGCGTTGTGCTTGTCCGGGTTGTCGTTCGTGATGACGGCCACCGGCCCGTCGATCTCCAGCCGCACTCTCTCGCTCAATTCCTTCCCCCTCTTGTTGTCTCGTCCTTGGACAGCTCGGCCTCCACGAGCCTGACGAGGTCCTCCGCCACGGCATCGGGAGCGGGCTCAACCCGCTCGACGTCTCCCGTTCCGCTGACCCCGCTCAGCACCAGTCCGAAGCGGTACCCCAGTGCTCGGGCGAAGGCCCCGTCGGTCTCGGGCCGGTCGCCAACGACCGTGCCCCGGGGGCCCAGAAGCGTCCTGACCAGCTCGCAGATGGGCTGGTGGGGCTTCCCCGCCACCATCGCTCGCGTCCCGGTGGCCTTCTCTATGGAGGCGAGGATCGCGCCACCGCCAGGTAGCTGGCCCCTGGGCGTCGGGTAGGTGGCGTCGTCGTTGGTGGCGACGAGCCGTGCCCCGTCACGCACGGCCAGGGCTGCGGTCGTCATCCGCTCGTAGTCGAACGCCGGATCGAGCCCCACCACGACCACGTCGGCGGGTCCGCTGGGCACCACCTCCACCCCGCGGCGCTCGAGCTCGTCGAGCGCTCCCGGGCCTGCACACACGATCGCACGCTCCCCCGGTTCGACCAGGTGTGCGGCAGCCATCGCCGAGGTGACCACCTCGTCGACGTCGACGTCGGCGCCGCATGCCGCGAGCTTCGCCGCCACCTCGGCGCGGGTCGCGTACGAGTTGTTGGTGGCGAAGGCGATCCTCTCCCCCGCGGCACGTAGGCGGGCCACGGCTTCGGCGGATCCGGGGATGGGCTCATCGGCCAACCACATCACGCCGTCGAGGTCGATCACCCAGGCCATGGCCGCTCATGCTGCCACGGTTCTCGCTTCTGACGGATCGTCAGGCCCCACCGCCGGCCAGCCGACATCCAGCCCCGCCCCGAGCGGCGACGAGGAGACCGGTACGACCGGACCGGCGGGGCTGCTAGACAAGGGCCCCGTGCCCGACTTCGCCCCCTTCGCCGGACTGCGGTACGACGTCGAAGCCTTCGACCTCGCGGACGTCACGGCACCGCCCTACGACGTGATCGACGCTACGGAGCGAGCAGAGCTCCTCGCCCGCCATCCGGCCAACGTGGTCGGCGTCGATCTACCTGCGGGCCCACCAGGCGCGGCCGGCGAGCAGGCTGGCGCCTACCGCCGAGCGGCAGAGACCTTCGCCTCCTGGATTCGCGACGGGGTGCTCGTCCGTGATCCGGAGCCCTGCTTCTACGTCTACAGGATGACCCACAGGGAAGAATCCGGAGCTCTCCGACACACCACAGGGGTCCTGGGCGAGCTCACACTCGCTCGCCCCGGCGATTCGACCGAGGGCCAGACTCCGATCCTCCCCCACGAGCACACCACCCCCAAGGCCAAGACCGACCGGCTAGACCTCCTGCGGGCGACCGGGGTGAACCTGTCGCCGATATGGGGGCTCTCCCCCGCGGGCGGCCTCACCGACCTGCTCGCCACGGCAGCCCCGCCCCTCGCCTCTTGGAGCGACGACGACGGCGTGCTCCACGAGGTGTGGCCGGTCACCGATGCAGAGCGCGCCTCGGCGATCTCCAAGCTCGTCAGCGCCGAGCCCATGGTGATCGCCGACGGACACCACCGCTTCGAGACCTCGCTCGCCTACCGCGACGAGCGCCGTGCGGCCGACGGGCCAGGGCCGTGGGATGCCGCCCTGTTCTACGTGGTCGAGCTCTCCCCCGACGAGCTCACCGTGCTTCCCATCCACCGGCTCGTCCGGGGCCTGCCCGCCGACACCGACCTCATCGACGCCCTGGGCCGCTTCTACGAGCTCTCACCCGTCGACGGGCCCGAGAGCCGGCCGGCCCTGGTGACCAGCTCGGGGACGTGGGCCATGAGCCCCCGGCCGGGAGCCTTCGAAGGGGTCCGCGACCTGGAGACGTCCCGACTCGACGCCGCCCTCGCCGGCCTGCCTCCGCACGAGCTCACCTACCAGCACGGCGTGGGCAACGTCGTGGCCCAGGTCGCCGACGGCTCCCAGCAGGCCGGCTTCCTTCTCGGCCCTGCCACCGTCGAGCAGATCCTCGACATCGCCCACGGTGGCGAGCGCATGCCCCCCAAGACGACCTTCTTCCACCCCAAGCCCCGCACCGGCGTCGTCTTCCGCCCCGCCTCGAACGACGTCTAGACGTTCGGAGCCCACTCCGAGGCGGCTCGCCATCACGAGGCGATCGGCCCGACGTCTTCCGACAAACGACGTCGAACGACGTCGTCAGAACCCGAGACGACGACGGCAGATCACACCGACGGCACATCGGTCGAGCAATTCAGCCGACCATGCTCGCGCCCCTCTGTCACCATCAGGGCAACGGGGCCCTCCGCGCCGACTTCACACCGGCTCGAGGTCGAGGCCCAAAGAACTTCAACGGCTACCCGAAGCCGACGACCGTAGTGGTGTCGATGTTCAGCGAGCCGCAGTCCAACTCCATAAGTTGCCCGACACCTCCACCTCCATGAAGCAGGACATCAAGCGTGGGAACGTGTATCCGGTAGCTAACGATGGCAGGACCCTGTAGGTCGATCTGCCCGAACCCCGAGAGCTCGATGGGGAAGGTCGTTCCTCCGGCGTCCAGCCTCCAAGAGGACGGGGACGGGACGCCGATCGGCGCTACGAAGGCATCGACGGCGACGATCTCGAAGCCCCAGATGCTGCCGACAATAGCTGCCATTTCGGACAACGCATTAGAGCCGTCGATCACGATCCGCCCGGAGGCCTGGTAACTAAACGAGCCCTCAACCCAACGTGGGGCGAAGACCGCCATCTTGGCCTCGAACGGTATGAGTCCTCCCGGAAACTGCGACGGTGCGGCGAGGAGAAGGGTCTCGGCCTCCGAGCCCGGCTTCCCTCGGCAGAGGAGCTCAGTCGGCTCCCCCTCATCTCCGATTCGTTGCATGAAGGCAGCTAGCGCCTGACGGGTGACCGGCAAGGTCGGGCGGAATGTCCCATCACCGAACCCGGTCGAGATGCCCTCTGACGCCATCCACCCGATGGCTTGAGCGAACGGATGGGTAACGCCGACATCCGAGAACTGGATCGCGGCAACCGACCAATCACCGGGTGGCTGGCCGGCGAGGCGGAACATGAAGGCAGCTAGCGCCTGACGGGTGACCGGCAAGGTCGGGCGGAATGTCCCA
>CAZHBH010000031.1:0-858 GCA_964530525.1 uncultured Rhabdothermincola sp. | reverse complement strand
GGTCGAGATGCCCTCTGACGCCATCCACCCGATGGCTTGAGCGAACGGATGGGTAGGGAGCACGTCGAGGAAGAAAACCTGGGGCTCGACGACCGCGTTCGTCTGTGTTCTATCTGCAGTCGCAGCAGCAACGGACGTCGCTACCTGCGGGGCGGTGCCGAGGGCCGCGATGAGGCCAACGACAACGCTGAAGAGAGCTGCTCGTCCCATCCCGGGACGAGACGCTAGTTGATCGTCCAGGTGGCGCCGGAGCGCAGGAGCGCCGAGAGGTCGGCCGGGCCGTCGGTGGCCTGGGCGACCGCGAGCTGCTGGGTGACCGACTCCGCGTATTCGGGAGCCTCCACGTCGCGGAAGACGCCGACGGGCGTGGGCATCGTCGGCCCGGTGGAGAGGCGGGACAGCATGAAGGGCAGGCCTCCCTCGTTCCGCTCGTCGTGGACGAGGATGGCGTCCTCCCCCACGTCGGCGACCTCAACGATCCGGAGCTGCCCATCGGTTCCCATGGCCACACCGTGCTCGCGCTCGGGACCGAAGCGGATGGGCTCGCCGTGCACCAGCGGGATGATCATCTCGTCGCGGTTGGCCTTCGCGGTGATGGTCTCGAAGGCGCCATCGTTGAAGACGTTGCAGTTCTGGTAGATCTCCACGAAAGCGGCGCCCTTGTGCTCGTGCGCCCTGCGGAAGGTGTCCATCATGTGCTGGCGATCCATGTCGTGGGTGCGGGCCACGAAGGTGGCCTCGGCGCCCAGCGCGAGGCTGATGGGGTTGAAGGGCCGGTCGAGGGAACCGAAAGGGGTGGACTTGGTGATCTTGCCCACCTCGCTCGTCGGCGAGTACTGGCCCTTCGTGAGCCCGTAG
>CAZHBH010000030.1:0-25596 GCA_964530525.1 uncultured Rhabdothermincola sp. | reverse complement strand
GGCCAGGTCCTTGTCGGGCGTGCAGATGAGCACCTGCTCCACATGGGGATCGGCTGCCGCCACCTCGGCGGCAGAGGCGAGCGCGTCGTCGGCCTCGTGGGTCACCATCGCGAACACCTCGAAGCCCGCCGCACTCAGGAGGTCCTCCAGCAAGCCGAACTGCCCGAGGAGCTCCGGGGGCATCCCCACGCTCGTCTTGTAGCCAGGCCACATCTCGTTGCGGAACGACTCGATGACGTGGTCTGTGGCGATCCCCACGTGGGTCGCGCCGTCCTCCAGCAGTCCCAGCATCGAACCCAGCACACCCCGGGCCGCCGCCACCTCCATGCCGTCGGCGGTGACATGGGAGGGCAGCGCGAAGTGGTAGCGGAACAGCTCGTAGGTGCCGTCGACCAGGTGCACCTTCATGTCAAGGCCCCTCCGTGAAGCGAGTGCTGCTCTCATCCGGACCCGCGTCCGGTGCGGGCCGAGAGCCCAACTCGTCGAGCACGGTAGCGGAGCTCAGCTCGTTGCCCGCCCGATAGGCAGCCCGGCCCAGTACGTGCGCCGCTGTCGGGCCGGTCACCAGCTGGAGGCCGAGGACCAGGGCGAGCTTGGCCACATCCCCCGCGTTCGCCAATCGGATGCCGGTGCCTGCCACCACGAGAGCCACGCCGAGCGTTGCGGGCTTTGTGGCCACGTGCATTCGGGCGAACACGTCGGGGAAGCGATGCAACCCCACGCCGGCGATCAAGCAGAGCGCGCAGCCCACCAACAGGAGTGCGGCCGAGATGCCATCGAGGATCATCACGAGCCCCGCCGCTCGATGAAGCGCGCAACGGTCACGGTCCCCGCGAAGGCGACGAGAGCCGCGACGACAGCCACGTCCAGGAACACCGGGTCACCCGTGCGAGCGGCGACCACCAGGACTCCGCACACCACCACGACCAGCATCGCATCGAGGGCCACGATCCGCTGGGCGACGGTGGGCCCCAACACGACGCGGGCGGCCATCAGCACGGCCGCGACGGCCAGAAGGCCCAGCGCGACGTCGGTCACCACCGTCACCCGTCCTGGCCCCTGGTCTGCGCCTCGTGCTCGACGGGGCTTCCGAAGGCTGCGAGGGCCAGATCCTCGAACTTGGAGACGTCAGCCCGGATCAGCTCCGGATCGCGGAGCTTGAGGACGTGCACGAAGAGGACGACGGGCGTGCCGCCGCCCGAGGCGATCTCGATGGTCAGCGTCCCGGGTGTGAGGGTGACCGCGTCGGCCACGATGGTGGCGATGCCCGTGGAAGCCGTGCGCAGCGGCACCTCCACGACGGCCTCGTCCAAGGTGCGAGCCGGCCGGAGCACCTGCCAGGTCACGATCGCGCTCGCCTCCAAGAGCTTCCAAGCGAAGATCACGGCGAAGCGCGCCGTCGGCAGGAGTCGCACGGTGATGCGCCCTGGGTCGTGGCCGGCAGCTCTCGCCCGGCCGCCCAGGGGGAACAAGACCACCAGCACGACGGCCACCAAGAGGCCCGTGGACAGGTTGGCGATCGATAGGTCCTGCCAGAGGGCCACCCACACCACCGCCAGCCATGCGGCGAGGACCACCGAGCGCCTCATCGGGAGAGCACCGCGTCGACGTAGGGAGCGCGGTCGACCAGGACAGTGGCCGCCTGCTGGGCGATGTCGTAGATGGGTCCGGCTGCGACTGCGATCGCCAACGCCACCACCACCGCTGCGACGGTGGCGCCCACCATCAAGACAGGCGTCCTCAGGCGGGAGCTGCCAGCATGCACGGCCGGGGCGGGGCCGAGCTCGGGGATGCCCCAGAACACGCCGTTCCAGATCTTCACCATGGAGAACAGCGTCAGAACGCTCACGGCGAGGCTGATGCCGACGATCAGGTACATGTCGAGCTCGAGCCCGGCCTCCACCAAGGCGAGCTTGCCGACGAAGCCGGAAAGGGGTGGCACGCCGGCCAGTGCCAGGGCCGCCACCAGGAACAGCGCTGCCAGCCAGGGGACCTTGTGGGCCAAGCCCCCGAGGCGGCGCAGGGCAGCGGTGCCAGTGGACGCCTCTACGACACCCGCCACCAGGAAAAGCGCCGTCTTCACGACGATCTGATGCCCGATGAAGAAGATGGCGCCTGCTATGCCCGACACCGTGAACAACCCCACTCCCATGATCATGTAGCCGATCTGGCTGACGATGTGGAACGAGAGGATGCGCTTGACGTCCTCCTGCGCGATGGCTCCGAGCACGCCCACGACCATGGTCAGCCCGGCGATGGCGAGCAGGAGTCCCGACGGTAGGTGGTCGCTGGTCGGGAACAGCAGGGTCTGCGTCCGAACGATCGCGTACACGCCCACCTTGGTCAGGAGACCGGCGAATATGGCAGTCACCGGCGACGGGGCGGTCGGGTAGCTGTCGGGAAGCCAGAAGAACAGGGGGAAGATCGCGGCCTTGATGCCGAACACGACCAGGAGCAGCAAGCCGAGGCCTGCGCGCAGCTCACCCGGAACGGTGCCGAGCTTCCCGGCGAGATCGGCCATGTTGACGGTACCCGTGGCCGCGTACACCAGGGCCAGAGCCGTGATGAAGAACAGGGATGCCACGAGGTTGATGACCACGTACGTCATGCCCGAGCGCACCTGGTCGCGACGACCACCGAGGGTGAGGAGCACGTAGCTGGCCATCAGCGTCATCTCGAACGCCACGAAGAGGTTGAAGAGGTCGCCGGTTACGAACGAGAGGGTGACCCCCGCCGCGAGCACCAGGTAGACGGGATGGAAGAAGCGGGCGTGGTCGTCGGCTCGGGGGCTGCCGATCGCGTACACCAGCACGATCAACAGCATCACGGTGGACACGGCGAGCATCAGCGCCGAGAACAGGTCGGCTACGAGGGTGATCCCCACCGGCACCGGCCAACCGCCCACGTCGACCACCGCGATGCCGTTGGCGTGGACCTCTGCCAGAAGGGCCCCACCCCCGACCACCATCGTCGACATGACCGCCACACCGATGGCGCGCTGGGTCGCAAGGCTCCGGCCCAGGACGAGCGAGAGACCCGCCCCGAACAGCGGCAGAGCCACCAACGCCGGCAGGACCACCCTCACCGTGCCGGCCCACCTTCCTGGCCAAGCTCGCCGCCCGCACGGCCGGAGGCTCCGCCCAAGCGCGCTATGCGACGGTCTTCGACGTCGTCCTCCACCTCATCGTCGCCAGTCAACGTCCAGCTCCGATACGCGAGGAAGAGGAGGAACGCGGTGACCCCGAACGCGATGACGATGGCCGTGAGGGCCATCGCTTGCGGCAGGGGGTCGGCGTACTCCCCGTCTCCTCCACGGAGGATGGGCACCAAGCCCGCTCGGCCGCCTGCCACAAGGAGGAGCAGGTTGGCACCGTGGCTGAGCACCACGAGACCGAGAAGGATCCGGGTGAGCGTGCGCGACAGCAACATGTAGGTCCCCACCGAGAAGAGGACTCCCACCGCCAGGGCCATGACCGCGATCAAGCCTCGTCCTCCGTGGCCTCGGGGGCGGCCCCCACCGTGAAGAGCAGGCCCGTCATCAGTCCGACGACGACGAGGTAGACGCCGATGTCGAAGGGCAGTGCCGTGGTTGCGTGGACCTGGCCGAGCACGCCCAGATCGAGGTCCAGCTGCGCGCTCTCGAGGAACTGGCGCCCTCCCAGCCATCCGGAAGCCCCAGCGAGGGCGGCGGTGACGAGCCCTAGGCCCAATAGCGAAGTGGGGGCCAACGGCATCGCGTCGCGCAGCTCGACCGGGCCACCGGCGGCGAAGCGAAGCACGAACGCCGCTCCCGCGACGAGGCCTCCGACGAAGCCCCCGCCCGGCGAGTTGTGCCCTGCGAACAGCAAGAAGATGGAGAAGAGCACGGCGGTGTGGAAAACGGCCCTGACGCCCAACTCCAAGATCGGGGAGCTCATCCATCCACCTCCGCTGCAGAGGCAGCGGAAGCGGGGTCGTCGTCGGCAGATCCGCAACCGGACCGACCGCGAGCTGCCGCGGCGAGACCGGCAACACCGAGGGCCGCTGTCACCAGGACGGTGATCTCGCCGAGGGTGTCGAGGCCACGGATGTCGTTGATGATGACGTTCACCACGTTGCGCCCTCCTCCCTCGGGCTCGGCGCGGGCGATCTGCTCGTGCGACACCGGAACCTCCGTCCGGGAAGAGGCCGCGACCACGGCGAAGGCTGTCACGACGACGCCCACCGTGACCGCGACCACGGCACGAAGCGGACGGGGTAGGCCGCCGCGAGGAGCCCGGAACCGATCTGGCAGACGGCGCAGGACCAAAGCGAACATCACCAGGCTCAGGGTCTCTACGAGCAGCTGGGTGAGTGCCAGGTCGGGAGCACCCTGCACGACGAACAGCACCGTGATCCCGAAGCCGAGCCCACCCACCAACAGCACGGCGGTGATCCTGCGGCGCGCCGCCGCCGTCGCCAGGGCGAAGGCGATGACGAGGCCGGCCACCACCGCCTGCAACGGGCTCTCTGCGACCACTACGGACAGATCCACGTCGCGCACCTGCACCAGAGCCACGGCGGGCAGGAGCACGAGGGTGGCAAGGATCACGACCAGGTAGGTCGGGAGTGAACCGCTCTGCACGATCCCGGTGATGCGATCGGCCCAGTGCAGCAGCTGCCGCAGGCACCAGCGGTAGGCCTGGCTCCCTCCTCCGAAGCCCCCAAAGCGCGACTGGAGGCGTTCGAGCCGGCCACGGAGCACCACCAGAGCAGCACCGGTCGCCAAGGCCACGACCGAGAGACCGAGCGCCGGCGTGAGACCGTGCCAGATCGCAAGGTGAACGCTCCCGCCGCTCGCGGTGTCCCGTCCCTCCAGGGAGAGCGTGGCCCCCTCGACGAGGCCATCGAGCGAACCCGGGACGAGTCCCAGTGCGAGCGTCAAGAGAGCCATCACAGCTGGTGGCCACAGCGACCACGACCCGAGAGTTTCGTGGTGCCCGACCTCTCCAGGGGTGCGGTCCGCTGGCACCTGCTCCCCAGGGCTGAACGGCGTGACCACCGTTGCGAGCGATCCGAAGCCGCCCCACAAGAACCGGACGCCGTACGCGACCGTGAGGCTCGAGCCAGCCACGACGATCGCCGTGGCGAGCGCCCATCCCGGCTCGCCGAGCTGCGCTACGAAGCCCTCGTAAGCCGACTCCTTGCCGATGAACCCCAGCAGCGGGGGGATGCCTGCCATGGACGCCACCGCGACGGTGGCGAGTCCCGTCGCCGCCGGGAGGCGGCTGGTGAGGCCACCGAGGTGCCGGATGTCGCGCGTCCCGGCGTGGTGGTCGACCACGCCCACCACCATGAACAGCAGGGCCTTGAACAGGGAGTGGGCCAAGAGGACCACGGAGCCTGCTGCAGCGAGGGCAGGCACCCCGGCTCCGAAGAGCACGACCATCAAGCCGAGCTGGCTCACCGTGCTGAAGGCTGCCAGGAGCTTCAAGTCGTTCTGGCGCAGCGCCCGACCGGCGCCCCAGACCATGGTGGCCAAGCCCACGCCCATGACGACGGGACGCCACCACTGCACAAGACCCGCGAAGGCAGGGGCGAGGAGCGCCACCAGGTACACCCCCGCCTTCACCATCGTGGCGGAGTGGATGTACGCGCTGATCGGCGTGGGGGCGGCCATCGCCCCCGGCAGCCAGAAGTGGAAGGGCACTTGGGCCGACTTGGTGAAGGCTCCCGCCAACACGAGCCCGAGGGCAACCGGCACCACACCCCCGGCGGGCGGATCGGCCAGGATCCCCGACAGCGACCAGGTGCCGGCAGCCTGACCGAGGAGGACCAGACCGCCGAGCATGGCCAGGCCACCCGCTCCGGTCACGAGCAGCGCCTGTTGAGCCGATGCGCGCGCCGGCGCCTTCGTGTCCTCCAGCCCGATGAGCAGATAGGAGGCCACCGTCGTGAGCTCCCAGAAGCCGAACAGGACGAAGACGTTGTCTGCCACGACGAGGCCGAACATCGCCCCCGCGAACGCTACGAGCAGCGCGGCGGCCTTCGATCCGTCGTCGCGGCTGGCGAAGTACCAGCGGGCGTAGGCCAGCACCAGCACCCCGATGCCGGAGATCACCAGGCCCATGAGCAATCCGAAGCCGTCGAGCCGCAGGTCGAGCTCGAGCCCGAGGGCGGGTACCCAGCTCACCGAGCTGGTGATGCCGCCGTCGAGCGCACCAGGGCTGTTCCAGGCCAGCCAGGCCAGCGTTGCAGCAGGGGCCACCGCGGCGGCGCAGAATGCCCAACCTCCCAGGCGTCGGCCACCGAGCGCGATGCTCACGGCGACTGCGCAGTGCACCAGGATGAGCAATTCCATGGCTGCCTAGGTCGCGAGCGCGTGGCTCTCGACGCCGACCAGGCTTCCCGGCACACCAACGGATCCGTTCGCCCTCGAGGGAGGACGGCTGACCCCGAGAGGGTAGTCGTGGGCAGCCACCACTGCGGCACCGTTCATCCCGCTGGAGCGCCCGAGCTCGAGGACGACTTGAAGCCGGCCGGCGCGCACGGCGGACCGGCCGGGCCCGTCGGACGAGCGAGATCGCTACAGGCCTGGGGTGGCGAAGATGCGGCCGGTGTTGGCGGCCTGGCGGAAGCTCTCGTAGTCGGCCTGGTTCTGGTCGGCGTAAGCCAGGGCGAACTCCTGGATCGCCTTGGAGAACGATGCGCCCTTGCCCACGTACCCGGCGATCATCGAGGCATCGCCCGACCGGGCGTGCGCCCTGGCCAGGGTCCAGGCGCAGGCGCCGGCCGTGGCACCCAGGTCCTTGGGATCCATCCGGTCGATGCGCAGCGACCCCTTCATGTCTCGCAGCTGGCGGACGTAGAAGTGGTTCCCCTCTCCCCCCATCGTCCAGCCGAGGAACAGGTCGCTGGCCGCCTGCATCAGGCGCTGGCCCATGACGACCCTCTCGCCCTGGTTGAAGAACTCGCTGGCCTCCACGTAGGGCTCCAGCACGGAGCGCTGGGCCTCCTTCACCTGCAAGAAGAGCGGGTCGGCCCCGTCCTCGCCCAGGAACAGCACCACGTAGCAGCGCGTGCCCACGCTGCCGACCCCCACGACCTTCCTGGCCAGGTCCACCGGCACGTAGCGGTCGAGCAGCACCCTCCGGTACGGCGGGAGCGTGGCGCGGTACTGCTCGTACACCTCGAGCAGACCGCCGTCGCCAAGCTGGTCGAACGGGTGCGTGATGAGCGGCGGGTCGTCGATGATGCGGCGGCGACCGTCGACCACCTCGGTGAGCTTCGGAAGCGCTGTGACGCTGTTGTGCTGCGCCGCCTTCCGCATCGCCTTGTCGACCTTCTTGCGCCCGACCTCGTCGAGCAGCGGCATCACGGCGTCGGTGTCGACCCGCGAGTACCACACGTCGAGGTTCCCCATCTCGGAGTACTCCACGGCCTTGGCGGCGTAGACGGCGCCGATGAGGCGGGCGATCTCACCACACGTCTCGTCGTCGAAGCCGTTCCCGCGCCCGGCGATGACAGCGCTCGCCGCTAGGCGGGCCACGTCCCACTCCCACGGGCCGGGGATGGTCTCGTCGAAGTCGTTGACGTCGAAGATCTGGTTGCGCTCCGGGGTGGCGAACACACCGAAGTTCAGGATGTGGGCATCGCCGCACGCCTGCACCGTTATGCCGCTGTGAGGCTTGCTGGCGAGGTCTGCCGCCATCACGATGGGCGTGCCCCTGTAGTAGGCGAAGGGAGACGCGAGCATCCGGCCGTAGCGGATGGCGACGAGGTCCTTCAGCCTCGTCTTGGCCTGCTCCTCGAGCAGGTCGATGGGATCGCGCCGATCGGCGGGGGGCTCCCAGTGGGCCAGCACGTCGAACGGCGCCCTCTTGCGGCGCTCCTTGCCCTGCGTCCGGCGGTGAGCCCGCGTGGGCCTGTCGTCGATGATGTGCAGCCACCCCCCAGGCGGTGGCACGTCGATCTCCGGTCGTGTGCCGACGAGGCCGAGCTCCGTGTCGTGCGCCGGCGCGCCCGTGGCCTGGGCCAGCGGATCGGTTGCGGCGGCGGGCGAGGGCGAGGGCGAGACCTGGTCGGTCATTCAGTTCTCCTGCACCAGCTCGATGAGGGTCCCGAATGCGTCCTTGGGGTGGATGAAGGCGACAGTGGTCCCCCTGGAGCCGGGTCGAGGCTGCTCGTCGATCACCCGGTGGCCCTGTTCCTTCACCGACTGGAGGGCCGCTGCGCAGTCCGCCACCCGGTAGCCGATGTGGTGAAGCCCCTCCCCCTTGCGCTCCAGGTACTTGGCGACCGGGGAGTCCTCGCGCGTGGGCGTGAGGAGCTGGACGTAGCTGTCGGCCACGGCCAGCAGAGCCTCTTCCACACCGTCGCTGTCCACCACCTCACGGTGCTCCACGGTTGCGCCGAAGGTGTCGGCGTAGTAGCCGATCGCGGCTTCGAGGTCGTTGACGGCGATGGCGACGTGGTCGATCTCGGTGAGGAGCATGGCGGTCATGATGCATTCGCCTCGGCGTGCCTGCGGAACAGGGTGATGCGATCCTCGCCCACCCGCTCCCGCATCTCCGGATCGTCAACGCCGAGGCCCTCCCGGGGGGCGAGGCACAGCACCCCGATCTTGCCCTCGTGGCGGTTGTGGTGGACCTCGTAGGCGGCGTCGCCCGTCTCGTCGAGGGAGTGCACCGCGGAGAGGATGGGCTGAACCTTCCCCTCGCAGATGAGCTGGTTGGCCGCGGCGGCCTCCCGGTAGTTGGCGAAGTGCGACCCCACGATGCGCTTCAACTTCATCCAGAGGTGCCTGTTGTCGTACTCGATCTCGTAGCCGCTGGTGGCGGCGCACGTGACCACCGTGCCGCCGCGAGCCGCCACGAACACCGAGGCGCCGAAGGTCTGGCGTCCAGGGTGCTCGAACACGATGTCGGGGTCGCGCCCGATGAGACCCCGGATGTCCTTGCCGAGGCGGCGCCACTCCTTCTCGTCCTGCGTGTTGTCGTCGGCCCAGAACCGGTAGCCGGCCTCCCTGCGATCGATCACGTGCTCCACGCCCAGCTCGTGGAGCAGCTCGACCTTGTCGGCCGACGAGACGACGCCCACCGGGGTGCCGCCACCGTTGAGGACGTGCTGCACGGCGTAGCCGCCCAAGCCGCCTGACGCCCCCCACACGAGCACGGCGTCGCCCTGAGACATGTTGGCGGCGTTGCGGCTCACGAGCATCCGGTAGCTCGTGGAGTTGCAGAGCGCGTTGACGGAGGCCTCCTCCCAGCTGAGGTGGCGGGGCTTGGGCATGAGCTGGTTCGCCTTGACCACCGACAGCTCGGCCAGGCCTCCGTAGTTGGTCTCGAAGCCCCAGATGCGCTGGTTGCCCGCCAACATCGAGTCGTCATGGGCGCTCGGGTCCTGGTCGTCTACGTGGTTGCAGTGGACGACCACCCTGTCGCCGGGCTTCCACCGGCGCACCGCCGAGCCGACGCGGAGCACCACCCCCGATGCGTCGGAGCCCACGACGTGGAAGGGCTTGTCGTGCCGGGCTCCCCACGAGCTCTCCTTGCCCAGGCGCTGGAGGAAGCCGAACGTGGGAAGGGGCTCGAAGATGGAGGTCCAGACGGTGTTGAAGTTGATGGCGCTGGCCATCACGGCGATCACGGCCTCGTCGGGGGCCAGCTCGGGCAGGGAGACGTCGTGGATGTGGATCGACTTGCGGGGATCCTTCTCGGGCGACTCGAGGCCCTCGAACATCTCGGTCTCGGAGGCCAGGACCACCGCCGCCCTGTAGGAATCCGGCAGCGGGATGGCCGCCAGCTCTTCGCCCGGTGCGCCCGCCTCGATGGCATCAACGATCTGCTGCATGGAGTGAAACTAGCCCCATCCCCCTCCGCCGACCCCACGGCCGGAAGCCAGTTCCCTGCTGAGCAAATACACTGGACGCACTCGCCAACCGTCGACCAAGGGGCTCTCCAATGGCAGGATCGGTCATCGTCTCAGGCGCTCGCACGCCGATCGGGAAGCTCTCGGGTGGGCTGGCCTCTTTCCAGGCGACCGATCTCGGCGGCTTCGCCATCAAGGCTGCCCTCGAGCGCGCCGGCGTCGCACCCGAGCAGGTCGACTACGTGTTCATGGGCCAGGTGCTGCTCGCCGGCGCCGGCCAGATGACCGCTCGCCAGGCCGCCATCGCCGCCGGAATCCCCCTCACGGTCCCATCCACCACCGTCAACAAGGTGTGCCTATCGGGTCTCAACTCCATCCACCTGGCAGACCAGATGATCCAGGCCGGAGAGGCCGACGTCGTCGTGGCCGGCGGCATGGAGTCGATGACCAACGCCCCCTACCTGCTGCCGGGAGCTCGCTCTGGCTACCGCCTCGGCGACGCGACGGTGGTCGACTCGATGATGCACGACGCTCTGTTCTGCGCCATCGACCAGCTCGCCATGGGCGGCGCCACCGAGAAGTACGCCGCCTCCGCCGGCATCGACCGCGCCTCGCAGGACGACCTGGCCGCCAAGTCGCACGAGCGCGCTGCGCGCGCCCAGAAGGACGGCTTCTTCGACGACGAGATCACCCCGGTGTCGGTTCCGCAGCGCAAGGGCGATCCCATCGTCGTGAAGGAGGACGAGGGTGTTCGGCCTGGAACTACCGTCGAATCGCTGGGCCAGCTCCGGCCCGCCTTCGACAAGGCGGGCAACATCACAGCGGGGAACGCCTCGCAGATCTCCGACGGAGGGTCGGCGGTGGTGGTCACCTCCGCCGCCAAGGCCGAGGAGCTCGGCGTGCAGCCCCTGGGTGAGATCCTCGGCTACGGCCAGGTGGCCGGGCCGGATCCCTCCCTTCTCACCCAGCCGTCGAGGGCGATCAACAAGGCGCTCGAGGGCGCCGGCCTCGCGGTGGGCGACGTGGACCTCTTCGAGCTGAACGAGGCGTTCGCTGCCGTGGGCTTGGCCTCCATGGCCGAGCTGGGCATCACCGACGAGATCACCAACGTGAACGGCGGAGCCATCGCCCTGGGCCACCCGGTGGGGATGTCCGGCAACCGCGTTGCGCTCACCCTGCTCTACGAGCTGCGCCGCCGTGGCGGCGGCGTCGGCGCCGCAGGCCTCTGCGGCGGCGGTGGCCAGGGCGACGCCATCATCCTGCGCAGCCTCTGACCAGCCCGCGCCCCGACGCCACCGAACTGGCGTCCCTCCCTCATCGGATCGGTGACCAGCGCACGCCGGTTCGACCGACGGGACTAGCCGGCGTCGACCTCTCGGCGGCCCTCCAGGGCGCGGCCCAAGGTGAGCTCGTCGGCGTACTCCAGGTCGCCGCCGACGGGTAGGCCGCTGGCGATGCGAGTCACCTTCACCCCAAGCGGGCCCAGAAGGCGGCCGAGGTACATGGCCGTGGCCTCGCCCTCGATGTTCGGGTTGGTGCAGAGGATCACCTCGGTGACCTCCTCGGGTTCCAGGCGGGCCAGCAGCTCCTTCACCCGAAGCTGGTCAGGACCGACGCCTTCGATGGGGCTGATGGCACCCCCCAGCACGTGGTAGCGACCCCGGAACTCGGCGGTGCGCTCGACGGCCACGATGTCGCGGGGCTCTTCCACCACGCACAACAGCCCGTGATCTCGCCTGTCGTCGGAGCAGATCCCGCAGAGCTCTCCCACCGACACGTTGAAGCAGCGCTGGCAGAACGTGACCCGCTCCTTGGCCTCCGCTATCGACTTGGCGAGGCGCATGGCGTCTTCCTTGGGCACCCTCAGCAGGTAGAACGCGATGCGCTGTGCCGACTTCGGCCCGATGCCCGGCAGCCTCCCCAGCTCGTCGATGAGGTCCTGGACCGGACCGGCGTACACGCTCACACGTCAGCCCTCGTCCGGTAGCTCGATCAGCTGCGCCCCCGGGAACGCCTGGGCGATCCGCTCGACGGTGGTGCCCGCCACGTCGTCGGCATCGGTCAGCTCTGACAGGTCGATGTCCGAGCCCACGTCTGCGGCTTCGAGAGAGCCTTCCTCGGCGTCTTCGGCGCCGCCCAGCCCCGGGGAGAACGGGTCGCCGGTGCCGCCAGCTTGCGGACCGCCGGTCTCCACGACCACCCGGAGCGGTACCGGCCGCCCGAAGTGGGAGGCCAGCACAGCCTCCACGTCGGCCCGCATCTCCTCGCACTTGGCGGCGTGGATCTTGTTGGGCAGAGCGAAGACGGCTGCGTCGTCGTCCACCCGAACGAAGCGGCCCGAGGCGAATCGGGGCTTGGCGCGAGGGCTGAGGGAGGCCAGGAGGGTGTCGCCCCAGGCCAGCGTCAGGTCGTCGCGACTCGGCAGCGAGCCGGGTTCCACCACAACCTTGGCGGGGCGTTCCGGCTCGGTCGGGGCCAGAGCCTCCGTGGTGAGCGATCCGAGGTCGACGGAAGGTGGAGGAGGCGGAGCCGAACGCTTGGGTCGCTGCGACGGCTTGGCCCTTGCGAGCACCTCACGAGCATCGGCGGCGGGCCCCTCCATCGCCCCCGTCGGAGGTCCGGAACCGGGCGGGGGACCTTCGGCCGCCGCAGGAGTGCCACCGGACGCACCGGAAGCTGGAGGGATCGCAGCTCGAGCACCTGCAGCCGGCGGCCCACCATCGGGCGGCGGTGTCGACGCCTCCGAGTCAGGGCCCCGAGCGGGTCGTGCAGACGGCGCCTTGGCCGGCGCTCCGGCGGCTGCGTCGGCGGGACCGGTGGCCTCGGTAGCCCTCTCCAGGCGTGCGACGCGGTCGACGAGGGCCGAGAGGCTGAGATCGGCCTCGGGACGGGTCAGGCGCACCAGCGCCACCTCCAGCGTCACCCGAGGATCCGGAGCGTCCTGGATCCCCACGAACGCCTCCCCCAGCAGCTCCAGCGCCCGCGTGGCACCAGCGGGCCCGAGCCGGGAGGCCTGGCCGGCGACCGTCTCCCTGTCGGTGTCGTTGAGCCTCGACAGGTCGGCGCCGACCGCTGCCAGGAACACGTCGCGCAGGCGGGCGATGAGCTGCTCGCCCAGCACCCGGGGGCTGCGACCCTCGCCCACCGCCGCCTCCACCGCGACGAGGGCGCGGCCCGTGTCGCGGTCGCTCACAGCCTCGACGATCTCGTCGAGCGCCTGCGTGCTCTCGGGGACGTCCCCGGCAGCCACCACGCGGTCGAGGGCCGAGAGCGTGTCACGGGCCGAGCCCGCCCCCACCCGCAGCACGTGGTCACGCTGGCCGGGTGTGATCTCCAGGCCGGCGTCGGCCACCACGTGGTCGACCAGCGCCGCCAGCTCATCGGCCGGCAGCAGCCGGACCTCGAAGATCTGGCAGCGGCTCCGGATGGTGGGAAGGACCTTCTGCGGATCGGTGGTCGCGAGCACGAACACCACGTGGGCGGGCGGCTCCTCCAGGGTCTTCAACAAGGCGTTCGAGGCGGCAGCGGAGAGCATGTGGACCTCGTCGAGGATGTACACCTTGGTGCGCCCCGGGGTTCCCAGCGACGCCTTGGCCACCAGGTCACGAACAGCTTCTACGCCGTTGTTGGAAGCAGCGTCGAGCTCGTGGACGTCGAAGGAGGTGCCCTCGGCGATGGCCACGCAGGACGCGCACACCCCGCACGGCTCACCGTCGACCACGTCGGTGCAGTTGAGGACCTTGGCGAGGATGCGCGCCGTGGAGGTCTTCCCCGTTCCTCGCGGACCGCTCAGCAAGTAGGCGTGGCCCACTCGCCCCTCGCGCACGGCGTTCTGGAGCGCCGTGACCAGGTGCGGCTGGCCTCTCACCTCGCTGAAGCGCTGCGGCCGGTAGCGACGGTAGAGAGACTGGTAGGCCACGGCTGCCGAGCCTACCGGTCCCACCTTCTCCCACTGGCCCCCTTGCACACACGATCGCGCTGGACGCAGCGCTCTGATGTGCCGAGGCGAAGTCAGGCCCGCACCCGTGCGTGGCGGTCAGGCGATCTGCGGCACACCGGAGATCCCGCTGAGAGCTGCTGCCTCCCGGCCCTGACTCGATTCACAGGCTCCGATTGCACAGGACCCAACCGCCACGCGCAGGCGCGGGCCTGGTTTCAGCGTACATCGTCGGGGCGGTGCCGAGGCCGGCCGCATCTGCGGATAGCCTCACCTGCGCTCCCCCCCGTGGGGAGCATCCCGGGAGGGATGCGAGAGCGGCCGAATCGGCACGCTTGGAAAGCGTGTGTGGGGCAACCCACCGTGGGTTCGAATCCCACTCCCTCCGCTGTCGGTCCCATGGCCCCCGGGGCCCAACGTACGAGGAGGTGCCGCGGGTGCCGGTCGCACGGGACGTCGCAGAGCGCTACATGGCGGTAGCCCTCGAAGAGGCGCTTGCAGCGCCGGACCACGGCGACGTGCCGGTGGGAGCGCTCGTGGTGGTGGGCGACGAGATCGTGGCCAGGCGGCACAACGAGCGGGAGCTGCGGGCAGACCCCACGGCCCACGCGGAGCTGCTCGCCCTCTCCGATGCCGCCCGGGTGCTCGGGCGCTGGCGCATGGACGAAGCGTTGCTCGTGGTGACGCTGGAGCCCTGCGCCATGTGCGCCGGTGCCCTGGTGAACGCCCGGCTCGGGTCGTTGGTGTTCGGAGCGGCCGATCCCAAGGCAGGAGCGTGTGGATCGCTGTACAACCTGTGCACCGACCCCCGCCTCAACCACGAGCTCCCGGTGCTTGGCGGAGTCCTCGCCGAGCAGTGCGGAGCCCTGCTCTCCAACTTCTTCTCGACCCTGCGCTGACGCCAACTACTGTCGCGCCCGGAGGGTTGCCAGAGCGGACGAATGGGGCGGCCTCGAAAGCCGTTGTGGCCCTCGGGTCACCGTGGGTTCGAATCCCACACCCTCCGCCGATCGGGCACCGCTGTGCCCGCAAGCCTGCTCGCACGGGAGGGCAGCCCTCGTAGCCTGGTGTGGTGCACCACATGGGAGGACCGCCTTCGCGGTTCATCGGGGCCGATCCGGAGAAGATCAAGGGCGTCACGCTGAGCAAGGGGACGACCAAGCGCGTCCTCGAGCTGGCGAGGCCGTACAAGTCGATGCTCATCGCCTACGTGGCGACCATCCTCGTAGCGGCGCTCCTCGCCCTGGTGCCACCGCTGCTCTTCCGCCAGATCATCGACGTCGCCATCCCCTCGTCCGACCTGGCCCTGCTCAACGTGCTCGCGGTGCTGGTCGTGGCCGCTGCGATCGGCGACGCGGTCCTCAGCCTGACGGAGCGGTGGGTCTCGGCCCGCATCGGAGAGGGGGTCATCTTCGACCTGCGGGTGTCGCTGTTCGACCACGTGCAACGACTTCCCATGGGGTTCTTCACCCGCACGCAGACCGGTGCCCTCATGAGCCGGATGAACAACGACGTGATCGGTGCCCAGCGAGCGCTCACCACCACGCTGGGAACCGTGGTGTCGAACGTCGTCGTGCTGGTCACCACCCTCGCCGCGATGGTCGTGCTCGAGTGGCGGCTGACCCTGCTCGCACTCGCCCTGCTCCCGCTGTTCATCCTCCCTGCGAAGAGGGTGGGTCGGGCCCTGCAGCGCATCACCCGCCAGAGCATGCACCTCGACGCACAGATGAACGCACAGATGACAGAGCGCTTCAACGTGTCAGGGGCGCTCCTCGTGAAGCTCTTCGGCAACTTCGCACGCGAGACCGACGAGTTCTCCGGTCGTGCCAAGCGGGTGCGCGACATCGGCGTGCGCAGCGCCCTGTACGGACGCACCTTCTTCATAGCCCTCACACTGGTCGGTGCGGTGGGCACCGTGGCCGTGTACTGGGTGGGTGGGCACATGGTGATCAGCGGCGCCCTCACCATCGGGACCCTGGTCGCCATGGCCGCGTTCGTCACGCGCATATACGGACCCCTCACGAGCCTCAGCAACGCACCCGTCGACGTGATGACGGCACTCGTCTCCTTCGATCGGGTCTTCGAGGTGCTCGACACCCCTCCGCTGATCGCCGACCGCCCGGGGGCGGTGGAGCTCACCGAGCCGCGGGGCGAGATCGAGATCGACGACGTCTGGTTCCGCTATCCGAGCCCGGCAGAGGTCTCGATCGCCTCGCTCGAGGCGGACGGGACATCACCGCTCGACAGCGGGGAGGGGCCCTTCGTGCTGCAGGGGATCACCGTGAGCATCCCCGCAGGGAGCAGCGTGGCACTGGTGGGACCTTCCGGGGCAGGCAAGACGACGCTCGCCTCGTTGCTGTCGAGGCTCTACGACGTCACCCGAGGATCGGTGCGCATAGACGGGCACGATGTTCGGGACATCACGCTCGAGAGCCTCCAGAGCGCCGTGGGGGTTGTCACCCAGGATCCGCACCTGTTCCACGACTCGGTGCTCGGGAACCTGAGGTACGCGAAGGCCGACGCCACGCAGGCCGAGATCGAGGGCGCGTGCAGGGCAGCGCGCATCCACGACGTGATCGGTGCACTGCCGGAGGGCTACGACACCGTCGTGGGCGAGAGGGGATACCGCCTCTCCGGCGGCGAGAAGCAGCGGCTGGCGATCGCCCGGGTGCTGCTTGCCGATCCGGCGGTGGTCGTGCTCGACGAGGCCACCAGCCACCTCGACAGCGAGAACGAGGCCGTCATCCAGGAGGCCCTGGCCTCCACGCTCGCGGGACGCACCGCCGTCGTGATCGCGCACCGGCTCTCTACCATCACGAGCGCGGACCAGATCCTCGTGATCGAGGGAGGTCGGTTGGTCGAGAGGGGCACGCACTCGGTCCTGCTGAGCCAGGGCAAGCGCTATGCAGACCTCTACCTGACGCTGTTCAACGAAGCCGGCGAGACCACGAGGGCGTGATGTCCGGCTGCTGCCCGGAGGTGACGCCCGGCCCTGCGCGAAATTCGCCTGGGCTAGGACACAAACGGGGGCAGGGCGACTAAGTTCATGCCTGAGTGCGATGTCGGGGGAATCGGCTTGCACGAAAGGGGTCAAACCCACGGATGACCGCCATAGAAGAGCGGCTCGCAGTCTTCTCCCGTCTCCCGAGTGATGTCGTAGCCCTGATCGACGTCGAGTGCGTGACGCGCTACGTCTCGCCGTCGGTGGAGCGAACCCTCGGCTACAGGCCGGAAGACTTCCTCCAGAGCTCCCTGATGGAGATGGTCCACCCCGACGACCTCGATCAGACGCTCGCCGGTTGGCAGGCGGTGCTCGCCCAGCCGAGCGGTCACGAGCGCTGGGAGAACCGGGTCCTCCACGCCGACGGTACGTGGCGGTGGCTCGAGGTGGTGGCGACCAACACCGTGTCGGACCCCGACATCGGTTCGGTGTTCGTCAACTTCCGCGACATCAGTGAGCGCAAGGAGGCCGAGCACGCACTTCGCGCCAGCGAGTCGCGGTTCCGGGCCCTGGTGCAGAACAGCTACGACGTCTTCGTCATCATCCATCCCGATCGCGGCATCACCTACGCCAGCCCTTCTCTGGAGGAGCTGTTCGGCCGCCCGATCGAAGACCTCATAGGCACGAACCCCCTCACCTACATCCACCCCGACGACCTCGACTCGGTCGCCGAGGGCTACGTGGCGGCCATGAGCACGCCGGGCAAGCGGGCCACCCACGAAGCGCGGATCCTGCGCGCCGACGGGACATACCGCTGGATCGACGTGGTGGCGGTGAACCTCGTGGACAACGAGGCCGTGGAGGGCGTCGTGGTGAACATCCGCGACGTGACCGAGCAGAAGCTCGCCGAGCAGGAGTCGGAACGGCTCATCAACATCTTCGAGGCCACCGAGGACCTGGTGGCGATGGCGGATCGGCGGGGCGGCCTCATCTACTTCAACCGGGCCGCGCGGGCCTTCTTCGGCGTGGACGACGCCGACGACCTCTCCGGCTTCGACTTCCTCGACGTGATGACCTCGGAGTCGGTCGACCGACTGACCCGGGAGATCGAGCCCGAGCTGATGAAGGCCGGAACCTGGTACGGGGAGCTGGAGCTGCTCCGCCCCGACGGGAGCTCCACGCCTTACCTGGTGCAGGCCTTGGTGCACCGGGACCACAACGGCAACCCGGAGTTCTTCTCGGGGATCCTGCACGACATCAGCGACCGCAAGGCCTTCGAGCACAAGCTGGCCCACCAGGCCACCCACGACCCGCTGACCGGGCTCCCCAACCGGACCCTGCTGCTCGACCGGCTCGAGACTGCGATGGCCAGGGCCCAGCGCCACGAGCACGGGGTCGCCGTCCTGTTCCTGGACCTCGACCACTTCAAGGTGGTGAACGACAGCCTCGGCCACTCCCTCGGCGACCACCTGCTGGTGGCGATCGCCGAGCGCCTGCAGACGGCCCTGCGGCCGGTGGACACCACCGCCCGCCTGGGAGGCGACGAGTTCGTGGTGCTCTGCGAGGAGGTGGCAAGCCCCGAAGATGCCGTGGCCATCGCCGAACGACTCGACGAGGCGCTGAAGGCTCCCTTCGTGCTGGGCGAGACTGAGGCGTACGTGGGCGTGAGCATCGGCATCGCCTACACCGATCCCCCCTCGGAAGGGGCACCGCTCGACGACCACGCCACATGGCCCGGCACGCTCATCCGAGACGCCGATGCCGCCATGTACGAGGCCAAGCGCCGGGGACGTGGGCGTTGGGTGGTGTTCGACCAGGCCATGCGCACCAGCGCGCTGGAGCGCCTCGACACCGAGAACGCACTGCGCAGGGCGCTGGAGCGGCGTGAGCTCCGAGTGCACTACCAGCCGATCATCACGCTCGCCGACGGGAAGCTGCGAGGCGTGGAGGCGCTGCTTCGTTGGCAGCACCCGGAGCGAGGGCTCCTCCCGCCCTCCGAGTTCATCCGGCTCGCGGAGGACACGGGCCTGATCGTGCCGATCGGGACCTGGGTCATGCAGCACGCATGTCGCCAGGTGCAGCTCTGGCAGCGCTCCATGCCCGAGGTGGGGAGGCTGGTGCTCTCCGTGAACCTCTCGGGACGCCAGCTGGGCAACCCCGACCTCCTGGAGCAGCTGACCGCCATCCTCGACGACACCGACCTAGACCCCGCACAGCTGGAGCTCGAGATAACCGAGAGCGTCCTGATGGACGACGTCGAGATGTCGCAGCAGACCTTGCAGAGGCTTCGGCGGCTGGGGGTGCGGCTGGTCGTCGACGACTTCGGGACCGGATACTCGTCCCTCAGCTACCTGCGGCGGTTCCCGGTGGACCTCATCAAGGTCGACCGGTCCTTCGTCCGGGGGCTGGGAACCGACGAGCGCGACTCCGCCATCGTCGCCGCCGTCGTCGGGCTGGCGCACACGCTCGGCCTCTCCGCCGTAGGCGAGGGCGTGGAGACGGCCGCCCAGCTCGAGGCCCTGAAGGAGCTGGGCTGCGACAGGGCGCAGGGCTTCCACATCGCACGCCCGGTCCCGGCCACCGCGATAGGCGAGCTCCTGTCGCGCGGCGTCAGCTGGTAGGGGCGCACAGAGGAGGGACCAACCCCGGCGCACATCGCGCCGGTCTCCTATCGGGCCTGAGGCTCCGTCGGCGGCGATGCCCCGCCCTCGAGCGACGCGCGGCAGGCGATGCGAGCCAGAATTGGGCACGAGCTCGAGGGAGGGGTCGGGAGATGGTCGAGATCGACGGAGAGGTAGCACCGGGCTTCGAACAGGTCCGGGAGGTGTTCCAGGCCAACTTCGACAAGGGGGCAGAGGTCGGGGCGGCCTTCAGCGCCTACCACCGGGGTCGCAAGGTGGTCGACCTCTGGGGTGGGGTGGCTGACGCCACCACGGGCGCTCGCTGGCAGCGGGACACGCTGGTGCTGGTGTTCTCCACGACCAAGGCCTTCACCGCCGTGTGCGCGAACGTGCTGGCACAGGAAGGTGTGCTCGACCTCGACGCACCCGTGAGAGAGGTGTGGCCTTCGTTCACGGCCGACGGGAGGGGCGAGATGCCCATCTCCCACCTGCTCTCGCACAAGGCGGGGCTCCCCTGGGTCGACACGGAGATGAGCGCCGAGGAGGCGTTCGCGTGGGACCCCGTGATCGAGGCCCTGGAGGTGCAGCCCCTGGCCTGGGAGCCCGGTACGGCTCACGGCTACCACGCCGTCACCTACGGCTGGCTCGTGGGCGAAGTGGTCAGGAGGGCCACGGGCGAGAACGTCGGCACCTACCTACGCAAGGCGGTGGCCGACCCACTCGGTCTCGACCTGTGGATCGGGCTGCCCGAGGACCAGGAGCACCGGGTGGCCCCGCTCGTGCACTTCCTCCCCGAAGGGATAACACTCGACGACCTCCGATCGCCTCGGGATCCCACGGCTGAGGTCATCGCTGCGTTCATGGGGCCGGAGACCGATCTGGGCAAGGCCATGTTCTCCCCTGGGTTCGCCCTGGCCAACGCCGAGGTCTGGGGGTCGAGGGAGCTGAGGGCTGCCGAGATCCCCGCCGCCAACGGGGTGAGCGACGCGAGCTCGGTGGCCCGACTGCTGGCCGCCTGCATAGGTGAGGTCGACGGGATCCGCCTCCTCGAGCCCGAGCAGCTGGCCAGGGCGACCACCCAGCAGACGTCCGGTCCCGATCGCGTCATCCTCAACCTCGACATGCAGTTCGGGCTCGGGTTCATGCTCCCCTCGAGCATCATGACATTCGGCGGCCCGCGGAGCTTCGGGCACTTCGGTGCCGGAGGATCGGTGGGCTGGGCAGATCCGGAGGCCGACCTGGCCTTCGGCTACGTCATGAACAAGATGGACATCGGCCTCGCTGGCGACAGCCGCAGCTTGGACCTCATCGCCGCCTGCTACGCGTCGGTCTGAGGGGAGCGCACTGCGCGGATCTCCCAGCGGAGGCGCTGGCAGCGAGGGAGCCTCCGCACGTCGGGTCAAGCGACGAGGGCCAGGGGGCCCTAGCTGCGAGGGACCCCACGACCACTAGCCTGTACAGGTGAACCAGGACGTGATCGCCGAAGCCGCGCGCCGTAGGACGTTCGCGATCATCTCCCACCCCGACGCCGGGAAGACCACCCTCACCGAGAAGTTCCTCCTGTACGGAGGCGCCCTCGGGTCCGAGGCAGGGGCGGTGAAGGCCCGGTCGGGGCGCAGGGCGGCCACGTCGGACTGGATGGAGCTGGAACGCCAGCGAGGGATATCGATCACCTCCGCCGTCCTGCAGTTCCCGTACCGCCCCACCGGTGGCGAGGACCATGTGGTCAACCTGCTCGACACCCCAGGCCACCGCGACTTCTCCGAGGACACCTACCGCGTCCTCGCCGCCGCCGACGCGGCCGTGATGGTGCTCGACGCCGCGAAGGGGATCGAGGCGCAGACCCTCAAGCTGTTCGACGTCTGCCGCGAGCGCCAGATGCCGCTGCTCACCTTCGTGAACAAGTGGGACCGGCCGGGCAAGGAAGCCCTGGAGCTGGTGGACGAGATCGAGGAGAAGCTGGGGATCGCGGTCACACCGGTCACGTGGCCGGTCGGGATCGCCGGCGACTTCCGAGGGGTTCTGGATCGCTCCGATGGCAGCTACACCCGGTTCACCCGGACCTCGAGGGGGGCCACCGAGGCGCCCGAGGAGGTCGTGGACCCCCAACGGGCGGCCGCCGAGGAGGGTGCCGCGTTCGAAGCGGCCACGGGAGAGGTGGAGCTGCTCGACGCGCTGGGAGCCGACCTGGACCGCAAGAGCTTCCTCGCCGCGGAGGCCACGCCCGCCTTCTTCGGCTCGGCCCTCACCAACTTCGGGGTCCGCAAGCTCCTCGACGCCGTCGTCGGTCTCGTCCCTGCCCCCTCGGCGCGCGTCGACGTGGCGGGAAGGCCGAGGGCGCTGGATGCACCGTTCTCGGGCTTCGTGTTCAAGGTGCAGGCGAACATGGACCCGGCCCACCGCGACCGGATCGCCTTCGTGCGCGTGTGCTCCGGGCGCTTCGAGCGAGGCGTGGTCGTGACGCACGGAGCGACCGGCAAGCCGTTCGCCACCAAGTACGCGCACCAGGTGTTCGGCTCCGAGCGCGAGACGCTCGACGAGGCGTACCCGGGCGACGTGATCGGGCTCGTGAACGCCGCCGACGTGAAGGTGGGCGACAGCCTCTGGATGGACGAGCCGGTCGAGTTCCCCTCGATACCGAGCTTCGCCCCCGAGCACTTCCGTGTGGCTCGCGTCCGTGACTCCGGCCGCTTCAAGCAGTTCCGCAGGGGTGTGGCGCAGCTCGACGAGGAGGGCGTGGTGCAGGTGCTGCGCGATCCCGACGTGGGAGAGCAGGCACCGATCCTCGCCGCCGTGGGGCCCATGCAGTTCGACGTCGCACTGCACCGCCTGGAGCACGAGTTCGGGGCGTTGGTGGAGCTGTCGCCCACGCCCTACACCATCGCCAGGCTGACTGACAGTGAGAGCGCCGACCGGTTGCGTACGATGCGCGGCGTGCGAATCGCATCTCGGGCCGATGGTGCCATCCTCGCCCTCTTCGAGAGCAAGTACTGGGTCGAGCGCCTGGAGGCCGACCACCCCGAGCTGACCATCGAGCACCTGGTCGGGGAGGGCACCTCGGGGTGAGGCGATGACCGATCCCACGAGCCGTGGCCGCTACCAGCCCCGGCGTCCCTCGCAAGGCGTATCCCTCCGGGACCTGGGGCTCTCGGCACCTGGCCGCCGACCCCCTGAACGCGGACGGCCGTGGATGGTGCCGGTGGTGATCGTGTCGGCGCTGCTGCTCGCCGTGGTGGTCTGGGCGGTCGTCCGCGACGACGGTCCGGGCACCGACGCCGCCTCCGCCGAGGGCGGCGAGGCAGCCGCCGTGGAGGAGGAGGGCGCGATCGAGGAGGTCGAGGAGGCGCCTCCCCCACTTCCGCCGTACGACGGTTGGGTGAACCCTGCCTCCTCCGGCCGCCCCTGGGGCGACACCGTGTCGGGACTTCTCACCTTCAGGGGCAACCCCACCAGGTCCTGGTACGGGACGGGACCGATGCCCAAGAGCCCAAAGGTGCTCTGGAGCTTCCCCGCGGAGGGGACGATGTGCGGGAACTCGAGCGACGGCGGAGTCACGTCCACCTGGTGCGGAACCGGCTGGACCGGGCAGCCGGCCGTGTGGGATGGAAGCGACGGGAAGACGTGGGTGGCGTTCGGGGCCTACGACTACGCCGTCCACTGGCTCGACGGCGCCAGCGGCTCACGCCTGCTGCCGGACTTCAAGACCGGCGACATCATCAAGGGGACCGTCACCATCGATCCCGACGGCTATCCGCTGCTCTACACCGGATCGCGCGACAACTACTTCCGGGTGATCGCCATGGACCGGGGCGAGCCGGTGGAGCTCTGGAAGATCCACGCGAAGGACGTGGGGCCCACCAAGTGGAACGACGACTGGGACGGGTCACCCCTGGTGATCGACGACTACCTCTTCGAGGGCGGCGAGAACAGCCGCTTCCACATCGTGAAGCTCAACCGGGGCTACGACGCAGCGGGGAAGGTGACGGTCGCCCCCGAGCTGGTGTTCCACACCGCCAGCTGGGACTCCCAGCTGGAGGCCGACTTCCCGAGCGGGGCGTACTCGGTGGAGAGCTCGGTGGCCATCTCCGGCAACACCGTCTACTTCGCGAACTCCGCCGGCCTGGTGCAGGGCTGGGACATCAGCGGTCTGAAGCAGGGCGTGGATCCCCACCGCGTGTTCAGGTTCTGGACCGGTGACGACACCGACGCCACCATCGCCATAGACGACGAGGGCTTCTTGTACGTGGGATCGGAGTACGAGAAGCACAACGCCCGCTCCACCGAGGTGGGCCAGATGATGAAGCTCGATCCCACCAAGCCCGACGCCCCGCTCGTGTGGTCGCTCCCCGACCAGGGAAGCGGCGTGAACGGCGTGTGGGCCACGCCGGCCATCTGGGGCGACGTGGTCTACTTCGCCACCACCCACGGAAGGCTGCTGGGGGTCGATCGGCACAGCGGTCAGATCCTCTGGGAGAAGCGGCTGGGCAGCCAGACCTGGGGCTCACCGGTGGTGGTGGACGACGTCCTCGTGCAGGGAGACTGCCAGGGCAACCTGAACGCCTACGACGTGAGCGATCCCCGCCTCGACCCACCGCTGCTGTGGACCGTGAAGCTCGACGGCTGCGTCGAGTCGACCCCCGCCGTGTGGGAGGGCCGCCTGTACGTGGGGACCAGAGGCGGCAAGATGTTCGCCATAGGCGACGTGTAGGCAACCCCGCGAGGGGCACGCAGGTGGCTTCGGGGAGCCGGGTCGTCCGTGCTCCACCTGCCACACTTGACAGGGCGGCGTCCCGCCGACTCGAATCTCCCCGACCTTTCAGGGGTTCGCGCATCCCGCGCGCCTCCTGTTGTGCAGCTTTCTCGCCCCTGCAGGGCTGATAGAAGGGAAGAACATGAGCCAGTCCATCCTCGCCGCCGAGGGCGGGTACCAGGAGTTCATCCTCGGAGGACAGGAGTGGTTCTGGCTGATCTTCTCGGCCGTCACCGCCGTGCTCGCCCTCTTCGTGGGCCTCTACCTGATGAAGGGTGTGCTGGCGAGCGACCAGGGCACCCCCAAGATGCGCGAGATCGCAGCCGCCATCCAAGAGGGCGCGCTCGCATACCTGAAGCGCCAGTTCCGGACCATCGGGATCATCCTGGTGCCGCTGGTGGTGGTGGTGTTCGTGACCTCCACGGCGATCGAGAAGATCGACGTGGACGGCACGACGCAGGCGCTCTCGTTCTTCGAGTCCGGCCTGTTCCGCACGCTCGCCTTCCTGGCGGGTGCCGCGCTGTCGGGCCTCACCGGGTTCATCGGGATGAGCCTGGCGGTGCGAGGCAACGTGCGCACAGCGGCGGCCGCCAAGTCGGGCTCCATGCCGGAGGCGCTGAAGGTGGCGTTCCGCACCGGCTCCATCGCCGGGATGTTCACGGTCGGCCTGGGCCTCATCGGCGCCACCGTCATCATCATGCTCTTCCAGAACACCAGCTCCGCCATCCTGATCGGCTTCGGCTTCGGTGGTTCGCTGCTCGCCCTGTTCCTCCGGGTCGGCGGCGGCATCTTCACCAAGGCGGCTGACGTGGGCGCCGACCTGGTCGGCAAGGTGGAGGTCGGGATCCCCGAGGACGACCCCCGGAACCCCGCCACCATCGCCGACAACGTGGGCGACAACGTGGGCGACTGCGCCGGCATGGCCTCGGACCTCTTCGAGAGCTACGAGGTCACGCTGGTCGCCTCGATCATCCTCGGTGTGGCGGCCTTCCAGTCGATCTACCCCGACGAGCCGGCCAAGTGGGCGATCGGCCTGATCTTCCCGGTGGCGGCCCGGGCCATCGGCGTGCTGGCCTCCATCGTGGGCGTGTTCGCCGTGCGGGCGACCAGCAAGGACCGCACGGCCATGGCCCCGATCAACCGTGGCTTCTTCACCGCCGGGATCCTCACCATCGTCGGAACGCTGGTGGTGGTGCTGGTCTACGTGGGCAACGAGGAGGGCACCCTCTCGCACCCGGGCTGGCGCATGTTCGGTGCGGTGCTGATCGGCCTCATCCTCGCCCAGGTGGCCAGCAGGATCACCGAGTACTTCACCTCCACCGAGACCTCCCCGGTCCGCGAGATCGCCGAGGCCGCTCGCACCGGCCCCGCCACGACCGTCCTGTCCGGCACCTCCAGCGGCCTCGAGTCGTCGGTGTGGGCGATCATCGCCATCGCCGTGGCCATCGGCGCCGCCGTGGGCCTGGGTGGCGGAGACATCCAGTTCAGCTTCTACCTGGTGGCCCTCGCCGGCATGGGC
>CAZHBH010000029.1:0-27637 GCA_964530525.1 uncultured Rhabdothermincola sp. | reverse complement strand
CCCGTTGTGCTCCTATGGCGGCCTGCCGGGCGGGGGGCAGGGTCTTGATCAACTCGTCGAAAGCGGCCATGAGCCGGCGCGACACCTGGGGAGAGTCGGACCCGAACCGGCGGATCTCTGTGAACGCGAGGCCGACGAGGCTCTCCCAGCTGCGCATCTTCACGAGCAGGCGGACGACCCCTGACCGATCGACCACCGCGCCAGGTGACGTCCCGTCGCCCGGTCCCAGCGCTTCCTGGCGCGCGCCGGTGCCAGGGCCAGGACCCACCGTCCCGCCGACCTGGAGTATCTCCGTGAGCTGGTCGATCACCTGCACCGCGGTGGTCGGGTCGTTCACCGCCGGCGACAGGGCGCGAACGGCGATGTCGACGAGCTGGCGGATGCCGAAGGCTGGGTCGAGGAACATCGTCCTCTCCACGTGCACCAGCAGGCCGCGCTGGAGGCGAGCCGTGGGGAGGCCGGACATCGGGTCCTGGCCGTGCACGGCCAGGACCGGCGTGCCGGTGGCCACGAAGTCGCCGAAGCGGACGAGCACCTCGACCACCACGTGGTGACGAGCGGCGATCCGGACGAGGGATTGCACGTCGACCCCACCGAGCACGCCGGAGCGCCCTTCGTGGCGGATCACGTAGGGCTCGACGACGAGGGTGGGAGCTCTGGCTTCCACGAACCTCCGTGGGGCTCGCAGCGCTGCCACCGTCTCCTGGCCGACCTCGGCGACCACGTAGCTGACCCTGATCATCCTCACCATGGTCCGGACGAACGCCAGGAAGACGAACAGGCTCGCAAGCACGAGCAGGATCAGCACCGACAACGTGAGGACGGGGGCGAAATCGGTGCCCCCCCTGTCCGTCTGGATGCTGACGAGCGTCATGAGAGCGAACGTGAAGGTCGCCATGAAGGTGCCGAGGGCGAGCTTGGTCGAGCGGGCCCGGAGGAACGTCCGCATGACCCTTGGCGAGAACTGGCCGCTGGTGAGCTGCAACGCGAGGATCGAGAGCGAGAAGACGACGCCGAGGAACGTGAGCATGGCGGCGGCGATCGTGGAGGAGGTCTCCTGCGCCACGTCGATGCTGGCCGTGAACCAGTTGGCGATCTCCGGGTCGGTGGAGATCGATGTGTCGATCTCCACCAACACGTTCTGCAACACGAAGGCGCCGACGACCATCACCGCTGGCACCACCCAGATGGAGGTGCGCAGCTGCTCCCGCCGGGATCTGCTTCGTCCGGGCAGGGATCCTGCTCGGATCGCCGGCACCACCGGCCCGTGGTGGGGCTGCTCTCCCGGTGTCAAGCAGGCAAATCTGCCATGGGGGCCGCCGATCATCAACCCTCCTCGACCGGCGACGCGCTCTAGAGTCCACCCGATGGCGGCGATCATCCCTACCGGACGGCTCGAGTACGGCATCCAGCTGCCGATCCAGTCGCAGAGCACCCGGTACGCGGAGCCTTGGGAGGCCGGCTGCGGAGTGGAAGAGCTGGCTGCCGTCGCCAGGGCGTGCGACCGTGCAGGCTTCTTCTACGTCGGCGTGTGCGACCACGTGGCCATCCCTCGCCCCCACGACGAGGTGATGGGAACCGAGTGGTGGGACACCCTCACCACGCTGGGCTTCCTGGCAGGGATCACCGAGCGCACGCACCTGCTGAGCCACGTCTACGTGCTCCCGTACCGCCACCCGCTCACGGCCGCCAAGGGCTTCATGACCCTCGACGCCCTCTCGCAGGGCCGGGCCGTGCTGGGTGTGGGCGCAGGGCACGTGGCGGACGAGTTCGCCCTGCTGGGAGTGGACTTCGAGGGCCGGGGTGGAGCCCTCGACGAGGGCATCGACGCCGTGCGGGCCGCCTTCTCCTCTGAGCACCCCGAGCACCACGGCTCGCGCTGGGACTTCGCGGGAGCAGGCCAGCGCCCCCGCCCGGTTCGAGCGGAGGGGCCGCCGATCTGGGTGGGTGGATCTTCGAAGGCGGCCATGCGTCGGGCGGCCGAGCGCGGCGACGGGTGGCTGCCCCAGGGCCGACCCGAGATGGGGATGAAGCGCGGCATCCAGTTCGTCAAGGAGCACCGTGCGGCCACCCGCGGCGAGGAACCCATCGACATCGGGCTCCTCACCGAGCTCGTCTACCTGGGCGAGCCGTCCTTCGAGGTGGGTGAGTGGTGCCTCACGGGCGAAGCCGGGCCCATCGCCGAGCGGTTCAGGGGCTACGCCACGCTGGGGGCCAACCAGATCCAGGTACGGTTCCGCTCGCGCTCGGCGGGCGAGCTGTGCGAGCAGATCGAGCGGTTCGGGGCAGAGGTGGGGCCCCTCTTGAACGACTAGAGCCCCCGGGCTCGCGGAAGGGGGCGTGATGGGTCAGGGCACCTGGAGCGGTCAGCTGGGCTCGGACCTGCTGGCCGGGAGGGTCGCGATCGTCTCGGGCCTCGGCCCGGGGATGGGGCGCGACATCAGCCTCGCCCTGGCTCGCCATGGCGCGGACGTGGTGATGGTCGCGAGGCGCGAGAAGTACCTCGAGCGGGTGGGCCAGCAGATCACCGAGCTGGGACGGCGCGCCGTGGGGGTCACCGCCGACATCACCGACGCCGACGACTGCCGGCGGGTGGCGAGCAACGCCAGGGACGAGATGGGCAGGGTCGACATCTTGGTGAACAACGCCTTCTCCGACGGGAACTTCGCCACGGTGGAGGGCTCGGACCTGGACGACTGGCGATCCACCTTCGAGGTGAACCTGTTCGGCACCCTCCAGTTGACCAGGGCTGTCCTGCCCTTCCTGAAGGAGCAGGAGGAGAGCCACGTCGTGATGATCAACACCATGTCGGTGCAGCAGGTGGAGCCGGCGTTCGGCGCCTACGCCGCTTCCAAGGCCGCCCTTGCGAGCGCCACCAAGACGCTGGCGCGCGAGGTGGGTCGCGACGGCGTGCGGGTGAACGGGGTGCACCCGGGGTACATCTGGAGCCCCAAGGTGGAGTGGTACATCGGCCACCTGGGCGAGGAGGCGGGGATCTCCTACGAGGAGTCGTACGCGAAGGTCACCGAGCCCTCGTGCCTGGGCTACATCCCGAGCTCCGAGGAGATAGCGGGGGCCGTGGTGTTCCTCGCCTCGCCCCTCAGCCGGGCTGTCACCGGTCAGAGCCTCCCCGTGAACGCAGGCACGTACCTGAACTGAGATGGCCCCGAAGGCGATCGCCGCCTCGGCTTCGCCACGGCTCCGCTCCACGAGCGTCGGGGATCTCCGCCCTGCGCAGCGTTCTACACCTAGGCTCCCCGCTCTATGAGCGACGAGGTGAAGGGGCCAGGCAGCCAGGGGATGACCTTGGTGGCGACGGGCCTCGGCCTCTTCATGATCTTCGTCGACGCGACCATCGTGAACGTCGCCCTGCCCGACATCCAGGCCGACTTCGGCGGGGGAGAGGGCTCGCTGCAATGGGTGGTCGCCGCGTACACGCTCACCATGGCGATGTTCATGATGTCCTCGGCGTCGGCGGCCGACCGCCTGGGTCGCCGGAGGGTGTTCGTCATCGGCATCGGGGTGTTCGCCTTGGGCTCGGCCCTGTGCGGCGTGGCCCCCTCGCTGGAGGCGCTCAGCGCTGCCCGAGCGCTCCAGGGCATCGGGGCCGCCATCCTCAACGTCACCTCTTTGGCGCTGGTGAGCGCGGCCTTCCCCGACCCGGATCGCAAGGCCCGTGCCATCGGCGCCTGGACCGGGGTGGCCGCCGTCGGCCTGGCCATCGGTCCCACCCTGGGCGGCATCCTCACCGACACGGTGGGGTGGCGTGCCATCTTCGCCGTCAACGTGGTGGTGGCGGCCGTGAGCGTCGTGCTCGTCAGGTTGTACGTGGCGGAGTCGCACGATCCCACCGACAGGGGCTTCGACTGGCTGGGGCAGGTGCTGTTCATCGTCGGGATCGGAGGTCTGACCTACGCCCTGATCCAGGGTCCGTCGGCGGGTTGGGCGTCGCCGGAGATCCTGGGGCTGCTCGTGGGCTCTGCCGTGGTGGCGGTGGTGTTCGTGCTGGCCGAGCTCCGCGCGGGCGACCCGATGATGGACGTGCGCTTCTTCGCCGACAGCGTGTACACGGCGGCGATCGTCACGATCTTCGGGGTGCTGTTCGGCGTCTACGGGATGTTCCTGGTGGTGACGCAGTACTTCCAGAACGTGCAGGGCTACTCGGCGCTGGTCACGGGGTTCCTCATGCTGGCCGCCACGATCCCGACCGTCGTGCTGGCGCCCCTCGCGGGTCGCCTGGCGGCACGCATCGGAGGTCGCCGACCGACCCTGGTCGGGATCACCTGCGCACTGGTGGGTGCGTTGGTCGTGGCGTTCGGCATCGGGAACCTGCCTGTGCTCCTGGTGGGGCTAGCGCTCGTCGGCTCGTCCGGGGGTCTGGCGATCGCGCCCGCCACGAACGTCGCGATGAGCGCGGTTCCCGGCGAGCGGGCCGGGATGGCATCGGGGATCATGAGCGCACAACGGGCTCTGGGCTCCACGGCCGGTTACGCCATCATGGGCAGCGTCCTGGCCGCGGTGCTGGCCATCACGCTCCCTGCCGACCTCGCCGCTGTGGTGCCCGACGAGCAGGATCGCCAGGAGCTGGCGGAAGCCATCGTCGACGACGCCAACCCCCACGCCGCCATCGCGCTGATGGGACCGGGCAGGCTCCTCCCCGACGACAGCCCTGCCTACGAGCAGGAGGTGCTGGACGCGGCCGACGAGGGCTTCCGCCTCGGCATCACGGTGGCCGAGCTCGTGGCCGCGGGCATGGCCCTGGTAGCGCTGGTGCTCGGGTTCTTCGTGTTCCCGAAGGGCCGGCGAGCGGCCGGGTCTCAGGCCGACGAAGCCGAAGGCTCGCTGACGAGCCTCACGACGTAAGGTCGGTGGCCATGGTCAAGCTCATCGCTTTCCTCAAGCGACGAGAGGGGATGGACCTGGAGGAGTTCTACGACCACTGGGAGAACCGCCATGCCCCGCTCATCGCCTCGACCGAGCCGTTCTCGCGCCTGGTCAGGCGCTACGAGCAGCACCGGCGTGCTGCGGCGCCCGAGTGGGCGGGAACGTCCGGCTTCGACGGCGTGACGATCCAGTGGTTCGAGACGATGGCCGACTTCGAGGCGTTCGTGACCGCACCCGAGTACGCGGAGGTGATCGCGCCGGACGAGGCCAGCTTCCTCGACACCGGGGCCCTCGTGTGGATGATGGCCGAAGAGCCCCTCGTCCCCATCCAAGGTCCGCGAGGTGCAGCGTGAGCGCGCCGCCTCCCCGTGTCGATGGTGGGGCCGAAGGCGAGGGTGAGGCCAAGGAGCGCTTCGACGGGAAGGTCGTGCTGATCACCGGAGGGGCCTCGGGGATCGGGAGGGCAGCCGCCGATCTGTTCGCGAGGCGAGGTGCCGGGGTGGTGGTGGCCGACCGTGACGGCGCAGCGGTGGAAGCAGCGGCGGGCGAGCTGCGGGCAGCAGGCGCCGACGCTCGTGGAGTGCGTGCGGACGTGACCGATCGAGACGACGTGGCGGCGATGGTCGCGACGGCGCTCGAGAGCTTCGGCCGGCTGGACGTGGCCGTCAACAGCGCGGGCGTCACCGGAACCTATGCACGACTGCCCGATCAGCAGCTGGACGACTGGGAGAGGACGGTGGCTGTGAACCTCACCGGCACCTTCCTATGCCTGCAGGCCGAGATCCCCCCGATGCTCGAAGCGGGTGGCGGGGCGGTGGTCAACATCTCGTCGGCGGCGGGCCTCATGGGCTTCGCCAAGCTTCCCGCCTACGTCGCCTCCAAGCACGGGGTGGTCGGCCTCACCAAGAGCGTGGCGCTCGAGTACGCCCGCAAGGGGGTGAGGGTCAACGTCCTGTGCCCCGGCGACATCCGCACGCCGATGCTCGCGGGCTTCGCTGGCAGCGAGGACGCCTTGGACGCGATGGGCCGCAACGTCCCGCTCGGACGCCTGGGCACCCCCGAAGAGGTCGCCGAGGCGATCGTGTGGATCTGCTCGGACGCGGCCTCCTTCGTCACGGGCAGCACGTTCTCGGTCGACGGCGGGGTCCTGGCCACCTGACGTGAGCACGATCGCCGGCACGAGCACCGGCGCGGACAGCCGGGTCGGGACCCGGCAGGAGGCGCCCGAGCGACCGGACGAACCGGCCCCGCGCACGAGGGGCCGATGGGAGCCCGTGGGCGAGGCCCTCCGGGGCGTCCGGTTCCCGGTCGCCGTCTTCGCCTGCTGGAGGCTGGTGCAGCTGGGGATGCTGTGGGTCGCGGGCGGACCCCTCGTGGAGACCGCCTACCGCTACGACGGCGCCCACTACCTGCGGATACTGCACTACGGCTACTGGAACCCCCGGCCCCAGATGCCCTCGCACGCCTTCTTCCCGGGGATTTCCTGGCTCAGCTCTCCGCTCTACTGGCTAACGGGGTCTGATGCGGCCACCGTGCACGTGGTCGCCACGTTCACCGCCCTGGCCGCGTTCGTGGCGGTCTGGGGGGCCACCAAGGCCTGGCGAGACGAGCGCACGGCACGACTGGCCGTGGTGCTGATGGCCGTCTTCCCGTCGTCGCTCTTCCTCTGGTCGTTCTACTCCGAGGGCCTGTTCATCGCCCTCAGCGCCGGGGCGGTGTGGGCCGATCGCAAGGATCGCAGGGGCATCGCGGCGCTCTGCCTGGCGGGCGTGGCCTGCACCCGCAGCGTCGGGATCCTCGTGGCGCTGGTGCTGGTGCTGGCGCGGATCGTCCGCCGCCGGGGCATCGACCGCTGGGCGCTCGGCTACCTGGCCGCAGGGCTGGCGGGAATGGCCGCAGTGATGCTGGCGATGTGGCACCAGCTGGGCGATCCGCTCGCATGGGTTTCGGTCCAGGGCGACTGGGGCCGGACGCTCGGTTGGCCCTGGGCGACCGTGTGGCAGGGGGTGGAGAACCTCTGGCCCGAGCCCGGCACCCCCATGGTCCCGACGCTGCTGGCGCGCCAGTGGGACCTGTGGTGCGTGGCGATCGTCGTGTTCGGCGTGGGCTACGCGGCGCTCTCCAGGCGAGACCGCTTCCCCCTGGAGGCTTGGATGCTCGCGATCGCCCTGGTGGCCACGCAGCTCGCCTCGAGCGTGCTGGCGAGCTTCAACCGCTTCGCGCTGGCGGACTGGGTCCTGTTCTCCGTGTACGCGTCGTTCGCGCTGCGCCTGGCGCCCCGGTGGCGATGGCCCCTGCTGGCCGTCGTGCTGAGCGCCGCGATGTGGACCAGCTACGGCCTGGTCGCCCGACTCGCCGTGAACCGCTTCATAGGGTGAGGAACGGCCCGACCGGGGCCGCCTTCACAACTGGTCGGTGTAGGTGTCGGTTCCGGGGATGGTGGGTATGAACGGCGCTGCCCAGCTGACCGAGCCGAGGCCGCCGTCGTAGACCGCTTCGCCGAACGTCTCGAAAGCGGTCCACAGCTCGCGGGGATCCGTGTCGGTGAAGGCCAAGAGGAGCATCCGGCGATCCTGGCCCGGGTTGTCCGGTTGGAACACCGGCGCGTCGTCGGGGAGCGGGATGGGCGTGAGGGCGCACGTGAGGGCCCACGGGGTGGCCATCATCGAGCTCGGCAGTCGCTCCTTCAGCCAGGTCGACATCTCGCGTGGCTCCGTGTCGGGATGCCGGTCCACCGTCAGTGCCACCAGGCCGCCGAACGGGTGGTCGAGGGCGAGAGCGGGCGGCACACCGTCTTCGTCGCGGCTCACCGCCCAGCGGTTCACGTACATGAGGGTGTGGACGTGGTCTCGGCCCTCGAACATGCGGCCGGCGGGGTGCAGCCAGTTCACCTGCTTGGTGCCCCACTCGATGGCCTCGGCCTCGTGGCCCTTCAGGATCCAATAGGTCGCCAGGTAGGAGCCCTTCTGGGGCTCCGGCAGGAAGCCGGTGCCGCCGGGGAACCGCATCTCCTTGAGGGGTCGGGTCGCCACCCAGCGCCGGCCGGCGAACCACATGGGCCCCACGAGGCAGCCCGCGTAGAAGTGGTCGCGCTCGTACCAGCGGTTGTAGGCCACCTCCTGGCCGGCGTGCGGCTCCACCAGCGTGAACAGCGCCGCTCCCGGCTCGATGGCCTCGTGCTCGATGGTGGGGTGCTCCATGTGACCTCGGTCTCCCTCCGTCGGCGCCGACTCCGCCGATCGATCCAGTCTCCGAGCGGAGTCACCGCAGCGACCCCGTTCGGGCGATCCCAGAGGTACGCTACAAGACGAGAACGTGTTCCAACTTTGGGAGGGCCATGACATCCATCGACGAGTTCCCCAAGTTCGTATCCGTCGATGACCACGTGCTCGAGCCGGGCAACGTCTGGCAGGACCGCCTACCCGAGAAGTACAAGGCCGTCGGCCCGCGCATCGAGCGCCACCCCGTCGCCGACATGTCGTTCGTGGGCGGCAAGTTCGACTACCGGATGGGCGACGACGGCGACGACGGACCCATCGCCGACTGGTGGGTCTGGGAGGACAAGGCCATCCCCCAGACCAGGCTCTCCGCGGCTGTTGGCGTGCCTCGCGAAGAGGTGACGGTGACGCCCATCACCTACGACGACATGCGCAAGGGCTGCTGGGACCAGAAGGCCCGCCTCGAGGACATGGACGCGAACTGGACGGAGGCGCAGATGTGCTTCCCCAGCTTCCCCAGGTTCTGCGGCCAGACCTTCACGGAGATGGACGACCGTGAGCTCGGGCTGCTCTGCGTGCGCGCCTACAACGACTGGATGGTCGACGAGTGGTGCGCCGGGACGGACGGCCGGCTCATCCCGCTGATCATCGTCCCCCTGTGGGACGCGCACCTCGCAGCAGCGGAGGTGCGCCGCATGGCCGAGCGCGGTGTGACCGCCACGTGCTTCACGGAGATCCCTCCCTTCCTCGGGCTTCCATCGATCCACTCGGGTGAGTGGGACCCGTTCTTCGAGGCGTGCAACGAGACCAAGATGGTCGTGAACATGCACATCGGGTCCTCTTCCAGGATGCCCTCGACGTCGGCTGACGCACCTCCGGCGGTCGGGTCCACCATCACGTTCGCCAACTGCATGATGTCGATGGTCGACTTCATGATGTCCGGCGTGCTCCCCCGGTTCCCCGACCTGAAGCTGGCGTATGCCGAGGGCCAGCTGGGATGGATCCCCTACATCCTCGAGCGCGCCGACAAGGTGTGGGAGGAGAACAGGGGATGGGGTGGCGTGGGGGACCTCGTGCCGGAGCCGCCCAGCACCTACTACTACAAGCAGATCTTCGCCTGCTTCTTCGACGACCAGTTCGGGCTCACGCCCGAGGCGCTCAAGCGCATCGGTGAGGGGAACATCCTCTTCGAGACCGACTACCCCCACTCCGACAGCACTTGGCCCCACACCAAGGAGGTGGCCCACAAGCTCATGGGCCACCTGCCCGTGGAGACGGTGAACAAGCTCGTGCGCGGGAACGCCATAGACGTCTACAGGCTGAACTTCGAGAAGTGACGCTCGAGATCAGGGAGAACTTCGAGAAGTGAGCGGTTCACCAGACCCCCAGCACGCCTACGAGCTCCTCATAGCGGGGGAGTGGGTCGCCCCCGGCGACGGCACCTATCCCATCGTCAACCCGGCGACCGAGGAGGTGGTGGGGTACGCGCCCAACGCCTCCGTGGCGGATGCCGAAGCTGCCGCCGAGGCAGCAGCGGCGGCGTTCCCAGCGTGGTCCCGCACCCCCTCGGCAGAGCGCGCGGCCTTGTTGCTCCGTGCCGCCGAGCTGCTGGAGGAGCGCTTCGGCGACTTCGTGCCGCTGGTGCAGGCCGAGACCGGCGCCACCATGCGGGTCACCAAGACGATGCAGGTCCCCACGGCCGGGGCACGCTTCCGTCGCTACGCCAAGGGCATCGAGGCAGAGTCGACCATCCCCGTGGAGCCGGGGATCATGCCCACCACAGCCCTGGGGCCTGGCGGGATCATGGGGGGGATGGCACGCCGAGCACCCGTCGGGGTGGTCACGTGCATCACCTCCTACAACTTCCCCATGACGAACATGGCGGGCAAGCTCGGTCCCGCGCTGGCCATGGGCAACACGGTGGTGGTCAAGCCGGCTCCCCAGGACCCGCTGGCGATCGTGAAGCTCGGCGAGGTCTTCCGCGACGCGGGGTTCCCGCCCGGCGTGGTGAACATCGTGGTGTCGGAGGGCCCGGCTCCGGCGGAGGCGCTGGTCGCCTCGCCGCACGTCGACATGGTCAGCTTCACGGGGTCCACCGCCGTGGGCAAGCGCATCGGTGAGGTGGCGGGGAGGGACATGAAGCGCCTGCTCCTCGAGCTGGGCGGCAAGGGCGCTGCGATCGTCTTCGACGACGCCGACCTGCGGACCGCCATCGGTGGCATCTCGTCGGTGTGGGCGTTCCACTCGGGTCAGATCTGCACGTCGCCCACCCGCGTCCTCGCCCAGCGGGGCATCTACGACCAGCTGGTGGAGGGTCTCACGAAGGCCGCCGGCCGGCTCAAGGTGGGCGATCCCACCGAGCGTGACACGGTTCTCGGCCCGGTGATCACCGGGGTGCACCGCGAGCGCGTCGAGGGCTACGTGGCCTCCGGTCGCGACGAGGGCGGCACCGTGGTGGCCGGCGGGGAGCGGCCCGACGTGGGGGGGAAGGGCTTCTTCGTGGCCCCCACCCTCATCGCCGACTGCAAGCCCGGCATGCGGGTGGTTCAGGAGGAGATCTTCGGGCCGGTCATAGTGGTCGTCCCGTTCGACGAAGCGGACGAGGCCGTCGGCCTGGCGAACAGCACCGACTTCGGCCTCTACGACTACGTGTTCTCGTCGGACACAGGGAAGGCCTTCGGCGTCGCCGAGCAGCTGCGCACCGGGAACGTCGGCATCAACACGGTGCAGCGGAACCACGAGCTGCCCTTCGGAGGCTTCAAGCAGAGCGGCGTGGGTCGAGATGGAGGCCGGTTCGGCTTCCACGCCTACAGCGAGCTTCAGTCCATCGTCTGGCCCGGTTGATCCGCAGCGTGACCAGGAGGGGAAGTCTTTGAAGGGGATCGTTTTCGAGGACGGCGCGATCGCGACCGTCGACGACTTGTCGCTGCGGCCGCTGAGGGCGGGCGAGGTGAAGGTGGCCATGGCCGCTGCCGGCGTGTGCCACAGCGACGTGAGCGTGATCGACGGCACGATCCCGTTCCCGACCCCTGTGGTGTTGGGCCACGAGGGTGCCGGGACGGTCACCGAGATCGGGCCGGGGGTGACCGGCCTCAGCGAGGGCGACCACGTCGTCATCTCGACGCTGGGAAACTGCGGAGCCTGCGAGGCGTGCGACAGCGGTCGACCCACGCACTGCCGCACCACGTTCGGGAAGCTGTCGGCGCCGTTCCTGCAGGGTGAGCGCAAGGCCTTCCAGTTCGCCAACATCGGCGCCTTCGCCGAAGAGACCATCGTGAAGGGCCGCCAGTGCGTGCCCATCAGCCCCGAGGTGCCCTGGGGGGTCGCCTCGCTGCTCGGCTGCGGGGTGATCACCGGCGTGGGTGCCGTGTTCAACCGGGCCAAGGTGTCGCACGGTCAGAGCGTGGTGGTGATCGGGGTCGGCGGCATCGGCCTGAACGTCATCCAGGGGGCTGCCCTGGCCGACGCACTGCCGATCATCGCCGTCGACACCAATCCCCGCAAGGAGGCGCTGGCGCGCCAGTTCGGGGCCACGCACTTCATCGACGCCAGCTCGGTCGACACGGCCGAGGCGGTGAAGGAGATCGCGCCGAACGGCGTCGACTTCGCCTTCGAGTGCGTGGGCCACCCCGCCCTCATCCGCCAGTCCGTCGACCTGCTCGACTGGGGCGGGACGTGCGTGATCCTCGGCGTACCCAAGCTGGGAACCGAGGCGTCGTTCATGGTCCACACGCTCTACAACGACAAGACGATCATGGGTTGCCGCTACGGAGCGGGAAGGCCCCACAAGGACATCCCGCTGTTCGTCGACCTCTACCTGGCGGGGCGGCTCAAGCTCGACGAGCTCGTCACCAAGCGGTACCCGCTGGAGGACCTGCAGAAGGTCATCGACGACATGCACCAGGGCGACCTGGCCCGCGGCGTCCTCACCTTCTGAGGGGAGGCGAACGATGCCGTTCACGCCGGAGCTGGTAGACCTCGCCGCTCGGGTCCGCAACTGGGGACGCTGGGGCGACGAGGACGAGCGCGGGACGCAGAACCTCATCGATGCCGACGCCACCCGGCGGGGCATCGCGTCAGCCAGCGCCGGCCGCAGCTTCTCGCTGGCCATCGGGCTCGACAGGGCGCCGCAGGACGGAGGCGCTCCCGGGCGCTTCGTCCCCGTGCACTCCATGATCACACTCAACGCCAACTACACGGGCTCCGAGGGTGACGCCTGCTTCAACGACGACATGATCATCCTCCCGCTGGCCGCGGGGACCCACGTGGACGCGCTGGCCCACGTCACCTACGGCGGGAAGATGTACAACGGCTTCCCGGCCGACTCGGTGAGGGTCCCAGGCGGCGCCACCCGGTGCGGAGTGGACAAGATCGACCCCATCGTCAGTCGTGGCGTGCTCCTCGACCTGCCCGCGGTCAAGGGCGTGGAGCGCCTCGACCCGGGCTACGCGATCACCGCCGACGACCTCGACGCCGCCCTCGAGCTAGCGAAGGTTGCCCTGGCTCCCGGCGACGTCGCGCTCGTGCGCACCGGTCAGATGCAGCTGCTGCACGAGGGGAAGGTGCGGGACTACAACCACGACACGCCCGGCCTGTCCTCTCTCACGGTCGAGTGGATCCACCGCCACGACCTGGGGGCGGTGTTCACAGACACGTACGTGTTCGAGGTGTGGCCTCCCGAGGACTGGGCATCGATGATGCTCGTCCACATGATCCACCTGCGCGACATGGGCCTCATCCAGGGCCAGATCTTCGACCTCGAGTCCCTGGCGGCCGACTGCGCGGACGACGGTCGCTACGAGGTGCTCTTCACCATGGCGCCCGAGCCCGTCCCGGGCGGCTGCAGCTCACCGGTGCACCCCGTGGCGATCAAGTGATCGGTCTCTCGTACCCCAATTAGGATTCCCCGGCGAGGTACATCTTCTTAGGGGGAGGACGGGGATGATCGAGGGTCGGACGCTCTGGGAGCTGTTGGAGCGCAGGGTCGAGACCACGCCCGACGCCCGGATGGTCATCGACGAGGACGGCCGTGAGCTGACCTTCGCCGAGTACAAGGATGCGGCGGAGCGGGCAGCCGCCGGCCTGGCCGATCTGGGCGTGGGCAGGGGGGACGTGGTCACCTGGCAGCTCCCGACCTGGATCGAGTCGATGGTGCTCGTGGCCGCGCTGTCGCGGTTGGGAGCCACGCAGAACCCGATCCTGCACATCTACCGCGAGCGCGAGGTGGGCTTCTGCGTGCGCCAGACCGGGGCCAAGCTGCTGATGGTCCCCAGCGCCTTCGCCAACTTCGACTTCTCCACCATGGCCAAGGGGATCGCCGCCGAGGTGGCGGCCGAGGGCCACGACGTCCAAGTGCTCACATGCGACCGCCAGCTCCCGGAGGGCGACCCGGCAACGCTCGGGCCACCCCCTGAGGCGTCGGAGGGCGACGAGGTTCGCTGGCTCTTCTACACCTCTGGCACCACGGCCGACCCCAAGGGTGCCCAGCACACCGACCGCACGATCCACGCCGTGGCCGAGGGGATGGTCGCCCACCTCGAGGCGACCGATGCCGACACCAACTCGCTCCTGTTCCCGTTCCCGCACATCGCCGGGCCGATCTGGCTGTTCAGCAGCCTCATCGCCGGGGTGCAGAACATCTTCATGTCGGCCTTCGTGCCGGACGTGGTCGTGGACGTCCTCGGCCGCGAGGGCGTCACCCTCGCCGGCTCGGGGACCGTGTTCCACCAGGCCTACCTGAAGGCCCAGCGGGCCTCCGCCGAACCGATCTTCCCGAAGGTGAGGGCGTTCCCCGGTGGCGGGGCGCCCAAGCCGCCTGCCCTTCACTACGAGCTGAAGGAGGCCTTCCCCGGCTCGGCGGGCGTGCTGTCGGGCTACGGGCTCACCGAGGCTCCCATCTTGGTGATGGCCAAGCCCACCGACGACGACGAGGACCTGGCTCACACCGAGGGCTCGCCCCTTCCGGGCGTGGAGCTGAAGCTGGTGCGCACAGACGGCCGTGCCGCTGCGGTGGGAGAGGAGGGCGAGGTGCGGGCCAAGGCGCCCCAGCTCATGAAGGGCTACCTCGACTCCGGCCTCGATGCCGATGCGTTCGACTCCGAAGGCTTCTTCCGCACGGGCGACCTGGGCGTGCTGAACGAGCGGAACATGCTCAAGATCACCGGTCGCCTCAAGGACATCATCATCCGCAACATGGAGAACGTCTCGGCCAAGGAGGTGGAGGACCACCTCTACCCCCATCCCAAGGTGGCCGACGTCGCGGTGATCGGCCTGCCCGACGAGCGCACCGGCGAGCGGGTGTGCGCCGTCGTGGCGACCACCGAGGGCTCCGAGCCCCTCGGGTTCGACGAGATGGTTGAGTTCCTGAAGGGCTCGGGTCTGATGCTCCAGAAGATCCCCGAGCAGCTGGAGCTGGTCGACGCTCTGCCTCGGAACCCGGCGGGCAAGGTGCTAAAGGCCGACCTCAAGGCGCGCTACCAGGGCAGCGAGCCCACGCGGACCAGGTAGGCCCGGCGCGCTCGACCAGCCAACTCGCCAGAGCCGGAGATGGCGCTTACCATTCTGACGAGTCATCAGAAACCTCGGAGGAGCTCACCACATGGGACTGCTGGACGGCAGGGTCGCGATCGTCACCGGTGCGGGGCACGGCATCGGCCGTGGCCACGCACTGGAGCTGGCCAAGGAGGGCGCCAAGGTCGTGGTGAACGACCTCGGCGTGACCCTCGACGGTGAGGGGAGCGGCAAGGACGCCGACCTCACCGTGGACATCATCAACTCGCGCGGTGGTGAGGCGGTGGCCAACTACGGCGACGTCGCCGACTTCGCAGCGGCGGGCGAGATGATCGCCCAGGCGGTCGACACCTTCGGCCGGCTCGACATCTTGGTGAACAACGCCGGGATCGCACGCGACGCCGCCATCTGGTCGATGACCGAGGACGACTGGGACCGGGTTATCAGGGTTCACCTCAAGGGCACCTTCGCCCCCACGCACCACGCGGTGAAGCACTGGCGGGCGCTGAGCAAGGCAGGCGAGGACGTGAGCACGGGCCGCATCATCAACACCACCTCCGGTGCAGGGCTGGTGGGCAACTTCGGCCAGGCCAACTACACGGCTGCCAAGTCGGGCATCGCCGGGTTCACCATGACGGTGAGCCTCGAGGTGTTCCGCATGGGCATCACCTGCAACGCCATCGGTCCGGCCGGCGCCACCCGCATGGCCGCCTCGATCCCGGGAGCGGGCATCGAGGCCCGCGAGCCCGACGAGTTCACCGAGTGGGACCCGATGGACCCCTCCCTCTCGTCGCCCCTCGTGGCCTGGCTCGCCAGCGACGAGGCATCGCACGTCACCGGCCAGGTGATCCGTGCGGTCAAGGACGACATCGTGCACATGAAGCCCTGGTCGAACGGCGAGTCCATCTCCAAGCGTGGGAAGCGCTGGGAGGCCGCGGAGCTCACCGGTCTTATGAACGCCGACATCTTCCACAGCCGGGCGCCGGGTCTGCGCTACTAGGGGATGGAGGGCTTGCGCCCAAAGAAATAGAACGTGTTATAGTTTTGCGCTCGCTTCGGGACGACAGCGGGCGGCACTCCGGAAAGGACGCACATGGAATTCGGCATATTCGCCCAGCTCTTCGTGCCTCGCTACGAGCGGGACGTCGACCCTCAGGCAGAGCACAAGCGCATCATGCGCAACGTGGAGGTGGGCGTCGCCGCCGACCGTTCGGGGATCAAGTACATCTGGTGCCCGGAGCACCACTTCCTCGACGAGTACAGCCACATGCCCGGGCCGGAGGTCTACCTCTCGCACGTCGCAGCCCTCACCGAGCGCGCCCACCTGGGTTCGGCCATCTTCAACATCACCGCCAAGGTGAACCACCCGGTGAGAGTGGCCGAGACGGTCGCCCTGATGGACCACATCACCGACCGCCGGTTCGAGTTCGGCACCGGCAGGGGGTCGTCGACCACCGAGGTGTACGGCTTCGACATCGAGGAGCTGACCGAGACCACGTCGATGTGGGACGAGTCGATCCGTGAGATCCCGAAGATGTGGAAGGACGGCAAGTACTCCTTCGACGGCAAGTACTTCCGGATGCCCGAGCGCGAGGTCTTCCCCAAGCCCTACGGGAAGAGCCACCCACCGATGTGGGTCGCGGCCGGGAGCCCCCCGACCTTCGCGAAGGCCGGCAGCATGGGCCTGGGTGCGTTCTGCTTCACGCATGGCACGCCCGACAAGATCGCCCCTCTCATCACCTCGTACAAGGACGCGGTGGCGAACGCCGAGCCCGTGGGCGACTACGTGAACGACAACATCATGGTCGTCACCAACATGATCTGCATGGAGAACCGCGAGGAGGCCTTCGAGACCGCGGTGAGCATCGGGATGAACTACTACACGAGCCTGCAGATGCACTGGCTCGACAACATCCCGAAGCCCCCCGGCTTCCCCGAGTGGCCCGACGTCATCCCCGAGCCCAGCGTCGATCAGCTCAAGAAGGCCTCCGAGATCGGGATGGTCGTGGTGGGAGACCCCGACGACTGCGCCAGGGCGGTGCAGCGCTGGGTCGACATCGGCGCCGACCAGATCTGCTTCAGCCCGACCACCAGCAACATGAGCCAGGACAAGATCATCGAGTCCATGGAGCTGTTCGGCAAAGAGGTCATCCCGCAGTTCGACAAGGACCCGGTGCACCGCTCCACCCGCCAGCGAGAGGCCTACGAGCAGTCGCTCGGCGCATAAGCTCCGGCTCCTCGACCGCGCATCCCAGGGGGACGGGTGCCTGAGCCCACCACGTTCAACATCGCCGACCTCGCCGAGGCCGTCTTCGACCGTGTGGCTGATCGCGAGGCTCTGACCGTCGTCTCGCCCACCAGGGGCCCTGGTTCGGCGTCGAGCGGTGAGGTGCCCGCCCCGCGGCGCCTCACGTACGCCCAGCTGGAGGAGCGGGCCAACAGGTTGGCGCACTGGATGGCCGGCCAGGGCGTGGGCCCAGGCGACCACGTGGCCGTCCACCTCACCAACGGCTCGGAGTACCTCGAGGTGATGCTGGCCGCCTACAAGCTGCGGGCGGTGCCGATCAACGTGAACCACAGGTACGTGGCGTCGGAGCTGCGCTACCTGCTCGACGACTCCGAGGTGGTGGGCGTGGTCCACCACCGGCGTTTCTCCCCGCTCCTGGCGGCCGTGCGCGACCAGCTTCCCGGCATCGGTTGGTACCTCGCGGTGGAGGACGGCTCCGACGAGGACACGACGGGGCTGTCGTCGGGCTCCTACGAGGAGGAGCTGGCAGGTCAGTCTGCCGAGCGCGACTTCGGGCCCCGTGGCGACGACGACCCGTACGTCATCTACACCGGCGGCACGACGGGCTTGCCCAAGGGCGTGGTGTGGCGCCAGGAGGACGCCTTCTTCGCCTGCATCGGCGGCGGCGACCCCATGAGGCTCATGGGCCCGGTGGACCGGCCTTCCCAGGTGCTCGACCGGATCGTCGAGGGCACCTTCGTGTACCTCCCGGTCGCCCCGCTCATGCACGCGGCGGGGCAGTGGACGGTTCTCTCGTGGTTGCTCGCCGGTGGCCGCGTGGTCCTCCTCGAGGGCTCGCTCGATCCCGTAGGCGTGTGGAGGACCGTGGAGTCCGAGAAGGTGAACCTGCTGACGGTGGTTGGCGACCCTGTGGTGCGCCCCCTGCTGGACGCGTGGGACGCAGAGGGACCCTTCGACGTCTCGTCGCTGCTCTCCATCGGATCCGGAGGGGCGGCCCTCTCTCCGGTCCACAAGGACCGCCTCATGTCGCTGCTACCCGACGTGGGGCTGGTCGACGGGTTCGGATCGTCGGAGACCGGCGCGCAGGGGAGCCAGCGGCTCGAGGCCGGCAGCGCCTCTGGGGGCGTAACCCAGTTCACGCCCTACGGCGAGACCACCACGGTGCTCGACGAGACCACCCACCAGCCGGTGCCCCCGGGCTCGGAGGTGATCGGGCGGGTCGCACGGCGCGGCCACATACCCGTGCGCTACCACAACGACCCGGAGCGCACGGCGGCGACGTTCGTGGAGGTGGGAGGCGAGCGCTGGGTGCTCACGGGAGACATGGCCACCGTGGATGCCGACGGGACCGTTCGGCTCCTCGGGCGCGGCAGCCAGTGCATCAACACGGGGGGCGAGAAGGTCTACCCCGAGGAGGTCGAGGGTGTGCTGAAGGCGCACCCGTCGGTCTACGACGCCGTGGTGGTGGGGGTCGACGACCAGCGCTGGGGCCAGCAGGTGGCCGCGGTGGTGCAGCCCGTGGAGGGCAGGGACATCACGCTCGACGAGCTCGCGTCTCACGCACGCCGTGAGCTCGCCGGCTACAAGGTGCCCCGGAGCCTCGTGCTGGTGGAGAGCATCGAGCGCTCGCCCGCAGGCAAGGCCGACTACCGCTGGGCCAGCTCGGTCGCTCGATCCTCGTGACCGGGTGGTGAGGGCCGCGGGCGACCGCCGATGAAGCGGATGAGCGGGGTGGACGCCGCCTTCCTGTACGGGGAGACCGCCGCCTGGCACATGCACGTGTCGGCAGTGATGATCCTCGACCCCTCCACCGCACCGGGCGGCTTCCGGGTCGAAGAGCTGAAGCGCAGGATCAGCCGCAGGCTGCACCTCGCGCCGCAGTTCCGCTGGAAGCTGGTGGAGGTCCCCTTCGGCCTCGACCTTCCGGGCTGGGTGGAGGACCACGACTTCGACATAGACGACCACATCAGGCGCATAGCCGTCCCCCCTCCGGGAGGGCCGCGCCAGCTGGGCAACCTCATCGGCGACCTCGTCGCGATCAAGCTCGACCGCCGCAGGCCCCTCTGGGAGTTCTGGGTCATCGAGGGCCTGGAGGGTGGCATGGTGGCCCTCCTCGCCAAGATCCACCACTCGATAATCGACGGGGTGTCGGGCAGCGAGCTGGCGACGATGCTCCTCGACCTCGAGCCCAACCCCCCCGAGCCGAGCGAGGCCGATGCGCCGCCTCCGGAAGGGCCGGTGGAGCTGCCCACGTCGGTGCAGCTGGCGCTGTCGAGCGTGGCGGGGTTGGCCGCCACGCCGTGGCGCATGGCCCGCTTCGCACGCTCGAGCGCTCGTCAGGGCCTCACCTTCATGGGCTTCCTCCGCCAGCCCCAGTCACCTCCAGCGCCCTTCCAGGCGCCACGGACGTCCTTCAACGCCGAGCTCACGCCGCACCGGCGCTTCGCCTACGCGAGCATCCCCCTGGAGCAGGTCCGGGCCCTCAAGCGGACGTACGACGTGAAGGTGAACGACGTGGTGCTGGCGGTGTGCTCAGGGGCGCTGAGGCGCTACCTGGCGGCCCGCGACGAGCTGCCCTCCTCGCCGCTCATCGCACAGGTGCCCGTGTCGCTGCGGGGAGAGGGGGATGCCAACGAGGTGGGCACCAAGGTGGGGGCGATGTTCGCATCGCTGGCCACCCACATCACCGATCCGGTGCGACGCCTCATGGCCATCAACGAGAGCACCCGCGGTGCCAAGGAGATGCGCGCTGCACTCGCCGCCGACAAGATCATGGGCATCACCGAGACCGCACCGCCGGCCCTCATCTCGCTGGCGGCGCGGATGTACTCCGCCGCCTCGCTCGACCGGCGCACCCCGCCGATCATGAACCTCATCATCTCCAACGTCCCGGGGCCGCCCTTCACCATGTACTGCGCCGGGGCAGAGGTCACCGCCCTCTACCCGATGGGTCCGCTCATCTACGGCACCGGCATCAACGTGACGGTGTTCAGCTACCGCGACCGGGTGGACGTGGGCTTCATGGTCTGCCGTGACGTGGTGCCCGACCCGTGGGTGTTGGCTGAGGGCGTGCCCTTGGCCCTCCAGGAGCTGATCAGTGCTTCTTGACGATCGGCGGGCCCTGCCGCCCGGGTAGCTGCAAGCCCTGGCGCTTGCGCAGCGGTCTCCTGGCGGAGCCCTCCACTACGCCGACGGGCTTGCTGACCGCTCGTCACCCCCGACCGTCAAACTTCGACGGCAGTGGGTTCGAGGGAACGCCCTCCCCTGGAGAACCTCACGGGCATGTGCTTGATGCCGCCTATGAAGTTGGAGCGCAGGTGCTCCACCTCGCCCGCCGGCGCCATGTCGCCCATGCGCTCGGCGATCTCGGTGAACAGCAGGCGCAGCTCCATGCGGGCCAGGTTGGCGCCGAGGCAGAAGTGCGGGCCGCCCCCACCGAAGCCGATGTGCGGGTTGGGGTCGCGGTCGATGTCGAAGCGGAAGGGATCTTCGAACACCGTCTCGTCGCGGTTGGCCGAGATGTGCCACATCACGACCTTGTCGCCCGCCTTGATCGTCTTGCCGCCCAGCTCGTAGTCGACCATGGCCGTGCGGCGGAAGTGCATCACAGGGCTCGCCCAGCGCACGATCTCCTCCACCGCCGAGTCGATGTGCCCTGCAGGGTCCTCCACGAGCTTTGCCATCTCGCCGGGGTTGTCCATCAGGGCCTTCATCCCGTGCGAGGTGGCGTTGCGAGTGGTCTCGTTGCCGGCGACGGCGAGGAGCAGGAAGAACATGTCGAACTCGGCCTCGGTGAGCTTGTCGCCTTCGATCTCGGCGCCCAGCAGGCGGCTCACGATGTCGTCCCTGGGGTCGTGGCGCCTCTCGGCAGCCAGCTGGTTGCTGTAGAGGTAGAGCTCGCCGGCGGCTTCGCTGGCCGACTCGCGGTCGCCCTCGAACTCGGGGTCGTCCACGCCGATGAGGCGGTTGGTCCAGTCGAAGATCTTGTGGCGGTCCTCCTGGGGGACGCCCATCAGCTCTGCGATCGCCTGGAGGGGAAGCTCGGACGACACGTCGACGACGAAGTCGCACTCGCCGCGCTCGATGACGTTGTCGACGATGAGCCGCGACCTGGTGCGAAGGCCGGTCTCCAGCAATCCGATCATCCGCGGGGTGAAGCCCTTGTTCACCAGGAGCCGGTAGCGCGTGTGCCGCGGCGGGTCCATGTAGAGCATCATCTCCCGCACCATGGCGTGCTCCCCCTCCAGGGGGATGTCGGGGATGCTGATGCCCCAGGCCGCGGACGAGAAGGCCTCCCAGTCCCGGTTCACCGTTATGAGGTCGGCGTGCCGGGTGATGCACCAGAAGCCCGGGCCGTCTGGTTCGGGGTGGAGGTGAACGGGGTCCTCGTGGCGCAGCAACGAGAACATCTCGTGGTGCCTGCCCTCGCGGAACACGTCCGGATCCAGCAGATCGACGTCCGCTACGTCCATAACCGCCCCCTTTCGCCCGGTGCGAGCGTACCCGCTTGACCGGGCCGGCGGGTCCTGCCGGCGAACACGGCCCTGGCTCACGCTCCGCCTGCGTCACCTCGGTGCCCAGATCCAGCCCACCTGCAGGCTGCGCTAGGCAGGCGGGCCGATGCTCGCCGTCACCCCCCGGCCCAGTCGAAACTGTCGCGCCAGGGAGCTGGTTACGATCCCCCGTGCAGCGCCCGGTGGGAGATCCGGACGTGTCGCTGCTCGATTGAAGATGGGGGAGCAATGTCTGGGCCACTGCAGGGTGTGAAGGTCTTGGAGGTGGCCGGGCTGGGCCCGGCGCCGTTCGGGGCGATGATCCTGGCCGACCTGGGGGCCGACGTCACCGTCGTCGACCGGCGCGACCAGGCGATGGGGGCGCCGCTGGGATCGGCCTCCTCTAACGTGACGGGGCGGGGCCGGCGCTCGATCGCCCTAGATCTGAAGAACCCCGCCGGCCTGGAGGTGCTCCTGGAGCTCACCGCGGCTGCCGACGTGTTCGTCGAGGGCTTCCGGCCGGGCGTCGCCGAGCGGCTGGGCTTCGGGCCCGAGGTCCTTCTGGGTCGCGACCCCGCCCTCGTCTACGCCCGCATGACCGGGTGGGGCCAGACCGGCCCGCTGGCGGACCGCGCCGGGCACGACATCAACTACCTGGGCCTCGCCGGCCCCCTCGCCCACATGGGTCGGGCGGGACAGGCCCCCACGCCGCCCCTCAACCTGCTGGCCGACTTCGGCGGGGGAGGGATGCTGCTCGCCCTGGGGGTGTGCGCTGCCCTCGTCGAGCGGGCGCGCTCGGGTCAGGGCCAGGTGATCGACGCGGCCATGGTCGACGGGGTGGCACTGCTGGCCGGCCCGATCGGTCCGGCCTTCACCATGGGGTTCTTCGGCCCCGAGCGCGGCACCAACTGGCTCGACACGGGTTCCCACTTCTACGAGGTCTACGAGACCTCCGACGGCCGGTGGATGACCGTCGGCGCCCTCGAGCCCCAGTTCTACGCCAACCTCCTCGCCACCCTCGGCCTGGACCCCGCCGAGCTGCCACCGCAAGACGACAAGGCGAGCTGGCCTGCCATGAAGCAGCGCCTGGCAGACATCTTCCGGCAGCGAACGCAGGCCGAGTGGGTGGAGGCGTTCGACGGCGTCGACGCCTGCGTGGCCCCGGTGCGCTCGCTGCTGGACGTGGGCGACGACCCCCACCTGATGGCCCGTGGCACCTACGTGCACGAGGGCGGAGTGCTGCAGCCGGCGCCCGCCCCACGCTTCGATCGCACGCCCGCAACCCTCGACAGGCCCCCGGCGCCGCCGGGCCACCACACCGACGAGCTCCTCGCCGAGGCGGGGTTCGACGAGGCCGCCATAGCGGGACTCCGCCAGGCAGGTGCCGTCGGCTGAACCCCGGCCGGCCGAAGCTGGACGACGTCCGGCGGGGTGTTACTCTGACGTGCCGTCAGTAGGGCGGGAGGGCTTCGCAGCCCTAACGGAGACCTTGGGGGAAATGTGAAAGTACGCATTGCAGCGGTGTTCACCGTCGCAGCGCTGGTGGTAGCCGCCACTGCGTGCGGCTCGCGCAACGACAGCGGCGATCCCCCCTCGGGTTCGACCACCACCCAGGCGAGCGCCGGCGAGCTCACCATGGACGACATGTTCGGCACCATCGAGTCGCCGTGCGGCCCCGGCGACGCATCCGGCGCCACCGACGTGGGCGTAACCGACGACTCCATCACCGTCTACACCTACGACGACCACGAGTTCGGCCTCGCTCCCGGCGTGAACAAGGGAGCCGGCCAGGCCATGGACGCCTTCGCCCAGTGGTGCAACGCCCAGGGCGGCATCAACGGCCGCGAGCTCAAGGTGGAGTGGAAGAACACCCGCGGCACCGCCTTCAAGACCCAGGCCGTCGAGCCTGGTTGCCAGAACGCACTGGCGCTCGTCGGCGGGATCAACGTCTTCGACGAGACGGGCGCTCAGGCCCAGGTCGACTGCGGTCTCGTCAACGTCCCCGCAGCGGCGGTGAGCCCCGAGCAGACCGGGGCAGACCTCACCTTCCAGCCCCTTCCCAACCCGGCCAACACCTACCTCGTGGGTCCGGCCCAGTGGGTTCAGGAGACCTTCCCCGAGGCGGCGCAGAACGCTGCGGCCCTGGCCCTCCAGACGGCGGTGACCGACATCCAGATCAAGCGCCAGGTCGCGGCCTACGGCTCGGTCGGGTTCAACTGGATCATCAACGACCGCGTCTCGCTGCAGGACCTCGCGGGCCTCAACCAGGTGCTCCAGATGAAGAACTCCGGTGCCGAGTACATGACCTACTCCGGTGCCCTCGAGCTGGCCCTCCCGCTCTTCAAGACCATGCGTGACCAGGCCTACAAGCCACAGGTCCTGGAGCTCGAGGCCAACTACTACAACCTCTCGTACCCGCCACGTGCCGAGGGCACGATGGAGGACGCCTACGTGCGGATCACGGTGTGGCCGTTCGAGGAGGCCGACGAGAACCCCGCCACGGCAGAGTTCCTCGAGGCCATGGAGGTCATCCCCGCCAACGACCGGGTGGTCGAGCTCCTCGGGGTGCAGGCCTTCTCCGCCGGCCTGCTCTTCGCCACGGCTGCCAAGGCCCTCGGCTCCAACGTCACCCGCGCCGGCCTCGCCGAGCAGCTCTCGCAGATCCACTCGTGGACCGGTGGCGGGCTCCACGGCCAGTCCGACCCGGGCAACAACGTGGGGGCGCCCTGCTTCATCATGATGCAGCTCAAGGGCGAGCAGTACCAGAGGGCCTACCCCACCCAGCAGGCCAACTCGGCCGTCTACGAGTCCGGCAACGGCTTCGACTGCAACCCCGACAACGTCGTGCCGCTCGACCTGAACGCCGTTGGGGTCCCTGCAGATCGCCAGCAGGGCGCCAAGCGCCAGGGCTGACGGCACCGGTCTGAGCTAGCGCGCACAGCGTGGACCAGTTCCTCACCTACACCGTCGCCGGGCTGGTCGCGGCAGGCATCTTCGCCGTCGCGGCCAGCGGCTTGGTGGTCACCTACACCACGTCGGGCATCTTCAACTTCGCCCACGGCGCGGTGGGCATGATGGCTGCCTTCGTCTACTGGCAGCTGCACGTCGACTGGGGCATGCCGGGATGGCTGGCCATAGCTCTCGTGCTCCTCGTGATCGCCCCGCTGTTCGGGGGCCTGCTCGACCTGGTGATCATGCGCGGGCTGGAGGGGACCAGCGAGGTGACCAAGACCGTGGTCACCGTGGGTGTCTTCGCCGCGCTCCTCGCCCTGGCACCCGTCATCTGGCCCACCGGGAGCCCGCGCAGCGTCCAGCCCTTCTTCAGCGGCCAGAACGTGGAGATCTTCGGGGTCAACGTCACGTACCACCAGATAGTCGTGATCCTGGTGGCGGTGGCGGTGGCGATCGGACTGCGCCTGCTGCTCTTCAACACGCGTGCGGGGGTGGCCATGCGGGCGGTCGTCTCGAACCGGTCGCTGGTGGAGCTCAACGGTGGCCGCCCCGGGCGCTCGTCGGCGCTCAGCTGGGCGCTCGGCTCGTCTCTGGCAGCCCTGGCCGGCATCCTCGTGGCAGAGAAGCTGGGCCTCGAGGCCACCGCGCTGACGCTCCTGGTGGTGAACGCCTTCGCAGCGGCCATCGTGGGCCGACTCACCAGCCTCCCCATGACCTTCGTGGGCGCCATCATCCTCGGGCTCCTCTCGGCGTACGCCACCCCGTACCTGCCCAAGGAGGACCCGAGCTGGCTGCCCTCCGGCATCAACCTGTTCACCCCCCTCGGCCTCGCCGTGCCGATGATCATGCTCTTCGTGACGTTGCTGCTGCTGCCGCAGGCGCCCCTTCGCGTCCACGGCGTGATTCGCAGCCGAGAACGCATCATGCGGCCCACCCTCAAGACGTCGCTGGCGGCTGCGGTGGCCCTGGTGGTGGGCACGCTCGTGTTGTCGCAGCTGCTGAGCGAGGGCAACAGCATCGCGTGGGGTGAGGCGTTCGGCTACGGCCTGATCATGCTGTCGCTGGTTCCGCTGACCGGCTTCGGAGGCCAGATCTCGCTGGCGCAGATCAGCTTCGCCGGCCTCGGAGCGGTCTTCATGGCGACGTGGGGAGCAGACGGCAGCCTCCTCGGCCTGGTGGCCGCCATAGGGATCCCAGCGGTGGTCGGTGCCGTCGTGGCCCTGCCCGCCTTGCGCCTGCGCGGCATCTACCTGGCGCTGTCGACCTTCGCGTTCGCCGTGTTCATGGACTCGGTCGTGTTCAACCAGCAACGGGTGTTCCCGTCGGGGTCCCTAAGCGTGCCGCGCCCGGAGATCCTCGGGCTCTCGTTCGGCACCAACACCTCGTACCTGGTGTTCCTGTCGGTGGTGTTCGCGCTCGTGGGCCTCTTCGTGGTGTGGCTGCGCCTCGGCCGCTTCGGCCGGCGTCTGCAGGCGATGAAGGACAGCCCCGCCGCATGCGCCACGCTGGGCCTCAACCTCACCGTCACCAAGCTCCAGGTGTTCGCCCTCTCGGCCGCCATCGCCGGGCTCGGCGGAGCGATGCTCACCAGCATGTCGGGCACGGCGTTCGTGTTCAGCTTCAACGCGATGCAGGGCCTGCCCATCTTGCTGCTGGCGGTCGCCGGCGGCATCGCCATGGTGAGCGGCGCACTGGTGGGCGGCGCCATCCTCGCCCTCCTCCCGGTGCTCAGCGAGGCCGTGCCCGCCCTCAGCACCCTCTTCCTGGTGGGCCCTGGACTGATAGGCATCACGCTCGGCCGGAACCCCAACGGCATCGCCAACATCACCGTGAACAAGGTGAAGGACTTCTTCGACAAGGCCTCCTACACCCGCCGTGGCGAGCGCGACGACCGGTCGTCGCTGCTGCCCGGAGGCCCCCGCTACGACGTGGAGAGCCTGGGCATCACCCGGGCGTTCACCGACGACGACCTTGCCCGGATCGACCGAGCCCTGGCGCTGAGCGAGCTGGAGGTGACCGGCAGTGGCACAGCCCGAGGTTGAGCCGATGGCCGAGCCCCTCGCCCCGGCGGCGGGGGAGGGGGGCTGACGTGGCCCTGCTCGAGGTGGATGGCGTGAGCGTGCGATTCGGGGGGAACCTCGCCCTCGACGACGTCTCGTTCGAGGCAGCGGCGGGGGAGATCACCGGCCTCATCGGCCCCAACGGCGCCGGCAAGACCACGATGTTCAACGTCATCACCGGACTGCAGAAGCCGACCGGGGGCCGGGTCCGCCTCGACGGTCACGACATCAGCCGCCTCGCCCCGCACCGGCGGGCGCAGCGCGGCATGGCTCGCACGTTCCAACGCCTCGAGCTGTTCGGATCGCTGACCGCCCGCGAGAATCTCCAGGTCGCCGCCGAGATCCCGCACCACAGGCGCAAGCGCGGCGTGGGCACCGCCCAGCAGGTCGAGGCGGCGATCGAGCGCGTGGGCCTCGGAGCCATAGCCGACAAGCGGGCCGACGAGCTGTCGACCGGCCAGGCCCGCCTCGTGGAGCTGGGTCGGGCTCTCGTGACCGAGCCGACGATGCTGCTGCTCGACGAGCCGGCGTCGGGGCTCGACGCTGACGAGACCGAGGAGTTCGCCGCGCTGCTCCGCGGCCTCGCCGCCGACGGGATAGGCCTCCTTCTGGTCGAGCACGACATGCTCCTCGTGATGCAGGTCTGCCACGTGATATCTGTGCTCGACTACGGCAGCCTCATAGCGAGGGGCACCCCCAAGGAGATCCAGGGCAACCAGGCGGTCCTCGAGGCCTACCTGGGCACAGAGCAGAAGGAGGCCAGCTGATGTCGCTCACCTCCTCGACCCCCGAGGCCGAGCCCATGTTGGAGCTCTCCGGCATCAAGGCCGCATACGGGCGCATCGAGGTGCTCCACGGCGTCGACCTGGCCCTGCCGGCCGGGTCGGTGATGGCGTTGCTCGGCCCGAACGGCGCGGGCAAGACCACCACCATCAAGGTGTGCAGCGGCCTCATGGAGCCCACGGCGGGAGTGGTGATGCTCGCCGGCCGCCGGGTGGACGGGGTAGCCCCCGATCGCCTGGCGCGCATAGGTGTCTGCACCATCCCCGAGGGTCGTGGCGTGTTCCCCAACCTCACGGTGCGGGAGAACATCCAGATGATGACCTACGGCGGCGTGAAGATGCGCGACGCCGAGGAACGCTCGTACAGCCGCTTCCCCCGGCTCAAGGAGCGGCGCTCGCAGATGGCCGGCACCCGGTCGGGGGGCGAGCAGCAGAGGCTGGCCCTGGCCCGCGCCATGGCCACCGAGCCAGCGCTCCTGCTGCTCGACGA
>CAZHBH010000028.1:0-28279 GCA_964530525.1 uncultured Rhabdothermincola sp. | reverse complement strand
TCATGTGCAGGGAACCCGTGATCCGGGCGCCGGCGAGCGGCTGGGCGTCGGCGTGCTCGGCGCGCAGGGCCATCAGGCCCGGCATCTCGTGCTCGGCCAGGCGGATCTCCTTGCGTCCGAACTCGGCCAAGCCCAGGTCGGCGACGAGGAAGTCGTCGTGGGGGCCGGCCTGGGGGGATCCGGCCGGGGGGGTGCCAATCATCAGTTCTCCTCGGAGAGTCGGGCCTTCATTTCGTCGAGCACGGCGATAGGTCCTGGATCAACGCCGGCCTGGTAGGCCAGGTGCAGGGTCGTCACGTCACCGAAGAACATCAAGTCGAAGAGCTGGGCGAGGGGACCCTCGCCCTGGGCGTGGACCTCCTCGACGCCCGACACCACCTCTTCGAGCACCTCGGCCACGATGTCGAAGCGGCGCGCTATCTGGGGGTGCTCGAAGTCGTGGCGCAGGCAGACCAGGCGCAGCAGCTGGCGGGTCACGTCGCCGTGCTGGCCCCAGCCGGCCAGCTCGTTGTGGCACAGCTCGGGCAGCTGGTTCCAGAAGGCCGGAGCCTTGGCGTTCTCGTTCACCTGGTTCTTCCAGCGCAGCGCTGCCAGGCCGCCGAGGCCCGCTCCCCCGTACACGAGGGGGAGCTCTCGTCCGATGCGCCTCGCGAGCTGGTCGGCGGCGTTGTCGTCGGCGAGCAGCTCGTCGCGCCGGGCTTGGAGCTGGACGATGGCCGCGTCCACCCATCCCGACGCACCGGGGAACAGGCCGATGCGCTCCAGCACGAGCAGGGGCGGGATCCCGATGGCGCCTATGCCGGCCCGGGGCATCGGGATGCCGTCTGCCACCTGAACGTGCGCAGCGCCCCACGTGTCCGACAGCTCGGCGAGCTCGCCGCCGTGGCTCACGCACACCAGGCGACCACCCGCAGCCGCGGCCTGCCCCGCCGCCTCTATGGTCTCCTCGGTCGCCCCCGAGAACGACAGGGCGAACACGAGGGTGGACTCGGAGATGAAGTTGGGGAAGCCGTAGCCCTTGTGGACCACCACCGGTACGGCCATGAACGGGCCGGCGATCTCGCGCATCACGTCGCCGCCGATCCCGCTGCCGCCCATCCCCAGCACCACGACGTTCTCCACCTCGTCGTGGCTCGGGAGCGGTCCCTCCAGGGCCTTGACCCCCGCCACCGCCTGGGCGATCTGCTCGGGCAGGCCCATGGTGGCCCCGAACATGTCGAGGGTGTCCAGCCTCTCGGTCATCTTCGCCCTCCTCAGGCCTCGAAGGTGGGGCCGATGCCGTCCGCGCGAGCCTTGGACACGAGCCGCGAGTGCTCTTCGTCCGGCACGTCCTCGGCCTCGTCCACCAGCATGATCGGGATGTCCTCGCGCACCGCGTAGCGCCGCTGGAGCCGAGGGTTGTACAGCGACTCCTCGTCGGAGAAGTACAGGAGGGGGCCCTTGTCCTGCGGGCAGGCGAGGATCTCCAGAAGCTGCGGGTCGAGCGTCATGTGTGCTCCTTGTCTCTCCGGCTCAAGCCTTCTCGCCCGACGGGCCCGTCGAGCCCGCAGAGAACTTCCCGATCAGGTCCTGCACCTCGGCGAGGTGCGTGGCGCACGACTCAGCGTCCGGCGCCTCGAGGTTGAGGCGCAGCAGGGGCTCGGTGTTGGACGGGCGCAGGTTGAACCACCACTCCCCCAGGTCGCAGGTGAGTCCGTCGAGTCGGTCCTGCGTCGCTCCCTCGAAGTGGGCTGCCACCGCGTCGATCACCGCTGCGGGGTCGCTCACGGGGGTGTTGATCTCGCCGGAGTCGGCGTAGCGCTCGAACGGCTTGCGCAGCTCCGAGAGCGGGACGCCGGCGCGCGACATGACCTCCAGGACGACCATCGAGGCGATGATCCCCGAGTCTGCTCGGTAGTTGTCGCGGACGTAGTAGTGGCCCGAGTGCTCGCCACCGAAGGCCGCACCCGTCTCGGCCATGACCTGCTTTATGAACGAGTGGCCGACGCGGGTTCGCACCGGCGTGCCCCCGTTCTCCCGGATCACCTCGGGCACCGTCCTGGAGCAGATGAGGTTGTGCAGGATCGTCGAGCCGGGGTGGCGTTCGAGCATGGCCACCGCGACCATGGCCGTGGTCAGCGAACCGGACACGGGCTCGCCCTGGTCGTCGACGAGGAACACCCTGTCGGCGTCGCCGTCGAAGGCCAGGCCCACATCGGCACCGGTCTCGACGACGCGCTGGCGCAGGAACCGGAGGTTCTCGGGTTGGATCGGATCTGCGGGATGGTTGGGGAAGGTTCCGTCGAGCTCGCCGAACAGCACCTCGAGGTCGACCGGGAGGCCCTCGAACACCGCCGGTGCCACGAGGCCCCCCATGCCGTTCGCGGTGTCGGCCACCACCTTCATCGGGACGAGGTCGTCGATGTCGACGAACGAGTGGACGTGCTCGACGAACGCGCCGAGGGCGTCGTCGGTGCTCACCGAGCCCTTCGAAGCGGCAGCGGGGAGGCCCTTCAGGGTGTCGGCCTTGATGCGGGCGAGACCGGTCTCGGCCCCCACCGGCCGTGCTCCCGCCAGGCACAGCTTGATGCCGTTGTACTCGGCCGGGTTGTGCGAGGCGGTGAGCTGGGCGCCGGGCGCGCCGTAGTGGCCCGCCGCGAAGAACAGCTCGTCGGTGGACGCCAGGCCCAACAGCACGGCGTCGACGCCCTGGGAGGTGACGCCGCGGGCAAAGGCGTCGGCGAATCCCGGGCCGGAGGGGCGCATGTCGTGCGAGACGAGGATGCGTGTCACCGGATCGGTGCCCTCTGCTTGCGCGGTGTCGATCGCGAGCCGCGCGAACGCGGCCCCCACCCTCTCCACCAAGGCCTCGTCGAGCTGGTCGGGCACGGTGCCCCGCACGTCGTAGGCCTTGAATATGGCGTCTAGGTTCGCCTCGTCCAAGCTGGCCATGAGCGGGCCAGCCTAGTCCTGCCGGCGGGCCCCGAAAGATGGGTCTGCAGGCTCCGCCGAGATGGGCTCCGACGGGGTGGGCCCAGGCCGAGCAGAACCCTCCTCGACGGGCCCGAGGATCAGGTCCGTGGGATCGAAGGCCTCCTCGGGCCGCCTCCTCGGCATCACGACAGGTGGGGCGACGGCGAGCGCCGCCAGACCGAGCACGCCGGCCATGGTCAGGCCGATGCCGCCCAGGTCCACCGGCGTCCATCCGTAGGTGAGCTCCACGTGCTCGGAGGTGGGTACCACGACCATCATGTTCGGGGTCACCCTCCAGGGCCCCTCGGCCCCACTCACCTGCCAGTTGGGGAAGTACGAGGTCTTCACGAGGATCGGCGTGCCGGTGCGGTCCACGTCGAAGCTGATCCTGTCGGTGTCGGTCTCCACGTTCGACACCTGCGTGGGCGGCATGGGGCGCTGCTCGGGCTCGGCGCCCTCGGCGATCCTCTGCCACTCCTGCGGACCGCCGGCAGCGAGGAACACCGACCAGTTCTCCGGCTCCTCGTACCAGTCGAGGGTGCGCTCCAGCCATCCGTTGCCGTTGGAAGGCAGGCCGGTCATGACCGCAGGCTCGTTGTCGAGCGGCACGACCTTGTCGGCCCCTCCGGCGACCTCGAAGACCACCCAAGGCCCCGACGTGGCCACCTCCGTCAGCGACGGCTCGGATCGCGCCATGTCGATCATCCGCTCGGAGATCGCCATGTAGTAGCGCACCCCCATCATCTCGAGGTGGGCGATCCCCTCCTCGAACTCCGGCCTGCTCGGCACGCCCGGCTCGTAGGGCAGGTCGCGCTGGGGGTTCGAGGGGTTGGACGACAGCTCGTCCTGCACGAGGAAGTGGTAGGGGGTGGTGGACGCGGCCTCGAAGTAGAGGCCCTCGGAGGAACCGATGCAGCCGTCGGTCCAGAAGGGCAGCAGCATCAGCGCCATCGGCGTGCCGAAGCGGTTGTGCTCGCTCTCGTGCTCCCACATGGCAGCTCCGCAACCGCGCTCAGAGCCCAGGCGGCCCATGGTCTGCATGAGGTCGTGGTACTCGGGGTACGCGGCCTTGCCCTCGTAGCCCTCGAAGTTCCACCGTGCCCATGAGGGCACGAAGCTTCGATCGGTGGTCCCGGGTAGGAACCACCACCTGTAAGACGTGGCATCGGCCTCTGCCAGCTGGATCCCGAACACGCTGGCTGGAAGTGCTCGCAGGGGCACGGCGAGCGTCACGAGTGCCACCAGGACCGCACCCAGCGCGACGGCCACGTTCACCGCCTCGCGGGGGTGGCCCGGATCACGCGCGAAGAGCTGCGAGAGGAGTCGGCTCACGTATCCGACTCCGATCGCCCCCAAGACGTAGAGCGACACGTAGTAGAAGGGCAGGAGCCGGGCGTTCCAGATCCGCCCGTCGGGCATGACCACGAACAGGACGGCGAACGTGGCTGCAGTGCCCGCCCACAACAGGGCGTTGCGGTTGCGGTCGAACACGGTCGCGACGATCGCCATCAGGATCCCGACGGCGGCGAAGGCGAGGACCCAGCGCATCGCCGGCGAGTCCACGCCCTGGCTTCCGACGGCCGCTATGGCGCTGCGCTCCCGGGTGAAGAGCATCGCTCCGTAGTCGGTGAGCTTCTCCCACCCCATGTCGTTCATGTAGCCCGTGCGCGCCAGGAACGGCAGCGTCCAAAACGCGCTCAGCGCCGCCCCCACCGGCAGCGTCGTCACCAGGTAGACCAGCTGGCCCCTCGGGAAGGCCCTCACCATCACGGCTCCGGCCAGCAGCACCGCCGCCGCGATGCTCCAGAAGACCCCGAAGCGGACCCATCCCACCGAGAGCTCGGTCCACAGGCCGGTGACGGTCAGTCCCGCGGCGATGGCGGCGCCCAGCGTCCCCAGCAGCACCCCTTCTCGCCAACCCAGGCGCGCCCAGGAAAGTGAGAGGAAGAACCAGACCACGGTGCCGACGGCGGCGAGGATGAACGGGAGCGGATGTGTCAGTGCGACTGCACCGAAGAGGAGTGCGGCCCACGCCCTGTGACGGCCCGTCTCGAGTCCGCGGCCCAGCACCCCCAGGTACACGAAGCAGATGCTCAACGAGATGGAGAACGAGAACTCGCCCGCCAGCGTGGAGGCGATGTTGCCACCCAGGATCGAGTACGACCGGTCGAACAGGAACATCGTGACGGCCACGGCCATCAGCGGAGGCACGGGGAACGGGAGCCGGGTCAGTCGACCGCACGCCCAGGCAGCCACAGGAAGAGTGAGCAGGCCGGTCACCGCGACGAGCTTGAAGGCCACGCCGTAGGGGATGACCCAGCTCAACACGGCGATCGCAAACGCCGGGGGGAGCATGTAGAAGTGGTAGGCGGGGAAGCCGGCGTACCAGTCGGGTGCCCATCCGCTGAGGCGGCCCAAGGGCAGCAGATGGTCGCGGAGGAAGGCCGGGCCCCACACGTGGGCACCCATGTCGCCGCCGGTGGGCGTGGACGACGAGAGGAGGTCCGAAGGGCTCAGCTGGGTGAGGGTGAACACCACGCAGGAAGCCACCACCAAGACGCTGACCCCTGCCTGGACGAGGCGGGCGGTGGGCATCCCCGAGAGCCAACCCCCTCCGGCCTCGTCGTGGGGAGGAGGTGGCTCGGTTCCCTCCAGCTCGTCGTCCCAGGAGTCGTCGGTGCGCCCGGAGCCGTCGACGACGTGCGTGTCCGGCGGGCTGCCCGTCACGAAGGTCCCCAGACGAGCACGACAGCGGCCGTCACGTTGAACGCCAGGTGCGCCCACACCGCGGGTCCCAGCCTGCCGGTGCGGTGGACGAGCCATCCGAGCACGAGCCCAAACAGGAACAGCGCTGGGAACTGGAGCGGCTGGAAGTGGGTGATGCCGAAGAAGGCCGCTGTGCACACCAGCGCTGCGCCCCAGGGAAGGCCCCGCTTCTCGAAGGCACGCTGGGTGAGGCCCCTGAAGAACAGCTCCTCGGCCAGCGGAGCACCCACCCCGACGATGAGCATGAGCAGCACCACGCCGAGAGGACCCGTGGCCCTGTCGGTGAGCTGTCGAGCTGCCTCGGACACGTCCCGCTCACCGATGAACCGGAAGAGCACCCAGTAGAGGACCGGCACCGCCAGAAGCTGCACCGCGAGGCCCACGCCGATGCCGACAGGGATGTCGATCGGCTTCATGCGCGCCCCGAAGTCGCGAACCATCCCAGCGCCCTTGAAGCGCGCTGCAAGCCACGGGACGGCCAGCATCCCGGTCCACAACGGGAGCTGCAGCAGTGCGGTCACCGCCAGCGGGATCTCGTCGTCGACCTCGTCGTAGCCGAGCGCAACCAGGACGAGGGCGGAGATGAAGGTCGAGACCACCACCACGACCACCCACCCCCCGAACACCTCCCCCAGGCCCCAGCGCGGGGAGCTGGGCGTGACGCCGGCCGCGTCTAGCACCTCCGGCGGCGCCGGGCGTGCCGGAGGCTGCTGGTCCTCGAAGGTCACTAGTCGACCCGGCGGAGCTCGCGACTGAACCGCCTGGCGCGCTCGATGTAGGAGAGCACGCCCGCCTCGATCTCCCCGCTCCGGCCGGCGGCAGCTCCCTCTCGGATGGTCGCCGGCACCCCTGCCGCTATCGAACCTGCAGGTACGTCGGTGCCGGCACGCACCACGGCGTTGGCGGCCACCATCGCGCCGCTGTGCACCACGACCCTGTGCAGCACGACGGCACCGCTGCCCACCAGGGAGCCGTCTTCGACGGTGCAGCCCTCGAGGTGCACGATGTGGCCGATCACGCAGCGACTCCCGACGAAGGTCTCGAGCGTTGGCGTGCAGTGGACCACCGACCCGTCCTGGATCGAGGTCGCCTCCCCCACGACGATGGTCCCGTCGTCGCCCCTCAGCACGGCGCCGGGCCAGACCGAGGCCTCGGCGCCGATGTGCACGTCGCCGATCACCACTGCGTTCGGGTGCACGTACGCCTTGGGGTGGATGTCGGGAACGCGGTTCCCCAGCGCGTAGATCGGCACCGGCCGTCCCGGCGCCTAGAGGGACACCCGGCCGTAGCCGCCCCGGTAGAAGATGAGAGGGTGGCCCTCGTGGTGCACGTCGAGGTGCGTGACGGCGGCGATCACCACGAAGTGGTCACCCGACTCGATGACGTCGTCCACGTCGCAGTCGATCGACACCAGCGAGCCCTCGAGGAAAGGGGCTCCGTTGCCCGAGGGCCTCCAGGCGAGCTCGGCGAACTTGTCGGAGGCCTTGCTCGCGAACACGCGGCTCACGTCCTCCTGGTCGTCGGCCAGCACGTTCACGCAGAGCTTCCCGGCAGCCTGGATCTTGGGCCAGCTCGAAGACTGCGTCCCTGCGCAGAACAGCACCTGGGGAGGCTCCAGCGAGAGCGAGGCGAACGACCCGACCGCGAAGCCGACGGGCGAACCCTCGTGCATGGCGGTGATGACCGTCACCCCGGTCGGGAAGTGGCCCAGGACCTGTCGAAACTTGGCCTGATCGATGGTCGCAACGGACGACCCTGGTTGATCCTGTCTGATGTCGCTCACGACCAGAGCCTAGATGGAAAGCCTCCGGCAACGGGGCCGTGGCTGACGCCGACTGCGCTCCCGCCCGCGGGCTAGACCGTGAGGGTCAAGCCCTCGGACGCCGCGAGGACCTGGTTCAGGCCCACCGCTTGGCCCATGGCCTCGGCGCCACGGAGGATCTCGTCGATCGCTGCGTCGTCGTGGCCGGGATCGTGGTGGAACAGAACCAGCTGCTTGGCTCCGGCACGGTTGGCGACGTTCACGGCGTACTCGACGGTGCAGTGGCCCCAGTGGGCCCTCTCGGCGAACTCGGCAGGTGTGTACTGCGCATCGTGGATGAGGACGTCCACCCCGTCGGCCAGCTCCAGCACCGAATCGGCGATCTCCATCCCTCCGTCGAGGGGCTGCTGGTGGTCGCTGATGTACGCGACGCTGCCCCCGTCGAGCTCGACGCGGTATCCGAAGGTGACTCCCACGTGCGGCACGGCCCGGGTGCGGACCTTCGCATCGCCCACCACCATGTCACCCTCCTCGATGGTGTGGAACCGCACCTCGCCCACGAGGTCCTCCACGCGCACCGGGAAGAAGGGGGGCCGGATGAACTCGCCGAAGGCCTCTGCCAGGTCCTTCCCGTCCTCGGACGGGCCGTACACGTCGAGCTGGGCGCCTTCGCAGTGCAGGGGCCCGCAGAACGGAAGGCCCTGGACGTGGTCCCAGTGGAGGTGGCTCACCAGCACGTGGGCGCGGAAGGTGTCGTCGTGCGGTTGCGTCCTGCCGAAGAAGCGAAAGCCGGTGCCCAGGTCCAGCACGATCGGCTCCAGCCCCGGGGACTCGAGGGCCACGCAGGCCGTGTTCCCCCCATAGCGGTGGAGCTCCTCGGACGAGCACGGTGTGGAGCCTCGTACGCCATGGAAGGTGATGCTCAGCAAGATCGGACCCCGTATGGCTTGCGCGAATAGGTACGTCTGTTGTGGCTCACGACCGACGGATCTCCGCCGTGCTCGATCGACGGCACCGGCTCCGTTAGATAGACCGAGAGTAGCCACGACCGACACCTGCTTTCGCCCGGTGTGACATCTTTCTCACGGGCCAGCGACCTGAACGCCGCTGGGCGAGTAGCGCGACGTGGCCGGAGGCCGAAGATGCGCGCCACGATGCAGACTGCTGTCGATCCCGGTCGCGAGGCTGGGACCGGGGGAAGAGGAGGGGGATGGACCAGGTTCGAGAAGGCCGAACAGAGGTGAACGGGGTGGGGACCGCCTACCTCGAGGCGGGCGAGGGACCTCTGGCCCTTTGCCTGCACGGGTTCCCGGACTGCGCCTGGGGCTGGGAGGCGCTGCTGGTGGAGCTCGCCCACGCGGGGTTCCACGCCGTTGCGCCGTTCCTGCGCGGCTACGCCCCCACCGATGTGCCCGCCGACGGCCGGTACCAGTACGGCGCGGTGGTGGCCGACGCCTGCGCGCTCCACCAGGAGCTCGGTGGAGGGTCCGACGCGGTGATCGTCGGCCACGACTGGGGAGCGATCGCCGCCTACGGAGCCGCCAGCTTCGAGCCGCACCGTTGGGCTCGAGTGGTCACGGCTGCCGTGCCTCCGCTGGTGGTGATGGCGGAGCGGGTGTTCGAGTACGACCAGGCGAAGCGCTTCTGGTACCAGCACTTCTTCCTGTCGCCGCTCGCGGAGGCGGCGGTGGCCATGGACGACATGGCCTTCCTCGATCGGCTGTGGGTCGACTGGTCACCTGGCTTCGATCCCTCAGTCGCGCTGGTGAAGGTGAAGGACTCGCTGCGCGGCACCGCGAACCTCGCCGCTGCGCTCGACTACTACCGGAGCACCTTCGACCCCGCCAGGCACGACCCCGCACTCGAGGCACAGGAGGCGGCCTGCCTCTCGGTGCCGTCCCAGCCCACGCTCTACCTCCAAGGCGACCAGGACGGCTGCATACCAGTTGAGGTGGCGGCCGACGCCGGCGAGGTGCTCACCTCGGCGGGCTCGCGCGTCGAGGTCGTGCCGGGGGCCGGCCACTTCCTCCAGTACGAGCAGCCCGAGGTGGTCAACCGCCTGGTGGTCGAGTTCCTCACCGCCTGACCGACCGCCGAGGCGAACCTGGAGGCAGGGGGTGAGAGGTGTCTCAGCTCTCGAAGGGCTGCTGGTATGGGAACTGCCGCTCCGGGAGGTGCTCGCGGGTCCAGACCATGACCTTGCGGGTGAAGGAGCACACCTCCTCGTCGCGCTGGTTGAAGCCCTTGCTCTCCACCGTGACGATCCCCCGCTTGCCGTCGGACGTGGGCGTGCGATCTAGCACCTTGGTGACGGCGTAGATGGTGTCGCCGTGGAACGTGGGGCGAGCGTGCTTCAGCTCCGAGACCTCGAGGTTCGCCACCGCGGAGCCGCTCACGTCGGGAACGCTCATGCCGAGCACCAGCGAGTAGACGAGGTTGCCCACCACCACGTTCCGACCGTGGACCGTCTGGGTCTCGGCGAAGTGCTCGTTGGTGTGCAGCGGGTGGTGGTTCATCGTGATCATGCAGAAGAGGTGGTCGTCGTACTCGGTGACGGTCTTGCCGGGCCAGTGGCGGTAGACGTCACCGACCTCGAAGTCCTCGTAGCAGCGGCCGAACGGTCGATCGTGGGTTGCCATGTCCCAACAGTAAGGGATCGTCAGGGTGGGCCTACCACGCAAGCGTCACAGAGTGAGCTAACCTCACGGCCCGTAGTCGGCTCATCACGGGCTGAGGCGACAACGACCCTCTGGACCCAATAATGTTTGTCCGAGAGATCGGATCTGGCTAGGGGTCCATCGGACAATCTCGGGGGACGACGCCCATGAAGCGCCCAGGGGCGAGACGCAATGCGGGCTGGATATCGGCCAGCTCAGTTCTAGAGGCAGGCGAACGTCAACGAGCCCTGTGGCGAATGACCATGACTGCCCGCTATGCCGTAGTGCTCGGCGGAGCGGTCCTGGCAGCAGTTCTGCCGGGTACTGGAGCAAATCGCCTGTGGCTTGTGTTGGCCATCGTCGCGATCGCTGGCACGTACAACGCAACGTACGACCTATTCATGCGACGCACCGGCGTGCTCCCACTCGCGATGGCCTACACCGACCAGGTCCTCACCGTGGGCATCGTGTTCCTCGTCCCCAGCGAGGCAGAGGCTGTGCTGCTCGTCATGGCCGGCCTCAACGCGATCAGCGCCATATCCCTGGGACGGCGCGTAGCTGGACAGGCAGCGGCACTTGGCGCTGTCGGGGTCGGCATCGCCCTGCTCCTGTTCGGTACGACAGACGAGCTGATCCCCTACCTCGTGTACCTGCTCGCCTCCACCTTCATCATCATCGCCGGCGGCTCGGTGTCGGAGGTGGAGAGGACCGTACGCAACCGGTACACGGAGCTCGTGGGGGGCATCGACGCGATCGTTTGGGAGCAGCTCACCCGAGAGCCGTCGACCCTCTACGTCAACGAGATGGGCGAGAAGTCGCTCGGCTACCCACGCTCCGCCTGGCGGGAACCCGGGTTCTGGGGTCGCCTCGTTCACCCGGACGACAAGAGCTGGGCCGGCACCGCCTACCGCACCGCCATAGCCGAGGGGCGCAACCTCGAGATCGAGTACCGCGTGGTGGCGGCCGACGGGCGCGTGCTGCACGTGCGTGACCACATGAGCGTCGAGACCGATTCGGAGGGCCGCACCGAAGCCGTGCGCGGGGTGGCCCTCGACGTCACCGAGCGCGTCATGGCAGTGGAGGTGCTCCAGCACCAAGCCCTCCACGACGGCCTCACCGGGCTCCCGAACCGCACGATGCTCAACGATCACCTGCGCCAGGCGCTCTCACGCTCGCAGGGCGACCGCATCCCCATCGCCCTGCTGGTGATGGACCTCGACCAGTTCAAGGAGGTCAACGACGCTCTCGGCCACCACCACGGCGACCAGCTCCTCGTGGAGATGAGCCGCCGGCTCCAGCGGGTGCTCCACGACGTCGACCTGATCGCCCGCCTCGGGGGCGACGAGTTCGCCGTGCTCATGGTGCGCGAGGACGCCGCACGCGCTGCCATCGCCGTGGCGAAGCGCATCCGAACCGCACTGGAGCAGCCCTTCCAGTTGGGGAGGGTGCCGCTGCAGACCAAGGCGAGCATCGGGATCGCCCTGCACCCCACGCACGCCTCCGACGCGGAGACGCTCGTTCAGAGAGCGGACGTGGCGATGTACACCGCCAAGCGGGCTGGCGAGGGCATCGCCGTGTACTCGCCCGAGCACGACCAGTCGAGCGTCCGGCGCCTCACGCTGCTGGGCGAGCTGCGGCGTGCGATCGACGACGGACGTCTGAGGTTGCACTACCAGCCCATGATCGACCTGCGCACCGGCAAGGTGACGGGCTCGGAGGCCCTGGTTCGCTGGGCCCACCCCGAGCTGGGCCTCATGTTCCCGACCCAGTTCATCGAGCTCGCCGAGCTGTCGGGCGCGATCGGCGCTCTCACCCGCTGGGTGCTGGAGAGCGCTGTGGTCCAGATGGTGGCCTGGCACAAAGCCGGCGTCGACCTCTCGGTATCAGTGAACCTCTCGGTGCGGAACCTCTACGAGCCCGATCTCGTCCGATGGCTCGAGGAGCTCCTGCGGAGCCAGGAGATGCACCCCAGCCGCATGCAGCTGGAGCTCACGGAGAGCCAGGTGATGGAGGACCCCAACCTGGCCATGGAGGTCCTGGGGAAGCTGAGGGCACTGGGCGTGGAGGTCATCATCGACGACTTCGGCACCGGTTACTCGTCGCTGGCGTACCTGAAGAACCTTCCCATCGACCAGCTCAAGATCGATCGCTCCTTCGTGGGCAACATGGCCCGCGACGAGAGCGACCTCGCCATCGTCCGGTCGACGATCGACCTCAGCCACCGACTCGGGCTGTCGGTGGTCGCTGAGGGGGTGGAGGACGGCGAGACGTTGAAGTTGCTCACGGAGCTGGGCTGCGACCGGGCGCAGGGCTTCTTCCTCAGCGAGCCCGTGAGCTCGGACCAGCTCGTCCGCTGGCTGGAGGATCCCATCCAGCGCCGGCGCCTGAAGGCCTTCGTGCCCTCCGATCCCCTATCGACGGCGGATGCTCGCGATCTCTTCCCAGGTTGAGCTCCCCGGTTGAGCCAACGACCGGCGTCGGCGGCGACCACCTGGCCGCAGGGACGGCTCCTGGTTCGAGGCGTCCTGCCCGGCAGACGTAGCCTCCCGGGATGACCGAGGCCCCAACACCAGACCTGCCCGGCGCCGGCACCGCCCTCGAGATCGCCCGCGACGTCGTCGCCCGAGCCGCCGCGAGGTTGGCTTCGGCGCCGGGCGGGCTCGACGAGCACCAGGTCCTGGCGTACGACCTGGCGCATGCCGCCGCGGCCGTGGAGGCCGGGGAGGCGATGATCGCCTATGGAGCCCGAGGCGAGCTCGAGGCGAGGTTGGCGTGCGCCTTCATGGCCGACTCCGTCGCCGAGCTTGCAGCGAAGCTCTTCGGTCGAGAGCACGAATGGGGGGTCGAGCCCTCGGTGCTGGACCCCGTCCGCGCGTTCGTAGCCTCGCACCGGGCTCCGCAGGCCCTCGCCGCGCTGGCCGACTCCCCGGGACCGAGGCACCTGGAGGCCGACTTCGAGCTGGTGGCCGACGCCTTCCGGCGCTTCGCCGAGGATCGCATAGCGCCCGTTGCCGAGCACATCCACCGACGAAACGCCGACATCCCGGCGGAGATCGTGGATGGCTTGGCCGAGATGGGCGGCTTCGGCCTGTCGGTTCCCGAGGAGTACGGGGGGTTCTCGGCCGGAGGCGAAGCCGAGTACCTCGGGATGGTGGTGGCCACCGAGGAGCTCTCGAGAGCATCGCTGGGGGCAGGTGGGTCCCTCATCACCCGGCCCGAGATCCTCACCCGTGCCCTGCTGGCCGGGGGGACGGAGGACCAGAAGCAACGCTGGCTGCCCAGGCTGGCCACAGCGGAGGTGATGGCAGCCGTGGCCGTCACCGAGCCCGACTACGGATCGGACGTCGCGGGGATCTCGGTCACCGCCACGCCAACCGAAGGCGGGTGGCTGATCAACGGCACCAAGACGTGGTGCACCTTCGGGGCCAGGGCCGACGTGCTCATGCTGCTGGCCCGCACCGATCCCGATCGCAGCGCGGCTCACCGCGGCCTGTCGATGTTCGTCGTACCCAAGCCGGTCACCGACAGCGAGGGCTTCGTGGTGCTGCAGCCAGAGGCATCCGGCGGATCCGAGGGCGACGGGCGGACGGGCGGGCGTGCCCGCGGACGCATGGAGGGAAGGCCCATCGACACCATCGGGTACAGGGGCATGCACTCCTACGAGATCGCCTTCGAGGACTGGTTCGTGGAGGCCGAGAACCTGGTGGGGATGGACCAGGGCGAGGGGAAGGGCTTCTACTACCAGATGGCCGGCTTCGAGAACGGGCGCCTCCAGACCGCCGCTCGGGCGGTGGGAGTGATGCAGGCGGCGTACGAGGCGGCCCTTCAGTACTCCGTGGACCGCCGAGTCTTCGGCTCACCCGTGTTCGACTACCAGCTGACGAGGGCGAAGCTCGGTCGCATGGCCGTGGTCATCCAAGCCGCCCGCCAGTCTGCCTACCGGGTGGCTCGCCTCGTCGCCGGCGGAGGGGGCCAGCTGGAGGCATCGATGGTGAAGGCCTACGTGTGCCGCGCCGCCGAGTGGGTGACGCGAGAGGCCATGCAGATCCACGGCGGCTACGGGTACGCCGAGGAGTACGCCGTGAGCCGCTACTTCGTGGACGCGAGGGTGCTGTCGATCTTCGAGGGGGCCGATGAGACCCTGTGCCTCAAGGTGATCGCACGACGCCTGGTGGAGACCGCATAGACCAGGTCCTGCCGGAGCGCTACAGGCCCGGCTTCCAGATCATCAGGTAGAGGATCACCAGCAACAGGATGTGGCCCACCCCGATGAGCCCTGAGACCGCCGAGGACGCACCGTCCTCACCCTTGCCGAGGCGCCGGTACGCAGGGAGCAGGCCGAAGAAGTAGATGCCCGCCTGGGCCAGCCACAGCAGCACGGCGAGCAGCAGCCACGTCTGCGAGAGCTTGAACACCTCATCGCTCATCCCGGCCACACCGAAGCCGATGAGGCCGGTCACCAGCAGCGCTGGGAAGCTGACTCGCGCCAGCGCTGCCGCCTGCCCGCACGCAACGATCGCGCCGGAACCTTCCTTGGCCGCCATGCGCTGCACGAGCGGGTTAACGAAGGCAGCGCCGAACGCGATGATCGCTCCCAGGATGTGGATGAGGAGCATGACGTTGTAGGGAGTGGAACCGATCTCGCCGAACACGGGGCCTCCAAGGTCGTCTGGTTGTGCTCTCAAGAAGCTAGCCCGCTACCCTTCTCGGCTCGTGGCCTCTGAAGCACCCAACGCCCCCAGCCCCACCCCGGCACCGGCCGAGGTACCGCTCGACACGCCGCTCACCAGCCTCGGAGGCGAAACCAGGCCGATCGACGAGTGGACCACCACGTTCCACCTGGCACTCGTGGTGCTGGACCCCTACACGTACGAGAGCTCCTGGATCCTCGAGACCGCGGGAAGGATCCTGCGCAACTACGCGGAGGCAGACTGCCGCACCGCGTTCCTGGTGACGGCCGGCCCGGACGACGCCCGTGCCTTCCTCGGTCCCTGGTGCGAAGAGCTCCTGGTGTTCGTAGATCCCGACAGGGTCGGTGTGAAGGGCCTCGGCCTCGACCGCCTGCCCGCCTTCGTCCACGTCAACCAGGCGGCACAGGTGGACAGTTGGGCACAGGGCTGGGACCCGGACGAATGGCGTGCCGTGGCGGTGAACCTCGCCGAGGCGATGCGCTGGAGGCGCCCGACCATCCCCGAGCTGGACGACCCGGTCCCCTACCAGGGCACCCCTGCCACCTGAGCCCTGGCGGCTCTGCCGGGCACGCCAGGCCCGGTGGTGGAAAGATGGTCGGGTGATCAGACCGCGGGGGGTCATGGTCTCCGGGGCGATGGCCGTCCTGGTGCTCGTGGGGTCTTTCGCCGTCCCCGCTGCGGCAGGTGCCTCCGCCGATCCCCCCGCCCCGATCTCGCCCGAGGTGCGCGAGCAGCTGGACTCCCAGGGCGAGGCGTCGGTGCTGGTCGAGATGTCGGCAGAGGGCGTCGACGACGCCGATGTCGACGAAGTGCGCTCGGAGCTGGTGGACGAGGGCGGCGAGGTGCTCTCCGGCGACCAGACCCTGGTAGCCACCACCCTCGACGAGGAGAAGGCGGAAGTCCTCAGCTCGTCGCCAGGGGTCAAGAGGGTCCTTCCGAACCGCTCGTACGTGCTCGAAGCGACTCCGGGCCTGGAGATGGTCAGAGCACCTCAGGCGTGGAGCCACGCGGAGGGCGCCGGGCAGCGGATCGCGGTGATCGACACCGGAATCGATCGCTTCCACCCCAACCTCCTCGGAAAGGTCGAAGCGGAAGCATGCTTCTCGGCTACGGGCGTCTCGGGGACCACCGTACACCCGCTGTGCCCCGGCGGTGGAGGGCACAAGGCCCTCGGGCCCGGATCGGGGATGCCCTGCGCTATCGGCGGGTCCTGTGCTCACGGGACGCACGTGGCCGGGATCGCCGCCTCCACGGCCCCCGGCGCATCCCTGCTGTCGGTCCAGGTCTTCAGCTTCTCCACGGATCCGACGACGTGCCGTGGCACCCACCTCACCCCGTGCCTCGTAACCTTCGACAGCGACCTCATAGCAGCGCTGGGCTGGGTCCGCGAACAGGTCTCCGAGGGCTCCGTGGCCGCCGTGAACATGAGCATCGGCGGTAGCGCCAGCGCAGCCGCCTGCGACGAGAGCGGGCTCAGCAGCCCCATCGCAGAGCTGCACGACCTCGGTGTCGCAACCGTGGTCGCATCGGGCAACGACGGGAGCCCACACCAGATGACCTGGCCCGCCTGCATCACCCAGGCAGTGGCCGTCGGGTCCGTCGACGCCAACTTCATGGTCTCGGACTTCTCCAACTCCTCCCCCATGCTCGACTTCTTGGCTCCAGGCCGCTACATCACCTCGGCGATCCCAGGCGGGGGTTTCGCCACCATGAGCGGCACCTCGATGGCCGCCCCGCACGTCTCCGGGGCGTTCGCCCTCCTGCGCGAGGTGAAGGCGACGGCATCGGTCGACCAGCTCTCGACGATCCTGCGGGAGACGGGCCTGCGCCTCTTCGACTTCCGCAACGGTCGCCTCACGCCCTTCCCCAGGCTCGATTCGGCCACCTCGGACATCGCCCCGATCGGCTACCTCGACGACGTCGCCGTCTCAGGGAGCACGGCCCTCGTCACAGGGTGGGCGCTCGACCTCGACGTCGACGCTCCCCTGGAGGCCACGGTGCTGGTGGATGGGGAGGTCGCCTGGTCGGGCCTGGCCTGGTACAGCCGAGCAGAGGTCGCCGCCTCCTACCCGGGTTTCGGCCCGGGTCACGGCGTTCTCGCTCCCGTGCAGCTCCCCAAGGGCCTCAGCGAGGTGTGCCTCGTCGCGCGAGATGCCTCATGGCCGGACCGACCCCCCGTCGAGATCGGGTGCCACTTCGCACTGGTCGAGGACGACGTGCTGGTGCTGCCGCCCGCCGTCTTCGATGACGTGTCGCTGAAGCACCCCTTCTTCGCGGAGATCGCCTGGATGAGCAACTCCGGCATCGCCGAGGGCTTCCCGAACGGGGCCTTCGAACCCTCGTCCACCCTCAGCCGGCAGGCCATGGCTGCGTTCCTCTACCGCCAGGCGGGGTCGCCCGACGGGATCGACCCGTCGTGCAGCACCCCGCCGTTCGCCGACGTGAGCACCCGCAACCCCTTCTGCGGCGAGATCTCGTGGTTGAAGCAGCAGGGCATAACCTCGGGCTTCGCCGATGCCACCTTCAAGCCTGGTCAGGGGCTGACCCGCCAGGCCATGGCTGCGTTCCTCTACCGCCAGGCGGGGTCGCCCGACGGGATCGACCCGTCGTGCAGCGCCCCGCCGTTCGCCGACGTGAGCATGGGCAACACCTTCTGCGGTGAGATCTCCTGGTTGTCGAGGACCGGGATATCCCAGGGCTTCGACAACTTCTTCTTCCAGCCGGCGTCGCTCATCACGCGCCAGGCGATCGCGGCGTTCCTCTACCGCTACGGGCGACTTCCCTGAGCCTGGGCTGACGACGAGGCCGGTGGCCTCCCGGCTCAGCCGATGATGCCACCTCGCGTCATCGAGAGGAGGTCCAGTGCCTTGTCGAGGTCGGCCTCGCTCATCAGGCCTTCGCCCAGGACGACCTCGCGGATGGTCCGGCCCGTGGCCATCGACTCCTTGATGACGGCAGCCGCCTTCTCGTAACCGATGTAGGGGTTCAACGAGGTGGCGATCGATGGAGAGGTCTCGGCGTAGGCCTGGCAGCGATCCTGGTTGGCGACGATGCCGTCGATGCAGCGCGCTGCGAAGACCTCGCACGCGTTCGACAGCAGCTCGATCGACTCCAGGACGTTGCGAGCCATGAGCGGCAGGTACACGTTCAGCTCGAGGTTTCCCTGCGATCCGGCGAAGGCCACGGCCGCGTCGTTGCCGATCACCTGGGCCGACACCTGGGTGACCACCTCGGGGATGACCGGGTTGACCTTGCCGGGCATGATCGAGCTCCCGGGTTGGAGGTCGGGAAGCGCTATCTCGGCGAGACCCGTCCGCGGACCGCTCGCGAGCCAGCGCAGATCGTTGGCGATCTTCACCAGGGCGACGGCGAGCCCGCGCAGCTCCCCCGACGCCTCGACGAGCCCGTCCCTCGCTCCCTGTGCGGCGAAGTGGTCCGGGGCCTCGACGAGGGGCAGGCCGAGCTTGGCGGCCAGGGCGGTGATCACCTTCGGAGCGAACTCCGCCGGCGCGTTGATGCCGGTGCCCACGGCGGTACCGCCCAACGGGAGCTGGGCGACCCTCGGGACCGCCTCCACCAGGCGCACGATCGCTGCGTCCACCTGGGCGGCGTAGCCGGCCATCTCCTGGCCGAGGGTGACGGGGGTGGCGTCCATCAGGTGGGTGCGCCCTGCCTTCACCACCGTGTCGAACTCCGAAGCCTTGGCCCGCAGGGCCCCCTTCAACGTCTCGAGGGCGGGCACGAGGTCGCGCACGATGCCCTCCGTCGCCGCCACGTGGATGGCAGAGGGGAACACGTCGTTGGAGGACTGCGACGCGTTGACGTGGTCGTTGGGATGGACCGATCCGGGTCGGCCGAGCTTCTCGCTGGCCAGGTTGGCGATCACCTCGTTGGTGTTCATGTTGGACGAGGTTCCCGAGCCGGTCTGGAACACGTCGACGGGGAACTGGTCGTCCCAGACCCCAGATGCGACCTCCTGCGCTGCCGCCGAGATCGCCCCTGCCATCTCAGCGGTGACCTGGGGCACCTCGTCGAGGGCCCCGTTGGCCGTCGCGGCTTCGCCCTTGATGAGGGCTAGCGCGCGGATGAGGCGCCGGTCGATGGGTCGTCCCGATATCGGGAAGTTCTCGACGGCTCGCTGGGTCTGGGCACCCCACCGAGCGTCGGCGGGCACGTGCACCTCCCCCATCGAGTCGCGCTCTACACGGGTCGGCAACTGCGCGGGAAGTTCGCTCATGGCCCCATTCAAGCTTCTGGGGCGGGCCGCCCGCATACCCAGCGGGCGCGCCGCCTGCGGCCGAACGGTCGAGCCCACTTGCGCACGGGGCTCGCGCGGGCCGGAAGCGGCGTCTCAGCGCAACCGGATGTCGGTGAGAGACACGGTGCCGCCCTCGGAGGGCAGGCCCGGCGATCCCGCCGCCGTGGTCCAGGCGGTCAGGTCCTCCACCTCGGCACCGGCAGCCACCGCCTGCGCGAGGCGAACGGCGAACAGGTAGGCACCGCTGTCGTTGACCGCCGTCTGGACAGCACGGAACCGATCCACCTGCACCGCCAGATCGTCGGAGGCCCTGGCCGCCTCGAGTGCCTCGTCGATGTCCACCGAGCCGAAACGTGCGTAGTTGGGCCCAGGATCGCCGGGGTTGGTCATGTCGGCCCGGTGCAGGGAGGGGAACCAGAAGTCGGGGTGCCAGGTGCCGAACATGGGGAGCATGGCCGCCTGGAAGTCGCCGACCTCCGCGCGCGAGCGGACCTCCGCCGCGCCCAGGGGCACCAGCTCGACCGCTATCCCAGCCTCCGCGAGCTGAGCCCTCCAGAGGGTGGCCATGCGCGTCGAGGTGGGATCGGTGGGCACCAAGAGGGTGAACGAGAGGGGTGCGCCGTAGCGCTCCGCGTAGCGCTGCGCCGCCGCCCGTGCCGATCCGAGGTCCCTGATGGGGAGCGGATCGCCCTGGAACCACACCGACTCGTCCGCGGCGGGGCCGAGCGCCGGGCGCAGCACGCCGTCGGAACCGGCGTCCCACCAGGCCTGTCGGTCGGTCGCCGCATCGACTGCGGTGCGCGCGTCCACGTCGATGAAGGGTGCTTGGGCGGTGTCGAGGACGATGGTGAGCTTCGGGGCTTCCGACTCACGGTCGAGAACTAGCTGCAGCTCTCCGTCGCTCGCCTGGGCCTGGGCGCGCAGAGCGGCGATGGTGGCCGGCTCTTCGAAGAGGCCCACGTCTATCCGGCCGGTCTCCAGCGCGTCCGCCCTGGCGCTGCCCCCCTGGATCACCTGCAACTCGACGGCGGCGAGCTCTGGGGGGCCGAGCCAGTAGGAGGGGTTGCGCACGAGCCGGACTGCTTGACCGGGAACCGATCCTTCGAAGGTGAACGGCCCGCTGCCGATCGGCGGCGATCCAGGGGGTGAGCTCAAGGTGGCGGGAGCCGCGATGAAACCAGGCTGGCCCGCCAGCACGTGAGCGAAGGTCGACCACGGAGCCGACATCGTGAGCCGGACGGAGTGGGCGTCGAGGACCTCGACGGCCGTCACCGGGCGGAACAGCGGCCCGAAGACCGGTGAGCCGCGCTGGGCTTCCAGGTTCGCGGCCACCGCACCCGCGTCGAGCGGCGTGCCGTCGCTGAACGAGATGCCCGGTCGGATCGCGACGGTCCACTGCGTGAAGTCGTCGTTGGGCGTGATGGCCGTGGCCAGCTGGGGCTCCAGCCGGTAGCCGGCGTCGTACACGGCAAGCCGGTCGTACACCGAGCGCGCCACCTGGAGCTGTGCGGGTGACCAACGGTCGGTCGCCGGGTTCCACCCAGGGCCCTCCGCGCCGATGCCGATCACGAGGGTCTCCCCGGGATCCGGAGCCGAGGTGGTGCTGGACGGTTGGATGGTCTCGCCGGTTCCGCTGCTGCACCCCGCCACCGAGGCGATCAGGGCCAGACCGGCCACGAGGCCGACGACCCCTCCCCTTCTCCTTCGAGTCGTCCGCGCCATGACCGCCGGAGCCTATCCACCCGGCCCTGCGCGCTCTCGGCAGCGAGGCTGGGGGCCCGACGCCACTCGCCGCGGCGACGGAGGGTCAGGGCGACGTGGCGTAGCGGTAGACGAACGCGGCCATGGCCTGGCGGGTGATGGCCGCTCCGGGGCGGAAGGTCCCGTCGGAGAAGCCGTCGGTGATGCCCTCGGCGACCAGCCAGGTGATCCCACCGCAGAAGGGGTTGCCTGCGTCGACGTCGGAGAACTCGTTGTCGCAAGGGGGGTCCTCGCCGAGGGGCTCGCCGTCGAGGCGGTAGAGGAACGCCGCCATGGCCTGGCGGGTGATGTCGGCGTCGGGGCGGAAGGTCCCGTCGGAGAAGCCGTCGGTGATCCCCTCCTGGGCCAGCCATGCGATGGCCATGTGGAACGGGTGGCCCTGCGGGACGTCTCCGAAGCTCGGGGCGCCCGGATCCGGCACTGGTTCTCCTTCCATGCGCCAGATGAAAGCGGCCATGGCCTGGCGGGTGATGGCCGCTCCGGGGCGGAAGGTCCCGTCGGAGAAGCCGTCGGTGATCCCCTCCTCGGCCAGCCATGCGATCTCGGCCGCGAACGGGTGGTCGGGCGGGACGTCGCTGAAGTCGGCGGGTGGCAGCGTCGTGCTCGTGGTGGACGTGCTCGACGTGGGCGCGGAGCTGGTCGAGGTGCTCGAGCTGCTGGACGAGCTCGACGTGGAGGTGCTCGACGACGTGGTCGGCCCGGAGCCCACGATCACCACACCGGACATCGCCTGGCCGTGGACCTCGCAGAAGTACGGATAGGTGCCAGGCTCGTCGAACGTGAACGAGAACGTGTCACCGCCGCCGATGAAGCCGGAGTCGAAGGCCCCTCCGTCTGCGGTGACCGTGTGGATCCCCGCCCCCTGTGCCACGGTCCACGTCACCGTGTCGCCGACGTCGACGTCCACCGTCGAGGGCGAGAAGCTCAGCGAGCTCACCGTGACGTGCTCGGTGGCTGCGGCCGATGGGTCGGGGCGGCCGAGGACGACCACCACGAGGACAGCGATCACGACCATGGCCAGCGGGATGGCTGCGTTGAAGCTGCGACGCACTGACGGCCTCCGATCAGCCCGTGTAGAGCGGCGACGAGGTGCCCATCTGCGGTTGACCACCATGGGGCACCGAGGTGGACGGCGACGGGGCGCCGCCTCCGCCTGCCCCTCCGGGACCGGGCTCGTCCGCGGTCGTGGTGGTCGTCTCGCCCCCCGACGCCTCGACCACGACGACCCCAGACATGCCGACCCCTCCGGGGCCTCCGTGGAACAGGCAGTAGTACGGGTAGGCGCCAGGCTCCTCGAAGGTGAACGAGAAGGTGTCACCCTCGCCGAGCGGGCCGGAGTCGAACCCTCCGCCGTCGGCGGTGACCGTGTGCGGCATCGTGCTCGAAACCGTCCAGGTGACGGTGTCGCCTACGGCCACGGTGATCGTCGCAGGATCGAAGTTGGAGTCACCGACCCCCACCGCCACGGTCGCGGCTCCCGCCATCCCGGGCACCGCCAGACCTGCGCCCCAGCCACAGAGCGCGACCAGCGCCACGATGGTTGCAACCTTGCGCACCATGAGCCTCCCGTTCGTCGTCGCGAGGTTCTACGGACGAGCGACGGCCAGGGATTGCGAGGGGCGACCTGGGTTGCGCCGGTCAGTCGAGCGAGGCAGAGGCCCGCACGACCCCACCGGTGCCCACGATGCGGACCTCGGCCACCCGTTCTGCCTCCACCGGCAGCGGCCCGGCCCACCCGGATCCGCCCTCGCCGGCCGTCCACCGGCCCGCGGAGACCACCGTGCCGTCGTCGAGCACAAGTTCGCACGTGTAGTCGGCGCCCGAGCGGCCGCTGTCGAGGCGAAGGGCCATCCACGAGCCGTCATCGACCACAACGACGGCACCGTTGACGGCGCCCTCGGCGTTGGCCAGCTCCGCAGTTCGGATCACCGGTGATCCGGCGCCGCCGTTGAGGGACTGCCGCAGCGCCACCGCGCCGAGGGCCGCCAAGATCACCACGGCCGCCACGACCAGCGCAGCACGCACCCTGCGCAACCCGGAGCGGATTCGGGTCTTGGCCGTGCCGAGCGGGATGCCCTCCAGGGCGGCGATCTCCCCGGCGGTGTGGCCGTGCAGCGCCGCCAGCAGCACCGCTCGCCTCTGCTCGTCGGGGAGGCGGCGGAGTGCCGCCTGCACCTCGGCTACCTCCGAGCCCCGCACGGCCGCCTCGGCAGGCGCGTCGGACGTCGCCGGGTCCCCTCCCTCGAGGAGGGAGGGATCCACCGCCTCGGGGCGCTTGCGGCGGAGCTCGTCGATCGAGAGGTTGCGAGCGATGGTCAGCAGCCACGTCGCAACCGACCCCCGACGAGGATCGAACGACGCCGCGCGGAGCCACGCCCTCTCGAAGGTCTGCTGGACGACCTCGTCCGCGCTCGCGGCGTTTCCGACGATGCCCACGGCAAGGCCGAAGACCCTGCGATCGAAGCGCTGCACGAACTCCACGGCGGCCACCTCGTCGCCGTCCGCGAGGCCCGCAAGGAGCTCCTCGTCGCTCCGGGCCTGCCCGACGATCACCGTCATCGGCGCCGATCCTAGGGCCGGCGATGCGCCTTTCGTCGGCGCTCCGAGAGCTTCCAGGTCCTCCCGCAATCCATCGAGCCCTCCCCGACGTAGAGTCGGTCATGCAGAGGTCTGCGAAGATCGCCATGGCGGCATCGGCACTCGTGATCCTGGGCGGTGCCTTCGCCTTCTGGTGGTTCGTCCTACGTGACGACGCTCCCCCGCCGGCAGCTCTCCCCGTGCGCACGGCGGTGACCACCACCACCGGGGCAGGGGGCCAGCAGATCCCCGGGGCTCCCGTGGAGGGCACCTGGACCCTCTCGCAGGCGAGCGACGTGTTCGTCGGCTACCGGATACAGGAGCTCTTCGCAGGGGAGACCATCTCCAAGACGGCGGTGGGCAGGACGCCCGCCGTGACGGGCACCCTCACCATCGCAGACGGCCAAGTGGTGGCGGCAGAGGTGACGGCCGACGTGACCCAGCTCTCCTCCGACCAGAGCCAGCGCGACAACTTCACGCGGAGATCGGCGTTGGAGACCGACGAGATCCCCAGTGCCACGTTCTCCCTCACCGAACCCATCGCCCTCCCCCAACCTGTCGAGGTGGGCGACACCATGGAGGTCAGTGCGACCGGGGACCTCACCCTCCACGGGGTCACTCGACCGGTCCAGATCCCGCTGCAGGCGAGCTGGAACGGCTCCACCATCAGCGTGGCCGGTGGGCTTCACATCGTGCTCGCCGACTACGCCATCGAGCCTCCCGACATCGCGCTCGTGAGCGTGGAGGAAGAGGGGGAGCTCGAGCTCCAGCTCGTCTTCGGGCGCTGATCCCGCCACGAGCGACGGTGACCTGCCAGGTGAGGCCTAGACGCTCGCCTGGGGGGCTGGCCGGACGCTGAAGCCCGCCTGCCAGCGAGGGTCGCTGTTGTCGTCGATGGCCAGGCGCCACGCGTAGCGGCCCCCCGGCGTGACGGGCAGAGCGCTGAAGTTGATGGCCAGCGGAACCGGGAGGTCGGTTCCCGGCAGGGATCCCGCAGGGCGTCCTGCCTCGAAGTTGCCCTGCACCGCGACGGGCATGTCGTTGTGCAGCACGGGCATGCCGTCCTCGTCGAGCAGCTCCACCTTCCAGCTGTGCGAGATGTTCGCCAGGTGCCACGGGACGCTGATCAGCAGCCCTATCGACATGGGTTGAGGACGGGGCCCGACGAGGCGCAGGCCGCCACCCAGCACGAACAGCTTGCCGTCGGCGACCTGGGCAGAATCGGCGATGAGCATGATGGCGTCGAGCTGGCCGCCCTCGAAGCTCTCCTCGCCGAAGCTCACGTGCCCACCCTAGGCAAGCCAGCGGTACCTTCGACGCATGGACCCATCGGACGCGAAGGCCACGCCGCTGTCCCGGCACGAGGTGAGCGACGAGCGCGGCGGTCCGAGGTCGGGCGACCGCGAGGTGGTGGCGGCGATGCTCGGCCGCGAGCCGATGGGCGCCTTCGAGGTGGTGGTCCGCGACACGTCGGGAAGGCCCTCGGTCATCCGCAACTCCCCGATCCTCCACGACGGCACGCCCATGCCCACCCGCTACTGGCTCGTCGACCCCGAACTGCGACGACAGGTGTCGAGGCTGGAGTCGCAGGGAGGCGCTCGACGCGCAGAGCTGGAGGTGGAGGTGGCCCTCGTGGCAGAGGCGCACGAGCGGTACGCGGCCGAGCGAGACGCGTCGGTCCCCGAGGGGCACACGGGTCCTCGCCCATCCGGAGGCGTGGGGGGGACCCGCAAGGGGGTCAAGTGCCTTCACGCCCACTACGCGTGGTTCCTCGCGGGCGGCGACGACCCGGTGGGCAGTTGGGTGGATCGAGAGCTGGGGGTCGAGGGGCTCTAACCTTCGCGCCATGACCGCACCCGTCGCAGCCATCGATTGCGGGACGAACTCGACGCGCCTCCTCGTGCGCTCAGAGGACGGCAAGGCCCTCGAGAGGCGGATGGCGATCACGCGCCTCGGCGCCGGCGTCGCTGCGACGGGTCGACTGGATCCCGCCGCCGTGGAGCGGACGCTCGAGGTGCTGCGGGAGTACCGCGACGTGCTGGACGCGCACGGGGTCGAGCGCTTCCGGGTGACCGCCACCTCCGCGGCGCGCGACGCCTCGAACCGAGACGCGCTCTTCGAGGCGATCGAGCGAACCGTGGGCACTCGCCCCGAGCTGCTGTCGGGGGAAGAGGAGGGGCGGTACTCGTTCGTGGGAGCCACCACCGAGCTGGATCCCTCGCTCGGCCCGTTCCTGGTGTGCGACATCGGCGGGGGCTCCACCGAGCTGTCGGTGGGCGGGGAGCAATGGCAGGGGTCGTTCTCCATGGACGTCGGCTGCGTGCGGTCCACCGAGATGTTCCTGCACCACGACCCGCCCCTGCCGGAGGAGCTCTCGGCGTGCATCTCGGTGAACGAGGTCTACGTGGACGACGCCATCCGCGAGCTTCCCGGGATCACCGAGGCCAAGACGTTCGTGGGACTGGCGGGCACCATCACGACCGTCGCCGCCGTGGAGCTGGGGTTGAAGGTCCACGACCCAGCACGCACCCACCACTTCACGCTCACCCGCGCCGCGGTGGAGGACGTGTTCCGGACGCTCGCGACCGAATCCCTCGAGGACCGCCTCTACAACCCCGGCCTCGAGGCGGGGCGTGCCGACGTGATCGTCGGCGGCCTGTGCGTGCTCGTGACGATCATGCGGCGACTGGGCCTGGCCGAGTGCCTCGTGTCGGAGAGCGACATCCTCGACGGCCTCGCGGCGAGCTGCCTGGACGAAGGCTGAAGGAGCTCGCGACCGCGCTAGGGCGATCGCGGAGGTCCTCGGAGGCGATCACGCCGCAATTAGCATGCGGCAGTGGAGTGGTGTGGGACATGACGGTGCTCCAGGGTCGCCGACTGGTGCTGCGAGGGCTCGTGGTGGAGGACTTCGAAGCCTGGAGCGAGGTGCGCAGGGTGAACGCAGACTGGCTGCTGCCCTGGGAGCCTGCGCGCACACCTGGCCAGCCGGACGTGACCACCGACGTGGAGGCCTTCGCCGTGCGCTGCGCCTCCCGCCACCGCGAGGCTCAACTGGGCACGGCCTTCGGCTTTGGGATCTTCCTCGACGGAGCCCTCATCGGAGAGCTCAACCTGTCGTCGGTGCAGAGAGGGCCGTTCCAGAGCGGGTACGTGGGGTACTGGATGGACCGGCGCCACGCAGGCAGGGGCTACATGCCCGAAGCCGTGGTGGCCCTCGCCCGCTTCGCCTTCGAGGACCTGCGCCTGCACCGCCTTCAGGTTGCGATCATCCCGCGCAACCGAGCGAGCCGCCGTGTGGTGGAGAAGCTGGGCCTGCGCGAGGAGGGCCTGGCCGTTCGCTACCTGGAGATCAACGGAGTGTGGGAGGACCACGTGAGGTACGCGATCACCGCTGAGGAGTGGACCGAGCGCCGCGACGAGCTGGTCGCCGCCTGGCTCGACTAGGCAGGTCTGCCTTCGGGCGTTCGGCGCCTCAGCTGGAGTGTCACACCTCGGTCTCATACTGGGTCGGTGCACGTCGATCCCCTCAACTTCGCTCGAGCTTCTCGTGTGATAGCCAGCGCCGCTCGACGGCTGGGGGTCGAAGCTCCCTCCTTTCGCAGTCCGCCACGCCTCGGTGGGGTCGACCGCACGATCCGCCGTCGCCCGGACGGGACGGCCTGCATCTCCGTCGCGGTCAGGGGTCGTCCTTGGCTGGCGATCCTCGCCGACATGGTCGAGGGGGTCGTGGTCGCCAACCACCTCAAGGGCCCTGCTGGCGACCGTTGCCGAACCGCGATCTGGCGCGCCCTCACCGATGCCGGCCAGGCGGCCCCGGGCCACGGTGTCCCCCAGGCCCGGGGTGCCTCGCAGGTGGAGGCGGTGGGCCACCGGCCAGCGCTGAGGAGCGCATGAGGAGCAGCCGAGCTGGTCGACGTACCGTGTTCGTCACGCCCGGGTGGCGAAATCGGCAGACGCAGGCGGCTTAAACCCGCCAGCGCCCAACGGCGCGTGAGGGTTCGAGTCCCTCCCCGGGCACGAGCTGGGCGCGCTCGTCCTCGCAAGCCTGCTCGGACGAACACGCCGCAAACATCTCCGCTGCGCTGAGCCCGTTCGGGGCCACGTAGGCCGGGTCGAAGAACATCGAGCCCGGGGGTGACGGGCAGTCCGCAAGAGCGACGTCAGCGGAGCTCGGGGCCACGTAGGCCGGCTCGAAGAACATCGAGCCCAGGGTTCAGTCGAGGTGTTGGCCGAGGCGGTCGAAGGGCCAGGAGTCGGGTGGGGAGATCGGGTCCTCTATGGGCGGGAGCACGTAGTAGATCTCCTCGTCGGGCTTCGCGAGGCCGTACTCCTCGCGGGCGATGCGCTCGAGCTCCTGGTCGGTCGAGAGCCTCTCGGCCTCCTCCTCCAAGGCGGCGTTCTGCGATTCCAGCTCGGCCTCGCGCTGCTCCAGCTCGGAGATCGACTGACGCTGGTCGAGGTAGGTGCGCGCCGGGAAGACCCCGAGGAATAGCAGCCCGCCCGTCAGGGCGAGCAGGACCAGGGGCCCCACCAGGCGCTTCACCGCCGGCCAGCTCCCCTCGCCAGGGCAGAGACCCCCCGGTAAGCGCCGGCGTCCGCGAGGTCCGCCTCGATGCGCAGGAGCTGGTTGTACTTGGCGACACGATCGGTGCGTGCCGGGGCACCCGTCTTGATCTGGCCGCAGTTGGTCGCCACGGCCAGATCGGCGATGGTCACGTCCTCCGTCTCCCCCGAGCGGTGCGACATCACGGACCCGTAGCCGGAACGGGTGGCCAGCTCGAGCGCGTCGAGCGTCTCGGTGAGCGTGCCGATCTGGTTGACCTTCACGAGGATGCTGTTGGCGATGCCCTTGTCG
>CAZHBH010000027.1:0-29321 GCA_964530525.1 uncultured Rhabdothermincola sp. | reverse complement strand
GTCGTAGGCCTCGCAGGTGGGAACCGTCGATGCCAGCACGTGGCTGTGGCCGTCCTGGTGCTGGAGGCCCTCACCCTCGAGCGTCGTGCGTCCGGCGGTGGCTCCCAGCAGGAAGCCCTTGGCCTGGGCGTCAGCAGCCGCCCAGATCAGGTCGCCCACTCGCTGGAACCCGAACATGGAGTAGAAGGTGAAGAACGGGACCATCGGGACGCCCCGCGTCGCGTAGGAGGTGCCGGCAGCGGTGAAGCTGGCCATCGAGCCGGCCTCGGTGATCCCCTCTTCCAGGATCTGCCCGTCGGTCGACTCCACGTACGAGAGGAGGAGCTTGGCGTCGACCGGCTCGTAGAGCTGACCCTCGCTGGAGTAGATCTTCAGCTCCCGGAACAAGGCGTCCATCCCGAAGGTGCGTGCCTCGTCGGGGATGATCGGCACCACTCGAGCACCGAAGGCCTCGTCCCGGGCGAGGGTGCGCAGCAGGCGGGTGAAGGCGGTGGTGGTCGAGGCGCTCTGGCTGCCCGACCCCGCTGCCAGCTCTTCGAAGGTGTCGTCGGCGGGCAGTTCCAGCGGGCGCCTCACCCTCGTGGTCCTGGAAGGGAGGGGGCCGTCGAGGGCGGTGCGCCTTCCCATCAGGTACTCGTGCTCGCTGCTTCCCTCGGGTGGGCGGTAGAAGGGTGCCTCTTCGCTTTCCAGCACCTCGTCGGGGATGTCGTCGTCCAGGTGCAACCTGGTCCGCAGCACCCGCAGCTGATCGGCGGTCATCTTCTTGATCTGGTGGGTTGCGTTGCGCCCCTCGACGTCTGATCCGAGGGCCCACCCCTTGACGGTCTTGGCAAGGATGACCGTGGGTGCGCCGCGCTGCTCGACGGCTGCGCGGTAGGCCGCGTACAGCTTGGCGTAGTCGTGGCCGCCGCGGGGTAGCGCGCGCAGCTCCTCGTCGGTGAGGTGCTCCACCATCTGGCGCAGCCTCGGGTCGGGGCCGAAGAAGTGGTCGCGGATGTGGGCTCCATCGGACACGGCGTAGCGCTGGAAGTCGCCGTCGACCGTGGTGTTCATCTTGTGGAGCAAGAGCCCTTCGGTGTCCGCTTGGAGCAGCTGGTCCCACCCGGAGCCCCAGATCACCTTGATCACGTTCCAGCCCGCACCCCTGAAGAGCGCCTCGAGCTCTTGGATGATCTTGCCGTTGCCGCGCACCGGTCCGTCCAGGCGCTGGAGGTTGCAGTTGATCACCCAGGTGAGGTTGTCGAGGCCCTCGCGCCCGGCCAGCGAGATGGAACCCAGCGTCTCGGGCTCGTCGCACTCCCCGTCGCCCAGGAAGCACCACACGCGGCTCTCGCTGGTCTCGTCGAGCTTGCGATGGTGGAGGTAGCGGTTGAACCGTGCCTGGTAGATGGAGTTGATCGGGCCGAGGCCCATCGACACCGTCGGGTACTCCCACAGCTCGGGCATGAGGCGGGGGTGCGGGTAGCTGGACAGGCCGGGACCCGGCACGGGCCCCCTGATCTCGCGGCGGAAGTTGCGCAGCTGGTTCTCGTCGAGGCGGTGCTCGAGGAAGGCACGGGCGTAGATGCCCGGCGCAGCGTGACCCTGGATGTAGATGGCGTCACCCGGCATGCCGCTCTGCTTGCCCCGGAAGAACCAGTTGAAGCCCACCTCGTAGAGAGCCGCCGACGAGGCGAAGGTGGAGAGGTGGCCCCCGATGCCGTCAGCGTGCTTGTTGGCGTAGACGACCATCACGGCGGCGTTCCACCGGATGAAGGCCCTGATGCGGCGCTCCAGCTCGAAGTCGCCGGGGAACCAGGGCTCCTGCTCCACCGGGATGGTGTTGACGTAGGGGGTGTTCACCTCGGCGGGCGTTCCCACCTGGCGCTCCCTGGCGCGCTCGGTGATCTTCGACACCAGGTAGCGGGCCCTCGTCTTGCCCTTGGCGTCGATCACGGCGTCGAGCGAGTCGAGCCACTCACCCGTCTCGCTGGGGTCGGTGTCGGGGAGCTGGTGGACGAAAGCGTCGATGATCATGCCGTTGCCTTCCGAGCTGTGTTGTTTTCTCGCCCTCGTCCATGATGCCCCCAAAGAGCATCGGAGCGACACGGATCGCGGGAATCCCGCCAGGTCGGCCTCTGCGGTCGGTTCGTGAGAGCATCCGGACATGGCATCGGTCGGATCGGAGTCCCGGGTCGTGTACACCGACGGGGCGTGCAGCGGGAACCCCGGCCCGGGGGGTTGGGCCTGGGCCGTGCCCAGCGGCGAGTTCGCGTCGGGAGCCGCGCCCCACACCACCAACCAGAGGATGGAGCTGACAGCGGTGCTCGAGGCGGTGAAGGCTCTGCCGGGTCCCCTCGAGGTCGTGAGCGACTCCACGTACGTGGTGAACTGCTTCCGGGATCGTTGGTGGGAGGGCTGGCTACGACGAGGATGGCGAAACAGCGCAGGCAAGCCCGTCGCGAACCGGGATCTCTGGGAGCCCCTCGTCGAGATGGTCAACGGGCGGGGCCACGTGCAGTTCCGCTGGGTGAAGGGCCACAACGGCGATGCGATGAACGATCTGGTCGACAAGCTGGCAGTTGAGGCGGCGTTATCGCAGCTGGCGCGCTCGGGGCCCGTCCACCCCTGAGGACCGGCAGGGTGCGCGTGGGGCTCCGTCGTCTTCCCATCTCCGTGAGGCGGTCGTCATGAACCCCGATCACGCCGAGCTCGGCCCTGTCGCGCAGAGACCCATCCGGGTGGCCAGCGACACCGGCGGCACCTTCACGGATCTCGTGGATTCCCACGGGCGGATCCTCAAGGTGCTCTCCACCCCGGATGACCCGGGCGTCGCCGTGCGGCGGGGCGTGCGCTCGTTGCACCTAGGGGTGGGCGACGACGACTCGGCGTCCAGCGGTGCCGCCACCGAGGTGCTGGCCCATGGCACCACCGTGGCCACGAACGCCCTGCTCGAGCGCAGGGGAGCCCAGGTGGGGTTGGTCACCACTGCGGGGTTCGCGGACGTGATCGAGATAGGTCGCCAGGACCGGCCCTCGCTGTACGACCAGTCCGTCGATCGTCCCGAGCCCCTCGTGGTGAGGGATCACCGCTACGAGGTGATCGAACGCCTCGAGGCCTCCGGCAGCCAAGCTCTCGCCGTTGAGGGGTCGTCGCTGGGCGGAGCGCTGGCCTCGGGAGTGGATGCGATGGCGGTCTGCCTACTGCACTCCGACCTCGATCCCTCCCACGAGGAGGAGGTGGCGCAGGTGCTGTCGTCTGCCGGCTTCGACGTGACGAGGTCGTCAGAGGTGAGCCCTGAGATGAGGGAGTACGAGCGCACCTGCACGACGGTGGTCAACGCCTATCTCCGGCCGATCTGCCGCGACTACCTGAGGAACCTCGGAAGCATCGCCGACCGCGTCCTCGTCATGACGTCTGCCGGAGGCCTCGTGCCGGCGGGGGAGGCGGCAGAGAAGCCGGCATCCCTCCTCCTGTCGGGTCCCGCTGGAGGGGTGCTTGCGGGGGCCGCCGCTGCATCTGCGAACGGGTACCCGGGGGCGGTCACCTTCGACATGGGCGGGACGAGCACAGACGTGTGCCTCGTGCTGGATGGGCAGCCGGCTCCCGCTGCCGAGCGGGTGGTGGCGGGCCTCCCCGTGAGGCTTCCCTCCCTCGATGTGCACACCATCGGTGCAGGGGGCGGATCGATCGCCCGCCTCGATTCGGGAGGAGCCTTGGCGGTGGGGCCGGTGTCGGCCGGGTCTGTGCCGGGGCCAGCCTGCTACGGACTGGGCGGGAGCGAGCCGACGGTCACCGACGCCGACCTGGTGGCCGGACGTCTCCCGGCGGGGGTCCAGCTCCCCGGGCTCGGCGAGCTCGACCTGGTTGCCGCGTCGCGGGCCCTTGCAGCTGCCGGGGCAGAGGCCGAAGGTGTGATCTCGGTGGTGGAGGCCAACATGGCCCAGGCGATCCGGGCCGTCACGGTGGAGCAGGGTGTGGATCCGCGAGAGCTGGCTCTCGTGGCGTTCGGCGGTGCCGGGCCCCTTCACGCGTGCGCCCTCGCCGACGCGCTCGACATGGAGTGCGTGATCGTGCCGGCGCGCGCGGGTGTGCTCTCCGCTGTCGGGATCCTGGGGGCTCCCCAGCAGGTGGATCTGGTTCGATCGTGGCCCGATCCGTTGGACCACGAGGGTCTTCACGAGGCGATCGACTCGCTCGCATCGCAGGCCCGCGCCCAGCTCCTCTCATCCCTCGGCCCCACTTCGCCTACGTCGTCCCCGATCACGGTTGCCACCGCGCTCGACTGTCGCTACGCGGGACAGAGCCATGAGCTGCGGGTCGGTTCGGTCGAAGAGCTGCACGGGGTGCACGAGCGCCGCAACGGCTACCGGCGTGACGGGCACCCCGTGGAGGTGATCGCCCTGCGGGCGACGGCATCGCTCGCGTCGCCCGTCGATCTCGACGACCTCCCCGTACCCCAGCACCGGCGGGATCTCACTGCTTCGGGCTCCCTGGTGGGCCCGCTCGCCTTGGCGGAGCCCGACTGCACGGTGTGGATTCCTGAGGGATGGGTGGGAACGCTCGGGGAAGCGGGTGCGCTGGTGCTTCGTCGTTCCTCGGTGGATGTCGAGCACCATCCCGAGGGCCTCGCTACGGAAGCCTCGGGAAGGCCGAGTCAGCTTCGGCCTGGGAGCGAGCTCGATCCGGCTTCGTTGCAGATCCTCGTGGGCAAGCTCAAGGCGGTCGCCGACGAGATGGGAGCTGTCCTGCGTCGGGCGGCTTTCAGTCCCAACATCAAAGAGCGCGCCGACTGCTCGGCGGCGCTGTTCACCGCAGATGGCGAGATGTTGGTCCAGGCAGAGCACATCCCCGTTCACCTGGGTTCCATGCCTGCGTCGGTGCGCTCTGCGATAGAGGCGTTCCCCCACACCGGGCGCCAGCCTCCACCGGGCTCCGGAGAGCGCCCTGCGGAGCCTCGTGGCGTTCGGGGCGGATCGGCGGCCTTGCTTCCCGGCGATCAGGTCATCGTCAACGATCCGTTCGCCGGTGGAACGCACCTCAACGACGTCACCCTGGTGGCGCCGTGCTTCGTCGACGGCCATCTGGTGGGGTGGGCGGCCAACCGTGCACATCACGCCGACGTCGGTGGCGCGGCGCCCGGCTCGCTCCCAGCAGATGCCACGGAGATCTTCCAAGAGGGCCTGCGCATCCCACCGGTGCTGCTCACGGACGAGGTGAGGCGACTGCTGCTCGCCAACTCACGCACGCCAGAGGAGCGGGCGGGGGATCTGGACGCCCAGATCGGGGCCAACGTGCTCGGCGTGAGCCGACTGCTCGAGCTGGTGGAGGAGCTCACAGGTGGGGCTCGGGGCAAGAGCGCCGGATCCGACGCTGGCTCTGCCGGCGTGGCCGATGTCGCTGCCGCTCACTTCTCCGAGGTCCTCGCATACGGCGAGCGCCGCATGCGCGCAGAGCTCTCGGCGTTGCCCGATGGCACCTGGCGCTTCGAGGACGTGATCGACTCGTTCGGGCCCGAGCCGGATCAGCAGCAGCCGGGCAAGATCGTGGTGACCCTGACGATCGAGGGCGACGAGGTGACCTTCGACTTCGAGGGCACCGACCCCCAGCGGCGCGGCAACGTCAACGCGGTCGAGGCCGTCACGGTGAGCTCCGCGGTGTTCGCACTGCGCTGTGCCGCGGACCCCACCATCCCGGCGAACGGAGGGGCACTCCGGCCTCTCAGGGTGATCGCAACAGCGGGGACCATCGTCAACGCGCGGCCGCCAACCGCCGTGGGTGCGGGCAACGTGGAGGTGAGCCAGCGGGTGTCCGACGCCTGCCTGGGTGCGCTGGGCCAGGCCGTACCGGGAAGGGTGGGCGCTGCATCGCAGGGGACCATGAACAACCTGCTCATCGGTGGCGACGGCTGGGTGTACTACGAGACGGTCGGTGGAGGTCAGGGCGGTCGCCCACCCGGCTCCAGCCGATCCGGCGCCTTCACGCAGAGGGGCGAGGGACCCGCCGGTGAGGCTCGTGCCGGCCAGTCGGCCATCCACACCGGCATGACCAACACCCGGAACACGCCTTGCGAAGCCCTCGAGCGAGCCTTCCCGATGCGGGTGCTGCGCTACCGGATCCGAGGTGGGAGCGGCGGCGCCGGCCGGGCCAGGGGTGGCGACGGGATCGAGCGAGACCTCCAGGTGCTCGAAGACGTCACCGTCTCGCTGATCACCGAGCGCCGGGTGTCCCAGCCCTGGGGTCTCGCCGGCGGAGAGCCCGGAGCGGTGGGGGAGAACTGGCTGCTGCCGGGGGGCGACGAAGCCCGAGCAGAACGCCTCCCCGACAAGTGCACCATCCGCCTGCGCTCCGGCGACGTCCTGAGGATGCTCACCCCCGGCGGCGGCGGATGGGGTCAACTCGGCTGAAAGTGATGGCCACGTCTCCCGGCCGAGGAGAGCAGCCCTGGCGCTTCGGGTGTCGCACGGACCCGAACGGGAGACCCAAGAGCGGGAGCAGGCGTGTGGGGCGGCCGCGGATGGGTAGAGGCAGCGCAGACCAGACCCTTCACAGGAGGCTCCGATGGATGCTCTGAGCTTGTTGACCGCCGACCACAACAGGGTCCGGGGGCTGTTCTCCCGCTTCCGCGAAGCCCAGGAAGACGACGACGCGGCGAAGATGCTGGAGCTCGCCAAGCAGATCTTGGAAGAGCTCGAGACCCACACGGCCATCGAAGAGAGGGTCTTCTACCCCTCGGTCCACGACACCAGCGAGGAGATCGCAGAGGTCGTCGACGAGGGCATCGAAGAGCACCACGTGGTCAAGGTGCTCATGGCCGAGCTGACCCAGGAGGAGGTCGGCTCGGACCGTTGGGTCGCCAAGATGGCGGTCCTCATGGAGAACGTCGAGCACCACGCCGAAGAGGAGGAGCAGGAGATGTTCCCACCGCTTCGCAGCGCCCTCGACGCACGACGCCTGGAGGATCTGGCCACGGAGCTGGAAGCCTCCAAGGCTGACCTGGGCGCTCCCGTGATGGCCGACAAGGAGGGCCTGAGCAAAGAGGAGCTCGTCGAGCTGGCACGTGAACAGGAGATCCCCGGCCGTTCAAGCATGGACAAAGAAGAGCTGGCGGCCACGGTGGCACCCCCGCCGCGCTGAGCGGCTCAGGGCAGCGGGGCCAGGGCGGAGGCGATCTGACGGGCGGTGAGCACGTGGACTCCGATGCCCCTCAGCTCGTCGACGCCCCGGTCGTAGATGCCGGACACGGCGTCGGACGCGAGCACCACCCGGTAGTCGCGCTCGGAGGCTTCATAGACGGACGTGCGGGGGCAGTTCGGGAAGTTGCAACCAGCGAAAACCACCGTGGTGACCCCCATGGCCTGGAGGTGCTCGTGCAGGGGGGTTTCGAAGAACGCGCCCCACCGAGGCTTGTACATGGCGGCCTCCAGCGGGCCGACATGCTGCAGGGAGCCCGAGAGGAGCGCTTGGTCGTCCAGCTCCCCCGTGCCGGGCGGGAGGATCTCCGGGGCCAGGGATCGACCGGGGGTCCCGGGTCGGAACACCGGAACCTCACCGCTGGCAACGTCTCGCCGAGATCTCTCCGCGTTGTGCCCGTCAGCCGCGTAGAGCCTCAGCACGTGGACGATGGGCAGGCGTGCCGCACGGAAGGCCTCGCTCAGCCTGGCCATCCGAGGTAGTGCCGCACTGGTTCCCGGCACCTCCAGGGGTTGACCGTCGAGCGTGTCGCGTTGCACGTCGATGGTGACGAGAGCCGAGCTCTCCCAAAGCGGCGCTGTTGGGTCCCCCTCCATCGGGTCATGCTCTCACGCCCCCCGCTTGCGTCGACAGGCGTTCCGGTCGAGGCGTCCGTTTGGGCACCCCCGGGTCGCGGTAGGGCATTGGCCATGACGGATGCAGGCCGGGAAGCGATCGACCCGTCGAGCAACGGAGGATCGAGCGCGCTCCTCGATCTGGTCAGGAGGATCGAGGACGCGGCCGATCTCGACTGCGTCGTCAGGTCCGTCGCTGGTCGCGCGGGCCCCGTGCTCGGCCGGCCGGAGGTGCGTCGCATCGCAGGAGGGCAGTGGCTCGGCCACTCCGTGCACCCCCTGCTCACCGATCTCCCGCTCGGCGCGTGGATGGGAGCGAGCCTTCTCGACGTGGTCGGCGGGCACCGCGCTTCGCGCGGTGCCACGATCCTCGTGGCCTTCGGCGTCGCCACGGCGCTGCCCACCGCCCTCACGGGCGTGTCCGACTGGCTGGTCGTGGGCAAGCGCTCGAAGCGGGTCGGGGTCGTCCACGCAGCCGCCAACGGCACCGCGCTGCTGCTCTACACGACGTCGCTCGTCGCGAGGCTCCGGGGCCGTCGCCGCAAGGCGATCACCTTGGGTGTGATGGGCGGCCTCGCTGCCATCGTCGGCGGGTACCTCGGGGGCCACCTTACGCTCGTCCGGGGCGCGGGCGTCACCGCCACCCAGGACGCCATGAGCTCCTAGCTCAACCCGTGAAGCGAGGCACCAGTGGAGGAGCGGGCTCGGGACGAGCGACCGGTTCGGGGGGCTGAACCGGACCCGCCAAGCCGACGAAGGCCACGATCTGGTAACCGCCGGGGTTGGTCTGGAGAGGGATCTCCTTCCAGTTGTTGGTGACCCAGACGTTGCCGGCGGTGTCCACCGTGAGCCCGGTGCTCCTGGTGAGCCCGTCGAACCCGTAGCCGGTGCCGTCGGGCGAGATTGGATCGCCGGTCGTCGTTCCGGGCCGGCAACCGACCGCCGGCACGCCGCAGAACTGCGACACCCTCCGCCCTGCGAAGTTGGCCACCCACACGTTCCCGTTCCCGTCCACGACGTTGCCCCACGGAGCGGTGAGACCTCCGCCCGTGAACGGCTCTTCCTGCCAGGGCGTCCCGTCGGGTCGGAGCAGCGCCAGCGACCCCCCGACCGAGTCCGGCTTCTCCACTCCGGGGCAGGGGAGGTCGATCACGCCCGAGTTGGAGACCCACATGTTCCCCTCGCTGTCCGCGGTTATCCCCATCGGCCGATCGAAGTAGCCGTCGCCTATGGGCGAGCCCGGCTGCGGAGAGCCATCTGGGCCGAGGATGGCCACCGTGCTCGACTCGACGCCCGTGACGAAGGCGACCCCCCCGTCGTTCACCACGATGTCGAAGGGCTTGGTCAGCCCGATGTCGGTGTGCTGGACGGCCCGCGTGGGGTCGCCTTCCGGGAACACGGTGACGCTGTCGTTGCCGCAGTTGGCGATCCAGACGTTGCCCTGGGGATCGGAGGTCGTCCCCTGCGGCCAGGAGATCCCGCCGTTGGTGTAGCCGGTGTCGGGTGACACGGGCGTTCCGTCGAGTCGGAACCTCGAAACGCTGTCGTGCGGTGGTTGGTCGTCCTCGGGGCATCCGGGCGGCGGTGCGGCGAACCCGTAGTTGCCCACCCAGACGTCGCCGTACGGGTCGATGTCGATCCCGAAGCCAGCCCCGCTGAGCCCGCCCCCCGTGTACGGCGAGCCCTCGACGTACTGGCCGGTGGGCGAGAACTTCAACAGGATGTCGCCGCCGCACACGGGCACGTTCACGTCGGCGTTGAACTGGTAGTTGTTGAGGACCCAGAGGTTCCCCTCGTGGTCTACGGCGAAGTTCCCGGGGCCCGCCATGCTGTGGCCGTCGCCGTCGAACCGGATGGCCAGCGTCCACGCATCGGGCGGTAGGTGGAGCGCAGGCTGGTAGGGCGCCGGGGGGAGCGTCGACACCGCAAGGAGCTCCGCCACGTTGTGCCACGGATCGTGGACCACGTTCACCATGGCCTGGAAGGTGTCGGACGGCGCCTCGCCTTCGGGTGTCGTGGCAGCGGCGATGAGGGTTGCGCACTCGGCGGGGGTCGATGCGCAGGCCGAGACCATGTTGGCGAGGCTGTTGAAGGTGGCCACCGCCGAGGTCTCGTCGCCGTTGGGAGGTGAGGTCAACACCTCGCTCAGCTCCCCCGTCCTTCGGTCCACGAGGTTCCCCGCCATTCCCGCAGCGTTCTGCAGGCCGGGGGAGGGACCACCTATCCCGGTTCCGTCGGTGAACTGCGCCATCGCGTAGGCGGTCGCCACTGTCGTGCGCTCGTTGAGCACGACCTCGTGTGGCGCCGGCAGGGCTCCGAGCACGCTGGCGAGCACCAGCGATCCGTCGTCGGCGCTCGTCGCCCGCAGGTACAGGACCGCCCGGGGGTCGGAGGCCGCCTCGTAGGAGAGCTCGAACCGGCCGTCGGGCCCGGTCGTCGCGGTCGCCAGCTCCGCCGGTGCGCGTTCATCCGGGCCCGCGGCCAACAGGGACACGGCCGAGGAGCTCAAGGGGACCCCTGCTGCCGTTACGACGCCCTCGACGACGTGCGCTTCGGCAGATGCGGTGGGCGTCGTGATCCCGGGTAGGAAGGAACCAGCGAGGACGGCTGCCACGGACGCGATCGCCAGCCATCGAGCCCGGAGCGCCCCGGACGGGTGATCCATACCTCGAGGGTGCGATCTACTCGAGCTGCTGATCCGGCCTGACTTCATGGCGCGCAACGTATCAATGCGCGGGGCGGTTGTGCGGGGACCGATGGGGTAGGGCCCAGCCATGAGCGATCCGGCCCCAGATCCCCGGGACGACGAGGTCGAGCCCAGGTCGCGCCCACCCGAGGGAGCGACAGCAGAGCGGCCGTTGGGTGATGACCGGCGGTTCTTCGACGAGGGCCGCCCCGGCAGGCTCGAAGAGGTTCGTGACCTGATCGACAGCGAAGGCGAAGACATCCGTCAGTACACAGGGGAGCCGGTCGAGACGGAGGAGGGTTGGGTGATCCCTGTTCAACAGAACGTCGGACCCGGCAACATGGCGGGCGGTGGAGAGTGGCCCGACCCAAACGCTCCCTCGGCCATGCCGGACGAAGATCCGTCCGACAAGCGTGACCCAGATCGCAGCTGAGCCAGCTTCTCACGCTCCGAGCTCCAGAGCCGGCCGTTCCGCTGGGCGAGCGGCCAAGGCGAGGGTGGGATGCTCGGGGTGGTCCTACAAGGATTGGCGGGGACGGGTCTACCCCAGCGACGCGCCACCCCGGGAGTGGTTCGCCTACTACGCCGAGCGCTTCGACACCGTCGAGATCAACAACACCTTCTACAAGCTCCCCGCCGCCTCGACCGTCGACGGCTGGGCGGCACAAGCCCCTGAAGGCTTCATCTACGCGGTGAAGGTCGGCCAGTTCGGGTCGCACCGCATGAAGCTCCGTGACGCTCCCTCCTGGCTCTCCAACCACGTCGAGCGCGTCGAGCACCTCGGTGAAGCGCTGGGGCCCAACCTGATCCAGCTGCCTCCAAGGTGGCGCCGCGACGCAGCCAGGCTCGACGAGATGCTCGCGGCGGCGCCTACGACCATCCGGTGGGCTGTGGAGCTGCGCGATCGCAGCTGGCTCCACGACGAGGTCTTCGAGGTGCTTCGTCGCCACAGCGCCGCGCTCTGCATCCACGACCTGATCGAGTGCCACCCCTGGGAGCTGACCGCAGGGTGGACCTACGTCCGCTTCCACGGTCCGCAAGCTCGGGAGCGCTCGTACGAGGGCAGGTACGGAGGTCGCCGACTGTGGCGCCCGGCGGAGAGGCTGGGCGAGTGGCTGGACGGAGGCTTCGACGTGTTCGCATACTTCAACAACGACGTGGAGGCTCATGCCGTGCAGGACGCTACGTGGATGGCAGGGCGACTCAGCGACGCCCGGGGCCCCTCCGCGAGGGGATCCAGTCGGGGTCCACGTCGTCGTCGGGCTCGAGGGGAGTCATGAGCAGGTCGATCGCGCTCCACAGCGTCCGCGAGATGGGGAAGAACAGCAGCGGCACGCCGATGGCGACGACTAGAGCAGGCACGAGCATCGGCACCGCACTCGGCCGTGGCCACATGAGGGCGACGGAGACAGCGATGGTCACGAGGAGCACCCCGAAGGTCACGATGATGTTCATGCCCAGGGATCCGACCCAGTGCCCTTCGACGCGCTCGAAGGACAGGTTGCATCGGGGGCAGCGGATCTTCATCCGGTAGTAGCCGTCGAAGAGCTCGGAGCTACCGCACAAGGGACACCGTCTCCGCAAGCCGCGCACGAGCGCCCGTGTGACGGTGAGCGGCGGGGGAGCGGTCACCGTTGCAGCGTCTCACAACGTGCCGAGGGGAGGGCCTCCCCCAGTGCTTCGACCCCCGAGCGGACGCGAGGACGCCTCCCTAAGCTGGAGACATGGCCGAAGTGGTGATCCAGACCTTCCCGTTGGGCTTCCAGTGGCCGATGGTCGACCCGTTCCTCTTCTGCGCCCACCACCTCGACCGCTACCCCGAGGGCAACGGCCAGCTGGGCCCTGCAGCCTCCCTCGAGGGCCGAGACATCGGCATGGACTTCTCGGGTCGCGATGGATGGAACATGTACCACGGCAGCACTGTGCCGGGTTTCCCACCCCATCCCCACCGCGGCTTCGAGACGGTCACCTACGTCAGGCAGGGCATCATCGACCACTCCGACTCCCTGGGCGCCACCGCCCGCTTCGGAAGGGGCGACGTGCAGTGGCTCACGGCGGGTGGAGGAATCGTCCACTCCGAGATGTTCCCCCTCCTCGACGAGTCGGGACCCAACACCTTGGAGCTCTTCCAGATCTGGCTGAACCTTCCGGCAGAGGACAAGCTGACAGATCCTTACTTCACGATGCTCTGGGACTCCGAGATCCCGCGGCACGTGTCGGTGAACGCCGAGGGGCGAACCACGGAGATCACTGTGATAGCCGGGTCGCTGGAGGGCGCGATCCCACCCCCGCCACCGCCGCACTCGTGGGCGTCGAGAGCCGAGGCGGACTTGGCCATCTGGCACATCCGCATGGAGCCCGGAGCCACTTGGGTGCTTCCGGCAGCGGCGGGCGAATCGACGACCCGTTGTCTCTACGCCTTCGAGGGTGATGCCCTCCACCTCGACGGATTCGAGCTTCCCGCAGCGACGGGGGCAGCGGTCAGGGCCACCGAACCGATCGAGCTCTCCAGCCCAGGCGGCGTGGAGGTGCTGCTGCTGCAGGGCAAGCCCATCGGTGAGCCCGTCGCCAAGAGCGGGCCGTTCGTCATGAACGACCAGGCAGGCTTGATGCAGGCCTTCGAGGACTACCGCCGCACGGGCTTCGGGGGCGTCCCCCTCTCCGACAACCCGGTCCATCCGGCCTCCGCACCGCGGTTCGCCCGCCATGCCGACGGGCGGGTCGAGCAGCCCGAGACCGCCTCCTGAGCGCTCAGCTGGATCGGAGCCCTCCCAGCACGCGGCGGGCCTTCTCGAGTGCGCGTCGCTTGAGCTGGATGGCGCGCTCCTCGCGCTCGCTGAGCTCGACCGGTCGTCGCCGTCCGGTGCCGCCGTCGCCGTCCAGATCATCTTCGGACGCAAGCCGGTCGAAGCCCTCCGTGACCACGCGGCGTCGAGCTTCGTCGGAGAGGTCGCTCGGCACCTTCGCGAGGGTCGCGTAGAACTCGATGCTCCCCTGGGCAGTCGGTTCGACCGACACCGGCACGAGGCCCAGAAGTCCCAGCTCGCCCAGGGTCCGGAGCTGGGTGGCGAAGCTTCCGGGTGTGAACAGCCACACGTGGCAGTCCTGGTACTCGCCCGTTTCGATGACCCGCTGGACGTGGTCCCACGCGATCTCGTTCCCGTGGATGACAGAGATCGGGTCGACGGGCTCTCCGCGCCACGCCGAGGCGAGGTCGACTTCGGCGGCTGTCGAGAAGTGGTCGAACACCGCCCTCACCGACGGCCTGGTGTCACCGTCGAAGTGGGCCTGGAGCACCTGGCCCACCGTGGTGGGGGGCCGGAGGGCGTCGAAGCAGTAGCGCCGGTCGGGGATGGCGAGGGCCAGCCGCCCTCCGTCAACGAGGACGGCGGCGACGTCGTGCAGCCAGCCGACGAGGTCGGGAACGTGTTCGATCACGTGGGACGCGATCACCCAGTCGAAGGGTGCGTCGGGTGCGACGGCTTCGGGGAGCGAACGGGCCTGGCCGTCGACGATCAACGCGTGGTGGACCTCGACGATGTCATCTACCTGCATCCCTGGATGTGTCGAGTAGTACGCCTTCAGCTCAGGGGTGAGGTGGACGTCCACGTAGCGCACTTCGGCCTCGGAGGGTTTCACGATCGGCGAGTGCAACGGACCGATCTCCAAGCCGCGGCCACCGAGGACGTCGATGTGTCGACGAATCTCCTGCACCCGTGGGTCCAGACTTTCCTGGGCCATCGATGGCTCCGATCCAAGTGCTCGAGGAGGGCCCTGCGCCAAGTTCAGCGACGAGCGTGGCTTCTGGCGGGGGAGAGGGTAGCCCCAGGCGATGGGACGGCGGACGCTTCTGCCATCCGAACACCGGCGGCGACATGCTCATCTAGCCTCCGGTCATGGGAGAGAACCAGCGAAGCCAGATCCGGATGAGCGATGACGAGGTCGCCGCGTTCGTGGAGCGCAGCCGAACTGCCACGATGGCCACGCTCGGACCGACCGGGCACCCCCACCTCGTCGCCATGTGGTACGCCGTGATCGACGGCGAGATCTGGTTCGAGACGAAGTCACGCTCGCAGAAGGCACAGAACCTCAGGCGTGACGAGCGCATCTCGTGCATGATCGAGGACGGCGACACGTACGACACGCTTCGTGGGGTCTCCATCGAGGGCCGCGGGATGGTCGTGGAGGATCCCGACCAGCTCTGGGCCGTCGGGGTGAACATCTGGGAGCGCTACAACGGGCCCTACACCGAAGAAGCGAGGCCCCTCGTCGAGTTCATGCTCAACAAGCGAGTGGCCGTCCGCGTGGTGGCCGAGCGCGTGCGCTCGTGGGACCACCGCAAGCTGGGCCTACCTCCCATGGAGGTGGCGGGCAGCACCGCCGAGCACCTCTGAGCCCTCCTGAGCGCGGGGCAGTTCACAGACTGGAAACACGCAGCGCCATCAGCCGAAACAGTCGCCGGTAATCCTCTCGTCAGTTCAGGGCCTCGACCCGGGGCCGGACTCGATCAGAGAGGGAGCCATGGACATCGATTCCGGGGACACAGCGTGGCTGTTGACGAGCGCTGCTTTGGTGCTCTTCATGACGCCGGGCCTGGCCATCTTCTACGCGGGCATGGTCAGGGCGAAGAACGCCCTGGGGATGCTGATGCAGAACTTCTTCGCCATGGGCCTCATGGGGGTCCTTTGGGTGCTGCTCGGCTACACCATCGCCTTCGGCGGGGACCACGCCCTTTGGGGCAACTTCGACTTCATCGGGTTCAAGGACGTGGGGATGGAGGTCATGGAGGGGCTCACCATCCCCGTCATCCTCTTCGCGGCATTCCAGATGACCTTCGCCATCATCACCCCTGCGCTGATCACAGGGGCAACGGCTGATCGGTTCAAGTTCGGCGCCTTTGCGATCTTCATCGCCATCTGGCTCCTCGTGGTGTACTCGCCCGTCGCCCACTGGGTCTGGGGTGGAGGCTGGATCTTCGACATGGGGGCTCTCGACTTCGCTGGTGGTGCCGTCGTCCACATCAACGCAGGAGCCGCAGCGCTCGCACTGGCGATCCTGCTGGGCAAGCGCAAGGGCTGGCCCAAGGAGGGCATGCACCCGCACAACCTGCCCCTCACGCTGCTCGGCACCGGGATCCTGTGGGTCGGCTGGGCGGGGTTCAACGCCGGCTCCGCCTTGGCCGCCAGCGGCCTCGCCGCCCAGGCGATCATGAACACCTTCATCGCAGCATCCGCGGCGATGCTCGGCTGGGTGCTCACGGAGTGGATCAAGGACCGCAAGCCAACGACCTTGGGTGCAGCTTCCGGTGCAGTCGCGGGACTGGTCGCCATCACGCCCTGCGCCGGCTTCGTCGGCACGCTGCCCGCGGTGCTGATCGGCTTCGCTGCGGGCGTGATCTGCTTGCTCGCCATCCAGCTCAAGTTCAAGCTGGGATACGACGACTCGCTCGACGTCGTGGGCATCCACCTGGTGGGAGGTCTCACGGGGGCGCTCTTGCTGGGCTTCTTCGCCGACACCGCCATCAACGAGGCCGGCGCCGATGGCGTGTTCTTCGGCGGAGGCTGGGAGCTCCTGGGCAAGCAGGCCATCGCCTCGATCGCAGTGCTGGCCTTCTCGTTCGTGGCTACGTTGATCATCGGCAAGATCATCGACCTCGTCGTCGGGCTCCGGGTGTCGGAGCAGGCCGAGGACGTGGGCCTCGACCTGGCCGAGCACGCCGAGACGGCATACAACCTGGGTGACGTGGCCTCCATGGGCCGGATCGGATAGGAGGAGCCACATGAAGCTGATCACAGCCATCATCAAGCCCCACAAGCTCGACGAGGTGAAGGATGCGCTGAAGGCAGCCGGCGTCCAGGGCCTGACGGTCGACGAGGTGAAGGGCTTCGGCCGCCAGGGCGGGCACACCGAGGTGTACCGGGGCGCCGAGTACACCGTCGACTTCGTCCCCAAGGTTCGGGTGGAGACCGTGGTGACCCCGGAGGTCGCAGGCGCGGTGGTGGATGCCATCGTGACCGCCGCCCGCACCGACAAGATCGGTGACGGGAAGGTGTGGGTGACCGACGTCGACAACGTGGTCCGGATCCGCACCGGCGAGCGCGACGCCGACGCCGTGTAGGGGCGAACCCTCCTGAACGAGACTGAGGGGGCGACGGCTGTGCCGTCGCCCCCTCAGTCGTTCCAGAAGCAGGTGGGTCCGGTCGGCTCCCGGCGGTTGGTGCTAGAAGATTCGGATGGCTCCTCCTGCTCTGAAGGCCTCCACCTCTCCTGCGCGGTCGGGCGCGGTGTTGGGAGCGCTGATCCTCGTTTCGGCGGTGGCCAACTTGAACCTTGCCGTCGCCAACGTGGCCTTGCCCGACATCGGCGATCACTTCGATGCGTCGCAGACCCAGCTCAACCTGATCGCGGTGGGGTACTCGCTCGGTCTTGCGGCGTCTGTGCTCTACCTGGGTGCGCTCGGGGACCGCTACGGGCGCAAGCAGATGGTCATCGCCGGCATGGCCCTGTCCATCCCTGCGTGCATCCTCGCGGCGCTGGCGCCTTCGACCGAGGTGCTGGTGGTAGCCCGCGTCCTGGGCGGGGTCTCCGCTGGCATGGCCTTTCCCACGACGCTGGCCCTCATCACGGCCCTGTGGTCGGGCCCTGCTCGCACGAGGGCGATCGCCCTGTGGTCTGGCCTCGGAGGGGCGATCGTGGCCCTGGGGCCCATCACCGCGGGGTGGGTCCTCCTGCACTTCTACTGGGGCTCGGTCTTCTTGTTGACGCTTCCGTTGGCGGCCGTGGCTCTGGTGATGGCCTGGGTGCTCGTGCCTGCTCACGTCCACGAGACGTCCGACCCGGTCGACAACCTCGGCGGCCTGCTCTCCGTACTCCTCGTGGGGGCCGTGGTGCTGGCGATCAACTTCGCTCCCGAGCCGGGAAGGGGAGCGCTGGCTCTTGGACTGGGGGTGGTGGGGGCAGCGGCCCTCGTCGCGTTCGTGTTGCGTCAGCTCCGCACCCGGTTCCCCCTGTACGAGCTGCGCATCGCCGGCCGCCGCACGTTCTGGGTGGCGGCGGTGGCCGGCATCATCGTGTTCGGATCGTTGATGGGAGCCATCTTCATCGGCCAGCAGTTCCTGCAGAACGTGCTGGACTACAGCACCTTCGAGGCTGGGGCGGCCATCCTGCCGGCTGCTGCCCTGATGGTCATCTCCGCGCCGATCTCGGCGAAGCTGGTCGACCGGTTCGGTTCGCGCGCCACGTTGCTCGCAGGCTTCACGTTCTCCGTCCTCGGCTTCACCTCCATGTACCTCTTCTGGAACGAGGGCATCTCGTACTTCCCCGTGGCGTTCGCCTACGGCCTCATCGGGATCGGCGTCGGTCTCGCAGGCACCCCGGCGTCTCGTTCGTTGACCGGCTCGGTGCCCGTCGTGAGGGCCGGGATGGCGTCGGGCACGGCAGACCTCCAGCGCGACCTCGGAGGAGCGGTGATGCAGTCGATCCTCGGGGCACTGCTCACAGCGGGCTACGCGGCGGCGATCAGGGCCGACATCGCCGGTGCGCCCGCCGACGTGCAGGCCCAGGTGACCGACCAGGTGTCGGCGGAGCTCCAGAAGTCCTTCGCCAGCACGGTGGCGACGGCCGAGCAGTACCCGCAATACGCGGCTCAGATCGTGGATGCCGCGAAGAGCTCCTTCCTGTCGGGTGCCGACTGGGCCTACGCCACCGGCATCATCGCCATGATCTGCGGCGTGGCCCTCGTCGCCGTGGCCTACCCCCGCAAGGGCGCGGAGGACCGACTCCTCGCGAGCTACGCAGAGGCCGACGAGGGTGCCGGTGGCGAGGGTGCCTGACCCGGCCCGACGTCGTCCTCGGTGACCTTCAACCAGCGGGCGACTGCCGTCGCCGACAATCCGTAGACGGCGACGGTCCCGACTATCACCAGGAACGTCGTCGGTAGCAGCTTCTCGGCGCCGCCGATGCCGCTCTCCACCAAGGGAGCAGCGAAGGTGGAGGCGGTCGACGCGGCAACTATCCCGCGGGGATCCATCCAACCGATGAACGCACGTTCGCGCCACGACAGGCCGGCCCCCATCGTGCTCACCCAGGCGACGACCGGTCGCACCACCAGGACGAGACCGGCAACCACACCCACGGCGGGCAGGAGCACGTCGGGCAGCGACTCGGGGGAGACCGTGGCCGATATCGAGACGAACAGCACTCCGATGATCAACTGCACGGTGGTGGAGAGGAAGGCACGATCCGACGACACGTGGATGTCGGTGATGTTCGCCAGTGCGATGCCCATGACGATCGCCGCGAGGAGGCCGGTGTCGGGCCTGATCACGTTGCACACCGCTGTCACGAGGATCACCGCTGCGACCATCGCCTCGGTCCCCAGCACACCGCCGAGCTCCAGCTTGTTGAGCAGGAACCACAGCAGCAGGGTCCCCGCCGCTGCGCCCGCGAGGCCCACGCCCACGCTGAGCAGGAAACCGACGACCTGCTCGCCTACGTGCGTGTAGTGCCCGGTGGTGATCGCGGTGAAGACCAGAGCGGCGATGATCGCGCCGATGGGGTCGATCGAGCTGCTCTCCCAGCTGAGGATCCGCCTCACCACGCCATTGGGACGGGCATAGGAGAGCAGGGGGCCCACCACCGTGGGTCCCGACACTATGAGGATCGCCCCGAGCAGGACGGCAGCCCTCGACGACATCCCGAGGAGGAGCGCGGCCAGTACCGTCGCCCCGAACCACGTGAGCGGGACGCCGACGGTTATCAATCGCCGGACGCAGCGGTGGTGCCGGCCTTCCAGCTCGGAGAACCTGAGGTCCAGCCCCCCTTCGAAGAGGATGATCGCGACCCCGAAGCCCACCATCGGTCCGAAGGAGCTACCGAAGATGTTGTCGGGGTTGATGGTGGGGGCCACGATCCCGGTGAGGAACCCGACGGGAAGCAGCAGGATGATCGCCGGGATGCGAAGCCGACTCGCAACCACCTGGCAGGCCACCGCCAGGCTCACCACGAGCCCCAGACCCAAGATGATGTCGGACTCGCTCATGGTCCCGACACGCTATGCGCGTCGGTGTTCTCATTCATTCTCAGACTTGCTGGTAGGGTGGTGTGGGTGACCTCCGAGATCCACTCGATCGCGGCCACCCGGCTCGGGGCCACCGACCAGCGCTACACCCGCAGCCGTAGGAAGGTGGTGGAGGCGCTCGATGTCGCCGAGCGCCCCATGAGCATCCCCGACCTGCTCGCCGTCAGCGACATCCCGCAGAGCTCCGCCTACCGGAACCTGGCCGTCCTCGAGCAGGCCGGTGTCGTACGCAAGGTCGTCGCCACCGACGAGTTCACGCGCTTCGAGCTCGCCGAGGACCTCACCCACCACCACCACCACCTGCTGTGCACCGGGTGCGGCGACGTGCGCGACTTCACGCTCCCGGTGAACACCGAGCGCTCCCTTCATCGCACGCTCACCCAGATGGCGGGTGAGCACGGGTTCGAGGGGACGCAGCACAGGGTCGACGTTGTCGGCCTCTGCTCTTCTTGTGCGAGCACTTGACGTAAGGCGAGGCCCGAACCGGTCCTCAGAGGATCCCGAGTGCGCGAGCTCGCTCCACCGCGGTCACGCGATTGCTCGCCTCCAGCTTCCGGTAGACCCGCCTCAGGTGGGTCTTGAGCGTGTTGGTCGAGATGTAGAGCTCGGCGGCGATCTGGGTGTTGCTCAACGCTGTGGGCAGCAGCCTCAGCACCGCCATCTCGCGAGCTGACAGGAGGTCGGGTGGTTCTTCCGGCTTGCCGGAAGGGCGTACCCGCTTCTGGATCTCCTCGAGGAACGGCGAGGGCGACTCAACCTCCAGCGACGCGATGATCTGGCCCGCCAGCGGACCGGCATCGAGGAAGATGCGCACGAAGCCCTCGCCCTGGGCCAGCCCGCATGCGCTGGTGAGCAACCTCGCTGCGTCACCGACCCGGCCCTCCTGGTGGGCCGCGATGCACTGCCACACGAGGTGGCGCACCTGGCCTCGTACGTCTGTCTCCTGGGGCCAGGCGCCCAACACCCCCTTGAGGGCTGCGGTGTCGCCGGAGGCCAGCGCGAGCTGTCCTGCGACGCCGAGGGTCAAGGGCGTGCGCATGAGCCCCGTCAGCATCCGCTTGGCGTCGTCGATCGAGCCCTCACGGATCAAGGTCATCGCCTCGAGTGCGCCGAGGTTGTGGAGGACGTCGGGTGCCGGAAGGGGTTCGTTGGCAGCCTTCCAACGGCTGAGCTCGCAGCGGGCACCCTCGACGTCGCCCTTGGCGAGCAGCACCCGCGTTCGGGCAGCGACTATCGACGCGACCACGTTGCTCCGCCTGTTCCGTCGCGCCCGCACCTCTGCGGCATCCAGGAGCTGCTCTGCTGTCTCCAGGTCGCCACGTTCGCTGGCCACCTGGCCGGCCGCGAGGGTGGCCTCGGCCGTGGCGACGTGGTCTTCGGCCCCTATGCACCTGGCGATCTCCAGCGACTCGTTCGCAGAGCGGGCTGCGTCTCCCAGTCGGCCGGCGGCCAGCTCGGCCCTCGCCAGCCCGCCGTAGGTGAGCACGCGCCAAGGTACGTAGGCCTCGACGTCCTCCAGGGCGGTCTTGTAGCGCGCTATCGCCTCTTGCGTCCTGCCGAGGTGGACGAGCGAGCGTCCGATGGCGAGGAGGGCAGCCGAGCGCACGAAGGAATCGGGCATCTGTCCCGGCAGGACTTCTGTGGGAGGCACGTGTGCGTCGAGAAGGGCGATGGCTCCCTCGGCGCGGGCGAGGGCCTTGTCGGGCGGGTAGCCCCAGTAGACGCCGGTCGCCCGCACCACGTCGAGGCCCGCCCTCTCCCTGGTCCCTTCGGCGTGGCGCAGCTCCAGCTCGTTCAGCAGGGCTTCGACGGTGGCCGAGTTCCCCACGAAGCGCTCGATCACGACCAGGGCCAGCGATGCCTGAGTGTGGGCGCGGAGCAGGGGAGCGGGCACCGCGCGCAGCCACCGGATCGCCGCCGCACCGTTGCCCTGCTCGTAGGCCGACCATCCGTACACGGAGACCAGGTCCATGATGTCGTTCCAGGCCTGCGCAGTGACCAGGTACTCGATCGCCCCCTCCAGATCCCCCTGTGCGAGGTGCCAGGCCGACGCTCTCTTCAGGGTCTGGTGGTACAGCGTCGAGTCCGTGGCCCGAAGGTGGCGTCGCAGGGCGTCCGAGACGAGGGGGTGGTACCGGAACCAGCTCTCCTTGGCATCCACGGGTGCGATGAGCGTGCGCTTCTCCAGCTCGACGAGCACCTCGTGTCCGTCGCTCCGGCCGGTGATGTCGTCGCAGAGAGGTCCGGAGAGCCGGTCGAGAACGGCCGTCAGGCGAAGGAACCCCCTCAGCTCAGGAGGTTGGCGCTCCACTACCTCGGCGTCGATGTAGTCACCCACGTGCTTGTCGATGCGCTTCATCGCCTCGGCACTGGTCATCCCCGGCGGTCGGTCCCTCACGGCGACCGCAGCGAGCTGGACGCCCACCGCCCAACCCTCGGTGCGAGTCCAGAGGCTGTCGATCTCCTCCGGGGTGACCTTCAAGCCCGACACCCTCTCTACGAGCTCAGAGCTCTCCGCTCGGTCGAGTGCCAGGTCGAGGGGTCCCAACTCGCTCACCTCACCCCTGGACCGCAGGCGATGGACTCCGCGCAGATCGTTGCGGCTCGTGAAGACGAATCGCAGCTCGGTCGGAGCCCGCTCCACGAGCCAGACCATCTCCTCCATGAGGACTGGCGGGAGCTCGTGGACGTCCTCCACCACGAGGACTGTGGGAGGGCGCCCGGACGAGAACCCCACCAGGGCCTCGAGGAAAGACGTTCCCATGCGCTCGCCTCCGGCCTCGATGCGGCGCGTCGGCTCGTAGAGGGCGTCGTCCTCCCAGGCCTCGGAGAAGGCGACCAGGAGCTCGTGGGCGAACGACACGCCATCGACGTGCAGCGGGTCGACGTTGGCCCAAGCGATCGAGCGGCCCAGCTCGGAGGCCGCCCATTGCCGTACCAGCAGCGACTTCCCTGCTCCTGCAGGTCCCACGATGAGCGTGAGACGCCCCCTGGTCGCCCCCCTGAGCCTGCGCATGAGACGAGGCCGCGTCACCGCGAAGGCGGGAGGCGGTGGCGGCAGCTGGGCCCGCTGCGGCTGGGGTGGCATCAGCAACGTCATGGAACTTCTGCCAAAAGCTACTGGTCGGCGCGCCCTGACACCGTGTCAGTCTCTTTGCAGGCTTGCGAGGCTCCCGTAGCGGACCACGTAGGCGCCTCGCCCTCGTGCCGTGGATCTCGGGTCCCCGTCGTCGGCCCCGTTGCTCGTCGCGACCTCCGCGCGGGCCCTCTGCTCAGCCGCATGGCTGGGCACACGTTCAGCGCGTCGGCGCTGGACTCGGATCTCTTGGCACTGATCCAGGACAAACCCAGTTGATCCGGAGAGTCTGACAGGTGATATCGGGTATTTCTTGTTGAATTCACATCTAAGACTGGCTTTTTGTTCCTTCTGAAGTTAGATTGACCCTGTCATACTCGTACCAATCACACGGTCTTGGCTGTAAAGGGGGGTCAATGGCTCTGAGCGTCGAGGATCTCCGAGCGTTCACGTTGGTCGTCCGTGAGCGCAGCGTGAGCGGCGCCGCAGCGGCTCTCGGCGTGACCCAGCAGTCGGTCTCCGAGCGGATCCGGCGCCTCGAGCGCCGCTTGGGGGTGGAGCTGTTCGATCGACGCCCGCACGGCATGGAGCCCACCGCCGCCGGGTTCCGATTGCTGCCCCTGGCGCAGCAATCGGTGGTCCTGATGGACCGGGCGATGTCGGTGGTCGACGATGACGACCTCATCAGGGTGGCGGTGCAGGAGGCCACGGCTGATGCCGTGAGGCCACTGCTCGACCTGGCCCTCAGCGGTTCCCGGCTGGAGGTGAGCATCGAGGTCGAGGCTTCCGAGGTGCTCGCCGCCGTCGCCGGTGGATCCCTCGACGTCGGGTTCGGCTCGTTCACCGAGGCCGACGACCCCGGGAAGACCTCGGGCGACGGCGGCTCCGGCGCGGCCACCGAATCCGACGACAGCGAGGATCCCGCGACAAGTTCAAACGGCAACGGCGGGACCAGCACCGGCCTCGCCGGGGCCGACGCCGGTGCTGCGGGCGCCACGAGCGAGTTGGTCATCGAGCAGCTGTTCACGGATCCGGTGATCTGGGTGGCGCCGCCCGAGCACCCCTTGCTCGAGCGAGAGGGGCCCGTGCTGGCCACAGACCTCTCGATCCTGACCGTAGGGGTCACGGCTTCAGGGCCATCCGAGGGTGATCACAACGGCCACGGTGGGGGAGCGGGCGGGCTTCGGATCGCCCCGCTTTCGACGGTCGCCGGGGCCCTTCGCAGGGGCCGCCTGGTGGAGGTGCCCGTGGAGCTGCCCGGCTGGGTGCTCCCGGTGTCCATCGCCTACCGGGCCAGAGAGCGCGATCGCCCTGCCATCTCCGCCTTGAGGGCTGCGGTGCTGGAGGAGCACCAGCGCGCCCTCGCCCGAGACGTTCGGAGCAGCTCCACACAAGGGGTGCGCAGGTAGCTCCGGCGCGAAAGACCAGTTCACGTCACGTCAGTCAGTCAGTCAGTCAGAAGCAATCCAGGGGGGTTCCATGAGCAAGTCGTTCGTTGGAAGTGCGCGCGGCGCGACCGCGCCTGCGCACATGAAGAAGAGGTGGCGAGCCACCGCAGTGCTTCCTGCACGGCGAACCGCCGTCGTCGCACTGTTGGTGCTTGCCATGGTCGGCTCGCTGCTGGCGTTGGCCGTTCCGCCGCAACCGGTGGCCGGTGCCCAAGAGCCTCCGCCGGGTGAGACCTTCAGCTCCACGCTCAACATGGACTGCATCGGGGCAGCGCTCGGTGTGCGCCAGCCCGAGACGGCGGACCTGGCCTTCTCCGCTATCGCTCCCGGCTCCGTGGAACCGGACTCGACGTTCACGGTCCGGCTGGCGCCTGGTCAGGGGTTCTTCCCGTACGAGAAGGACAGCCTCATCGGACCGGTGCGGGTGTTCTTCCTGCAGAACATCAACCTGATGTACAACTTCCCGACCAACGCCTCCGTGGAATCGGTCGCGCTGGTCCCGGGTAGCTGGAGCGGGATCGAGGGCACGCCCAGCGTCTCCATCGACACCACCAGCTACAGCCCAGGCCGCATCGTGCTGCAGGTCCCCAAGGTCCCCGGCAACCCGGTACCGCCGAACCAGGACACCTACTTCACCTACCCGGCGGTCGACGTGACCATGCGGGCCACCGGAGCCGAGGGCTCCACGATCGTCACCCGCGTGGCGGGTACCAACGAGGCGAGCTCCGGCTACGTCTTCCAGGCGTCGTCGACGGCCATGGCCGACGTGCGCTGCTGGCCGCTGGGCAAGGTGCAGGCGCCCGCCATGCACACGACCCTCATCGGGTCGGGCTCCACCACCGTCCCCACGACGACCACGCTCGAGGCCTCCCCGACGTTCGTCGCCGGCGGTGACCCCGTCACGCTGACCGCGACGGTCGACACGGCCAACGACCCGGCGTTCAACGGCGTGGTCCGCTTCAACGACGGTGCGACCGTCCTGGGATTCGGAGAGGTCAACGGCGAAGGCGTCGCCACGCTCACCACATCGCTGAACTTCGGGCAGCGCACGATCACTGCCTCCTACCTGGGCAGCCAGTTCTTCGAGGCGTCCGCTTCCAACCCCGTGTCGGTGTTCGTGGTGAACCCCGCCAACCGCGCACCGACGCGCATGACCCTCGAGAACACGGGCCCGTTCGTCACCAGCACGAACGCCTTCGACCTGACCGTCACCGTGAGCAGGCTGGGCCCTGGTCCGTCCAACCCCAACAACCCGACGGGCCCGGTCCACCTCTACGTCAACGACCAGCTGGTCCTCTCGCAGCCGCTCGGTCCTCCCCCCAGCTCGCCCTCCGGGCGCGGCGTGACCGTGTTCAACCTCGGCGTGGCCGGGGCGCGCTTCCTCGAGCCCGGTGGGAACGTCCTGCGAGTCGAGTACGTAGGCGACTTCGACTACCTGCCCACGTCGGGCACGTCGTCGTCGTACGCCCTCTCGATCACGTCGAACGACACGACCAACAGCATCAACCGTGCCCTGACGTCTGGGGTCGTCACCCTCAACGACGTGAGCGGCAGCCTCCCCACGGGGCCCGTGACCTTCCCCAACACGAACACGCCGCCGGTGGGCTCGTTCGTCCAGTCGTCGTTCGGCACGATCGATCCTGACGGCACCCAGACCCTGGGGGTTCAGACCTTCGGCGACGCACAGGACGCCGGAGCGATCGCCTTCCCGGGATCCCTCGTGCTCTCCGACGGGTCGGGCAGCTCCGTCACGGGCGTGCTGACCCAGGTCGGCCAGGCAGCTGGAACGGTGGAGCCCGGCGACGGCGGCGACGCCACGCTCGATGCGGAGCTCCTCTTCGTCATCACCTCGGCCAACTTCGGATCCGGCACCCAGAACTTCGGGGCGGACTGCACGGTTGGGCCCTGGCCGATCTCCCTGACCGGGTCCCGGGCTCTCGGTACGGGTGGTCCGATCGACCTCTCGGCGAGCGGGTTCGGCATCCCGCTGCCCGCTACTGGCACGTGCCGCAACGACGCCGGGGTCTCGCAGGTGCCGAGCCTCGCCGGGCTGATCGCCGGTGCTTCCTCCGAGCTGTCGTTCACCCTGGAGAACACGCCCGGCCCCGGTGCGCCCACCCAGATCGGGCCGGTCTCGTTCTGGCAGGCGGCTCCGCCGAACATGGACCCGGTGACAGAGGTCTACTTGGGCCAGAGCTTCAACATGCGCGCCACCGTGAGCAGGCAGGACTCGGCCCCGATGCCCACGGGCTACATCTACGGCCGCAACGACTTCCTCGACGGCGACGCCTTCCTCGCCGGCCAGAACCTGCTGAACAACGACACTGCTCAGAGCACGCTCCCCGGTCCTGGCGCCGAGCCACCGCCCGCCGGGGAGTACTCGGTCCACAGCGCGTTCTTCCCGTCGCTGCGCGGGAGCCGGGACCTCAGGCCGAGTCTGCCGGGGTCGTCGTCGAGCTTCGAGATCCTCAGCCCACCCGAGCCCACGCTGCCGACGCTCACGCTGTCGGTGCCGGAGACTGCCCAGGCAGGGGAGCCGGTCACCGTCGACGTCCAGATCTCACCTGCGCCCGACGCCGTGAGCGCGCCGGCCGGACTCTCTGGGAACCTCACCATCATCGACGAGAACAGCACCAGCACGGTCACCAAGGTGATCCGGGTGAGCGGAACGAGCTCCTCCAGCGGTGGCTTCAAGGTCAACTCCTCCTCGGACGGTCACTTCAGCGGCCAGACGGCGCTGGCTCCGGGCGTCCACGCGCTCAGGGCCGTGTTCGAGCCGGATCCCGATGTCTCGTGGTACTGGGGATCATCGAGCTCCGAGGCTCAGACCCACACCGTGATCGGGCCCGCGATTCCGACCGAGCTGACCGTGATCGGCGACAGCACCCGTGGCACCGGGAAGGTCCAGATCGGAACCGGAGGAGCGCAAGGCACCACTGCGGCCCTGGTGGAGGTGGAGCTCTCGCCGGGGATCACCAGCAACAACATCTTCCCCTCGACCGCTTTCACCCTCGTGGACGCGGAGGCTGGCAGCTACAACACCGCCACCTTCAACGCGGAGGGCCGGGCTTCCATCATCGTTCCCCTACCCGCCGAGCTCGGAGTTCACCAGGCGACCATCGAGTTCAGGGCCGACCTGTTCCTGTCGGGCTTCCTCGGGAGCATCAACTTCGGGGCCGTGGGCAACCAGGGCTTCGCCAGCTCGAGCGTGACCGTGGAGTTCGAGGTGGTGCGGCCCGCTTCGATTGAGCCGTTCGAGACGAACGCCGTGATCAGGTCCGTCTCGCCGAGCCCGATCCCGCAGGGGACCAGGTGGAGCCAGGTGCTGGGCTACGTCACCTCCAACGCGACAGGCACGACCAACCTCGGCAACGGGATGCGCTACACCGCCTACAACTCGGCGACCGGTGAGGCCACCTACCTGGGAGCGATCGCGCCCAGCACGAGCACCAGCGCCACCTCCGGGTTCGGGCGAGCCCTCATATCGGGAACGTCTGCCACCAACGGTGTGAGCGCCGAGACGGCGAACCTGCCGGCCGGCGCCTACGACGTGATCGGAGAGTTCATCCCCAACGCCGACAGCGGGTTCCTCGGCTCCATGACAGAGCCGTTCCGAGTCAACGTCGTGGCTCCTGATGGTCAGCTGGGAACCCAGACCGAGCTGTCGGTGTGGCCCGAAGGCATCTCGGCTCCTGGCACGGCCGTGATCCTCGAAGCCAACGTCACGCCCGGCGACGTCGCCGCCGGGACGGTCGAGTTCTTCGACGGCGACGAGTCGCTCGGCACGGCCGACACCGCTGGAGGCATGGCCTCGCTCATGACCTTCGATCTCGCCGAGGGAGACCACGACATCAAGGCCGTGTACACGGCTTCTAGCCCGCTGGTATCGGGGTCCTCGTCCGCGGTGATCGGCCACGAGGTGGGTTACGCAGGTACGCCGACGGCCACGACCCTCGAGGTCTCGCCTGCTGAGGCATACACCGGTGACGACGTGACCTTCACGGCAACCGTCGAAGCGCTGCTGGGCGACGGTGAAGACGCAGTGGAGCTCGAAGGGACCGTGTTCCTCGAGTCCGAAGGCGACCTCGGCTCGGGAGAGCTCGTCGATGGTGTTGCAACGATCGTCCTCGACGCCCTGGCTGTGGGCACCCACGAGGTGATCGCCACATTCGTGCCGGACGACCCGAACTCCTTTGGCGAGTCCACGTCCTCACCGGTGACGGTGACGATCACCGAGGCTCCCGTTGGTCCCGTCGAGACCGGCACAACCTTGGCCATCTCACCGGAGGGCTCGGCGGTCGTCGGATCTGAAGTGACCCTCACGGCCAGCGTCGACCCGTCTTCTGCCACCGGCACCGTGACCTTCCTCGACGGTGACACAGTCATCGCAGGTCCGGTCGCTGTCACCGGTGGACAGGCCGAGGTAGTGGTGAACAGCTTGTCTCCAGGAGTCCACGAGCTCATAGCGGCCTTCACGCCAGAAGACCCCGAGGACTACGAAGGCTCAGCTAGCCCGGCCCAGGACTACGAGATCACCACCGACTTCGTCGACCCCGTGTTCGTGTGTCAGGGAACCGACGACGTGACCATCGGGCTCATGAAGGGCCTCGTGGCTCCCCCCGACGGGATCTTGGAGCTGCCCACCACGCTTGAGGCAACGGTCCCCGAGACCCTCACCAACGGAGCCACGGGTGATGTGAGCTTCACCTGGTCGGTCACCCTCCCCGAGAACCTCGCGAACCTCGCCATCCAGGCCCAGGCCAGCGAGATCTTCATGGAGGGCATGACAATTGCCATGCAGGCGAGCGGTGGCTCGGACGAGGTCTGGGAGTTTCCCGAGACCCACACCATCACCGACGTCACGGCTCCGATCACCTTGGAGACCAGCGGAACGGTGACGGCCGGTGCGGACGAGAACATCCTCTACGCCATGCGCTCACCGCTGCTGCTCACCATCCACGTGCCACCGACACCTCTGGTGTCTGCTCACGTGTACGTGAACCTCTCCTGCACCGTGGACAACGCCACCCAGGCCGTCACCACGGTCCAGGGCGGTGCCACGGCCCCAGGTGCTCCCACAGAGGTGACCGCTGAGGCAGGGCCCCTCATGGCCCACGTGTCATGGACCCCGCCTGCCAACGACGGTGGAAGCCCCATCACGGGATACGTGATCACCTCGTCCCCAGGGGGCAAGACCACCCACACCTCAGCGCAGGTCACCCACGTGGACGTGATCGGCCTGACA
>CAZHBH010000026.1:0-29560 GCA_964530525.1 uncultured Rhabdothermincola sp. | reverse complement strand
GATGGACTTGGGGAAGGGGTTGGGCTTCTGGAAGACCATCCCGATCCGCTTGCGCACCTCCACCGGGTCGACCCGGTCGTCGTAGAGGTCGACGCCGTGGTAGTAGATGCTGCCCTCGACCCGCGCACCCTCGATGAGGTCGTTCATGCGGTCGAAGCAGCGCAGAACTGTGCTCTTCCCGCAGCCCGACGGACCGATGAAGGCGGTGATCTCGTGCTGGCGGATGTCCAGCGAGACGTCTCGCACCGCCCTGAACGCCCCGTAGAACACGCTCAGGTCGTCGACGTCGAACACGACCTTGCCTGCCTGGGCCGTGCCCTGGGTTTGCGACGTCTCTTCGGCCATTGTGTCAGACCTTCCCATCCCACCCTGCCCCGCCGCGACCCGTCCCTGCTCGTGGAGCGCCGCCAGGGGTGCGGCCGAAGGGCCGGGGCCCGGCTGGCCCGGAGCGGGGCCCGGCCCGGCGGTGGCTCCTGCGCCTTGCTCGGCGCCGTGCGTCAGCGGTTCGGTCATCGGCGCTCCACGGAGAATCGAGACGAGATCGTGCGCGCCAGCAAGGTGCACACGAGCACTATGAACACGAGCGTAAGGGCCGCCCCCCACGCCTTCGCCTGTGCCGCGTCGTACGGCTGCTGGGCGTTGGAGAAGATCAGCTGCGGCAACGCCGCGTTCCCGCCATCGAACAGGTTCCAGTTCGATTCGTAGACGATCCCGATCGTGAACAGAAGAGGCGCTGTCTCCCCTGCCGCTCGCGCTATGGCTAGCATCACGCCGCTCACGATCCCCGGCAGGGCGGCGGGCATCACGACGGTGGCGATGACGCGCGACTTGCGGGTGCCCAGCGCGAAGGCACCTTGGCGCAGCTCGTCGGGAACCAGGCGCAACATCTCCTCGGTGGAGCGGATGATCACGGGCAGCATCAGGCAGGCCAGGGCCAGCGATCCGGCGAAGCCGCTGGTCCCGAACACGAGCACCCAGATCGCGTACACGAACAGACCCATCACGATCGACGGCACGCCTGTCATCACGTCGCTCATGAAGCGGATCAACGAGGCCAGACGGCCCTTGCCGCCGTACTCGTGGAGGTAGATGGCGCCGAGCACCCCCATGGGCACCGCCATGGCCGTGGCGCCGAGGGTGATGATGACCGTGCCGACGATGGCCGGTCCGATGCCGCCGAGGCGCCGCCTGGAGGGATCTATCGGGCCCGTCAGGAAGTCCCAGCTGATCGTGGTGATGCCCTGCTGCACCACGTACCCGACGATGAGCAGCAACGGGATGGCGACCACCACGAACGAGGCCACCAGCCAGGTCGTGGCGAGTCGGTCGCGGACCTTGCGAGAGCGGTCGAGCGTCGCATCCAGGATCGACAGGTGCCCGGAGCCCTGGTCTCCGGTCGGCTTGCTCTCGTGTTGAGTCACGTGCCGGCCACCTTGCGCTGCCATCGGCCCACGATCGTGCGTGCGCTGATGTTGACGGCGATGGTCACGACGAACAGGAGCACGCCGAGCCCGATGAGTGCCGACCGGTGCATCCCGGTGGACTCACCGAACTGGTTGGCGATCACCGAGGCCATGGCGTCGCCCGGCTGGAAGACCTCTGTGGTGATCTGCGCACTCGACCCGATCACGAGCGCCACCGCGATGGTCTCACCCATCGCCCTGCCCAGCCCCAACATCACGGAGCCCACCACGCCACCAGCGCTCCAGGGGAGGATGGCGCCTCGGATCATCTCCCAGCGCGTCGCGCCCAGGGCATAGGCGCCCTCACGCTGGTGCGACGGGACGGTGGCGATCACCTCTCGGCTCAGGCTCGTGACGATCGGGACGATCATGATCGCCAGGATCACCCCTGCCGTCATGATGCTCTTGCCGTTGGCCGGGCCGGCGAAGAACCAACCGAGGACCGGCCACTCGCCCACGACGGCGGCGATGCCCTGGTAGATCGGCTGGATCCAGGGCGCGAGCACCAGGATCCCCCAGAGGCCGAAGACCACCGACGGGATGGCCGCGAGAAGGTCGAGCAGGTAGACGACAGGGCGCTTCAGCCACTTCGGTGCCGCCTCGTTGGTGAACAGGGCGATCCCCACGCTCACCGGCACGGCTATGGCCAGGGCGATGAGCGAGGAGGCGATCGTGCCGTACACGAGCGCCAGCGCGCCGAAGTTGTCGGTGTTGGGCACCCACTCGTCGGACGTGACGAAGCTGAGCCCCTCGAAGCTGAGAGCAGGCCACGCCTCTCGGGTGGTGCTGAGCAGGATGAGCAGCAGGACGGCGAGGACGACCAGGCCGGCGAGGAGCGTCACCGCCTTGAACGTGCGATCGGCACGGCCCGCACCCCGTCGTGCCCGGATCTCGGAAGGATCGGGGCCGTCGGCGCGGGGGCCCCGAGACGCGCCGCGCTGAGTCACCTCGAGTGCGTCAGCGGGCTCGACGTCGACCATGTGCGCCTCAGCGTGCCGTGAGCCGGGCCACCTGCGCCAGTGCCCGGCCCTGGAGCGACTCCGGAAGCGGCGCGAAGTCGACGTCGGCCGCGATGGCTTGGGCCTCGGTCAGCAGGAAGGTGAGCCAGCCCCGCAGGTTCGCCAGCTCGTCGGCATCGACCCGCTGGTAGGTGATCACCCAGGTGGGAGCCGTGATGGGGTAGGCCTGTGGGCCGTCGGCGAACAAGGGGTCGTAGGTGAGGTCGGGGTTCACCTGCGACCCTTCGAGAGCTGCCGAGGCGCCCTCGAGCGACGGAGCCACGAAGCTTCCTGCCTTGTTGAGGATGCTCGCCACCTGCAGCCCCGACGCCACGGCGTCGGAGATGTCCACGTAGCCAACCGCGCCCGCTGTGCTCTTCACGATCTGGGCCACTCCGCCGTTGCCCTGCCCTGCCTGGGTGTCGGTGGGCCAGGCCACCGTGTCGCCGCTGCCCAGCTTCCACGAGTCGGGCGCCGCCTTGGTGAGGTACTTGGTGAAGTTGGTTGTCGTGCCCGAGCCGTCGGCGCGACGGGCCACCACGATGGGCTCCGAGGGGAGGGTGGCACCGGGGTTGGCCATGGCGATCGCGGGGTCGTCCCACGTCGTGATCTCACGCTGGAAGATCCCCGCGAGGAGGTCTCCGGTCAGGTCGAGCTCGGGGGCGCCGGGAAGGTTGTAGGCGATGGTGATGGGCGCGGAGACCGTGGGGAAGTAGAAGATGTCGCCACCCTTGAAGTCGCCCAGTGCATCGGGCTTCACGAGGCTGTCGGTGCCCGCCCACGCCACGATCTGGTCGGCGAGGTCCTGCTTTCCCTTCCCCGAGCCTCCCCCGCCGTAGGTGACCTGCAGGCCCGAACCCCTGGCCTGGAACTCCGAGATCGCCTCCTCGTAGAAGGCTGCCGGAAAGGTCGCGCCCGAGCCCGGCAACGTGCCACCCATGGACGTGAGATCGATGTCGGGGTTCGACGGAGACGTACCTGGGGGGGCGCCGCTTCCGCCTCCGTCCCCTCCGCAGGCCGCGGCGATCATCGCCAACGCGCCCACCACGACTGTCAACCAGCGAGCAGTCCTGGCTCGTGACCGCAAGGTTCTCTCTCCTTCGTCCTGGGTTGTCCGACCCGCCTTCCGCGAGCTGACGCCGACCTTAGAGAGCCCAGGTGGCGCGCCAGGTCCGCCCAGGTGAACCCGTGCTTCTCATCTGGTGACATCTAGGTGAACTGCCCCCCTGCGGCTCGTGGTGGCCCGGCAAGGACCCCTATCCCGCTCTCCGCGACAGCTCGGCGAAGGAGTCGAGCACGCGCAGGTCGTGGGCGTAGGTGAGCGCCCGCTTCGCGTCGTCGAGGTGCAGCCAGCGCACCTCGTCGACCTCGCCGTTCGGCTCGAACGAACCGCCCTCGACCGCCATGGCCCAGTAGCGCACCACCTTCGGGCGGCCTCGGTCATCCTCGTAGGAAGCACCGGCCAGCTCGGGTCCGAGGTTGCACCTCAACCCGGTCTCCTCCTCGACCTCACGCAGGGCGGCCTCCTCGTGCGTCTCGCCTGCCTCCAGCTTCCCCTTGGGGAACGACCAGTCGTCGTAGCGGGGCCGGTGGGCCACGAGGACCTCCGTGACCTTCTCGCCCGGGCCTCGCGATGCCTCGCGCCACACCACGCCGCCTGCGGCCTGGACCACCCGCCTATCGGGGCTCACGCCGTGCGGCGCTGCAGGGCGAGCTCTTGGAGCGTGCAGTGCGTCTCCACCGGCTCGGCGCCCTCCTCGGCCTTCACCCTCGTCCACGTACCGTCGTCCCTCAGCTCCCAGGCCAGCTCGGTGTCGGACAGGCTCACGGCGAGGATCTCCCAGAGCTGGTGCTGGAGGATCGGGTCCTCCACCGGAGCCAGGGCCTCCACCCGCCTGTCGAGGTTGCGAGGCATCAGGTCGGCCGAGCCGATGTAGTAGGCCGGCCCCTTGTCGGACCCGCCGTGGGCGAAGTGGTAGATGCGGCTGTGCTCCAGGTACCTGCCCACGATGGAGCGCACCCGGATGTTCTCCGACAGCCCGGGCTGGCCTGGGCGCAAGCAGCAGATGCCCCTGATGATGAGGTCGACGCTGGTGCCCGCAGCCGAAGCCTCGTAGAGGGCCTCGATCATGTCCGCGTCGACCAGGCTGTTCATCTTGAGGACTATTCGGCCCTCGGCGCCGTAGGACGCCTCGGCGTCTATGAGCGAACGGATGCGCTGGCGCATCTCGGTGGGAGAGACGAAGAGCTTCGCGAAGCGGGGCTCACGGGCGTAGCCGGTCAGGAGGTTGAACAGCTGAGTGAGGTCTGACCCGATGTCGGGATCGCAGGTGAGCAGGCCCACGTCCTCGTACAGGCGTGCGGTGTTCGGGTTGTAGTTCCCGGTGCCGATGTGGCAGTAGCGACGGATCCCGTCGCCCTCTTCCCGGACCACCAGGGTGGTCTTGGTGTGCACCTTCAGGCCCGTGAGCCCGTAGACGACGTGCACGCCCGCCTTCTCCAGCTCGCGGGCCCACACGATGTTCTTCTCCTCGTCGAAGCGCGCCTTGAGCTCCACGAGCGCGGCCACCTGCTTGCCCCCCTCGGCGGCGCGTATGAGCGACTGCACGATGGAGCTGTCGCCGGAGGTGCGGTAGAGGGTGAGCTTTATAGCCAGCACGTAGGGGTCTACCGCCGCCTGGCGGATGAACTCCTCCACCGACGTGGCGAACGACTGGTAGGGGTGGTGGACCAGCACGTCACCACGGCGGATGACGTTGAAGAAGCTGACGCCTTCCTCGTCCCTGCTGGCCAGGCGGCCCTCCGTGACCGGCACCCACACCGGGTCGCGCAGGTCGGGGCGGTCGAGAGCGTGGACCGACCAGAGGCCGCTCAGGTCGAGGGGACCAGCCTGGGTGTAGACGTCCTCGTCGCTGACGTCCAGCTCGCGCTGCAACAGCTCGCGGATCTCGTTCGACATGTCGAGGTCGATCTCGAGGCGCACGGTCCTCCCGAAGCGCCTTCGTCGCAGCTCCATCTCGACGGCGGCCAGCAGGTCGTCGGCCTCCTCCTCCTCGAGGGTCAGGTCGGCGTTGCGGGTCACGCGGAAGACGTGGTGGGCCTCAACCTCCATGCCCGGGAAGAGGACCTCCAGGTGCGCTGCTATCACCTGCTCCAGGGGGACGAACCGCTCCCCGTCGGGCATCACCACGAACCGGGGCAACAGGTTGGGGACCTTCACCCGAGCGAAGCGTCGCTCGCCGTCAGACGGGTCGATGACGATGACGGCGAGGTTCAAGGAGAGGTCGGAGATGTAGGGGAACGGATGGCCGGGATCGACGGCGAGCGGGGTCAGCACCGGGAAGATCCGGCGGTCGAAGACCTCGTCCAGGTGCTTGCGATCGTCCTCGTCGAGGTCGGCGAAGCTCGAGAACACGATCCCTTCGGCCGCGAGCGCCGGGACGACCTCCTCCAGGAAGAGCCGTTGCTGCTGCTGGCTCAGGGCCTCCACGCGGTCGCGGATGTCGAGCAGCTGCTCGGCCGCCGTGCGCCCGTCGGGTGTCGGGACGGTGAGACCGGCCGCCACCTGGTCCTTCAGGCCGGCGACCCGCACCTGGAAGAACTCGTCGAGGTTGGAGCTGAAGATGGCCAGGAACTTCGCCCTCTCCAGCAAGGGCACGTCGTCACGTGCGGCCAGCTGCAGCACCCGGGCATCGAAGTCGAGCCACGAGGTCTCCCGGTTCAAGAACCGCGCGGAGTCGTCGCTCAGAGGGACACCGACCACCTGCCTGGGCCCGCTCCGCGTCGACACCTCGTCGCCCGCAGGGACGATCCCCTCGGCGCTCGTGGTGGTGCCGGCGCCCATCGGCAAAGCCCTCAGGCCAGGATCTCGTCTTCCTCGGGGATCCCGAGGTCCCACTGGAGCAACAGGTTCTCGCGCTCCGCATCTCGCACCACCCGCTCGCGGTTCCGGCGGAACTGCGGGTCGTGGGGGGGGAGGAGGAGCAACCGGGCGAGGACCCTGTCGCGGAAGCCCTCGATGAGGGATCGGTCGCCGAAGTCGGAGCGGATCTCCCAGTGGGGGGCGACCGGACCGATGTAGATGATCTTCACGTGCCCCCGCGGCGGCTCGGGGGTCTCGGAGCTTTCGATGGTCGACATCCGGTCAAGCCTACGCCTTCCGACCTCGACGGGCTCCCCTGCCCCGAGAGCGGCCCACGCGGTGAGCCCAGGGCCGGGTGGGCCCGCACCTCGCGGTCAGCCCTGGCTGCCCTGGCCGCTCTGGTCCCTGCGCCTCAGCTCCACGTCCACGCTCTGGCGAGCCCCTCCCCGCTCGTACACGAGGGTGATCTCGTCGCCTGGCTCGAGCGAGAGGATGCGCTCGCTCAGGTCGCCGCTGTCGACCACAGGTGTCCCGTCCACCGCCACGACCACGTCGCCCACGCGGAGGCCCGCGGCCTCGGCAGCCGAGCTCGGGATGACGCTGACGATCACAGCGCCGCTGGTGGCGCTGATGCCCAACGAGGCGAGGTCCTGCGGGCTGAGGCTCTCGACGGGCACCGTCTGGACCCCCAGGAAGGCCGAACCCGGCGTCACCACGCCCTCCCCGCTGCGGATGTCCTCCACGAGGGGATTGATGTTGTCGATCGGGATGGCGAAGCCGATGTTCTGAGCCTGCGCAGCGATGGCGGTGTTGATCCCGATCACCCGACCGTCGGCATCCATGAGCGGACCACCCGAGTTCCCCTGGTTGATGGCGGCGTCGGTCTGGATGAGGTCGCGCAGCACCACCGACGAGGTCTGGATTGTGCGGTCCTTGGCCGAGATGATCCCGCTCGTCACGCTGGGAAGGCCGCCGAGGCCGAGGGCGTTCCCGATGGCCACCACCTCGTCGCCCACCTCGGCGTCTGCCGAGCTGCCCAGCTCTGCGGGGACCAGGTCGTCGACACCCCTCACCGCGAGCAGCGCGACGTCGTCGGCCGGCAGGGAGCCGAGGAGGTCGGCTTCGAGCTCTCGGCCGTCGAAGAGGGTCACCCGCGCCGTCGAGGAGACCCCCACAACGTGGGCGTTGGTGAGCACCAGGCCGTCGGCGCTCATCACCACCCCGGTCCCGGTGGTCATCGCCTCGGGCGTGCGAACCCACACGGTGACCACCGAGGGCTGCGCCTTGGCCAGCACAGCCCCCACGTCCAGCCCGGGGCCGGCCGACGCCGCCTCGGTGCGGCGATCGTCATCCGAGCGGGCGACCACCAGGGCGACGAGCGCCGCCGCCAAGCCCACGGCGAGGACCGCCGCGATCAGGTAGGGCACGAAGGGCCCACCACGGTCCCCACGGGCCGATCCGTCGGACGTTTCCGGAGGTCGGGGAGGAGGTGGGGGAGCCGGGTAGCCCGAGGACGGATCGTAGGTCGGGGGCGCCTCCGGATAGCGAACAGAGCCCTGCAGGTTGGGGCGAGGGTGCGGCTCCACCTGCGGCACTGTAGAGAACCTCCCCCCGGTCGGGAACCTCAGGGCACTCCGCTACGTACAACTCCTAGACGAAACGGAGGAAGCATGGACGCATCGTGGATGGCCGAAGGCAACTGCAGGGTCCAATCTCCCACGACGTTCTTCCCCAGCGACGGCGTGGGCGTGGAGATCGCCAAGCGGATCTGTGCCAACTGCCCGGTGAAGGAGCCGTGCCTGGAGTACGCACTGGAGAACCACATCGACCACGGTGTGTGGGGCGGCACCTCGGAGCGTCAGCGCAGGCGCCTGCTCAAGGGTAGGAAGGTCGCGAACCGCGGGACCGATCTCCTCGCCGTGCTCCCTCGCTGAGCGTTGCCCACGGCTACGCCCCTCGCGTCGAGGAGCGAGCGGTCAGCTCTTCGAGTCGTCGTCGCTGGAGCTGGCGGTCTTGGAGCCCGCCCCCTCGTCGAGGCCCGACTTGAACTCCTTTTGAGCCTGGCCTAGCGAACGGGCGAGCTTGGGGAGCTGGGTGCTCCCGAAGAGGAGGAGAACGATCACGGCGATGATGATTATCTCCGGTGTCCCGAGCATGCCCTTAGCCTAGGGCCAGTCATGATCTGCCGCGCCATCAGAGCCTCCTCGCCCACCCACCGACGCCGTGGGGCGCGAGCCAGGTGGTGGCCTTCGCCCTTCGAGAGCCGAGCGCAGCGCCCGGCCTCCACGACCTAGGCGGAAGCGTGCTCGAGTGCGTGGTGAACATCAGCGAGGGACGCCGGCCCGACGTCGTCGAGCTGATCGCCCGAAACGCCGGGCGCTCGCTCCTCGACGTCCACCTCGATCCCGACCACCACCGCTGCGTGCTCACCGTGGTGGGCGAGCTGGCAGTGGTCAGGGCTGTGGGTGCCGCAGCGGTGATGGCGCTCGACCTCACAGGTCACGACGGTGTGCACCCTCGCCTCGGGGTGCTCGACGTGGTTCCGTTCGTACCCCTCGAGGGATCGACGATGGACCAGGCGATCGAGGCGAGGGACAGCTTCGCCTGGTGGCTGGGCGAGGAGCTGGGGGTGCCGTGCTTCCTCTACGGACCCCGCAGCCGCCTGGGTGGAGGGGTGGAGCTCCCGGAGGTCCGTCGCAGGGCGTTCAGCTCCTTGTCGCCTGATGTCGGCCCCTCCGAAGCGCATCCCACGGCGGGAGCCACGGCCGTGGGAGCGAGGCCCGTGATGGTCGCCTACAACGTGTGGCTCGAGACGTCCGACGTCGCGTTGGCGAGCCGGGTGGCCAAGGAGCTGCGGAGCCCCGCCGTGCGAGCCCTGGGTCTCTCGGTGGGCGGCGCGGCGCAGGTGTCCATGAACCTCGTGGATCCCATCTCGGTCGGACCGGCCGACGTGTACGACCAGGTGCGTTCCAGAGCCCCCGTGGCAAGGGCAGAGCTGGTCGGCCTCGTGCCCAGAGCCGTGCTGAGCGCCACACCCCCTGAGAGGTGGCAGGAGCTGGACCTGTCCGAGGAGCGCACGATCGAGGGCCGTCTGGCGCTCGCAGGCTGAGCAGGCCACGGGACCACCTCGGGCCCCGTGCTCGCTGGTGGCTGCGTTCAGGCGGTGTTCGCGGCGCGGGCGATGGCGCGCTGGCGACGGATGCGCCGGCGCTCCCGTTCGCTCATGCCACCCCAGATCCCGAACTTCTCGCCGTTCGACAAGGCGTACTCGAGGCACTCGCCGCGAACGATGCAGCCGCGACACACCTCCTTGGCCTCGCGCGTGGACGCTCCACGCTCGGGGAAGAACAGGTCGGGGTCAACGCCCAAGCAGTTGGCCAGGTCTTGCCAGCCCTTGTCGACAGGTACTTCAGTGATCGGTTCCATCGTCCAGATCCCTCCTCTTCGCCTGAGCTGGCGGTGCCTGCCCAGCCGGGAGATCGCTTCTCGTTCGTGTGGAGATGCCCCCCTTCCGGTTCCCCCAACCCGGCTCACGGGCCCCGGGCCGCAGCCCTGGTCTCGTCGTCGGGTGGAGGGAGTCCGGCCACCTTGGGCCGGGACGGGGGTGCTGCGGACGTTCCCCGTAGCACACCTGTAATTACAGCTGTGTGATCTTTACCCGTCTCGTGCCCCCAGCGCAAGAGGTCGGCCCCAGAAACCGCCGGATCTCGCAGCGACGAGGGCGGTCTCGCGGATGGGCCGCGCGCGTGGCCGAACGTGGGAGGCTGCTCGGGTGACCGGAGACCAGGACGCCCAGAAGCAGGCGGCGGGACGCCACGCCGCCACCTACGTGGAGACCGGCATGAAGGTGGGGCTCGGTACGGGCACGACCGTCCACCACGCCATCGTGGCCCTGGGGGAGAGGGCCACGGGCCCCGAGGGCTTGAGGGTGACCTGCACCGCGACGTCGGTCCGCAGCGAGGAGCTCGCCCGATCGGTGGGCCTCGAGGTGGTCGCGCCCGACGAGGTGGGCCGCCTCGACATCGCCCTGGACGGCGCAGACGAGGTGGCGGCCTCCTTCGACCTCACCAAGGGGGGCGGAGGAGCCCACACCCGCGAGAAGATCGTGGCCCAGATGTCGCCGCGGTTCCTCGTGGTGGTCGACGAGAGCAAGCTGGTGGACCAGCTCGGGGCCTTCGGCACCCCGCTGGAGGTGCTGCCCTTCGCACCCGAGGTCGCATACGCACGGGTACGAGCCCTGGGCGCCTCCGAGGTGGTGCCCCGCACCGAGCCCAGCGACAACGGGAACATCCTCGCCGACGCCCGGTTCGGGTCCATCGCCGATCCTGCCGCCCTCGCCCGCCTCCTCGACGCCGTCCCCGGGATCGTCGAGCACGGGCTGTTCCTCGCTCCGATGGTCGAGCGCGTGATCGTGGGCGGCCCGCAAGACGTGCGCGAGCTGGTGCGAACGCCGTCCTGAGGCGAGCAGAGGGCTCCTCCGAGAGGTCCAGGCGGTCGGTCCGAGCGACCGCTGGTGCAGCCGGGATCGGGTGAGGTCCACGACCGCGGATGTCGGTGGTCATACCTTGGTCACGTCCCGGGCACGAGCCCGGCAAGCAACTAGGAGGCAACCAGATGGAACCCAACCTCTGGCGCCGGCTCTTCGCTGAGTTGATCGGCACCTATGTCCTAGTCCTGGGAGGTACCGGTAGCGCAGTGCTGGCCGCCGTCTTCTTCTCCGACCAAGGCGTCAGCATCGGCATCGGCCTCGTGGGCGTGTCGCTCGCCTTCGGCCTGACGGTCGTGTGCATGGCATATGCCTTCGGCCACGTGTCGGGAGGTCACTTCAACCCGGCGGTGACCGTGGGCATGGTCGTGGGAGGGCGGTTTCCCGGCAGGGAGGCCGTCCAGTACGTCGTAGCCCAAGTCGTGGGCGCCATCGCCGCCTCGGGGACGGTCCTGCTGATCGCCATGGGCCAAGAAGGCTCTTCGGCCAGCAGCGTCCGCGAGGGAGGCCTGGCGGCCAACGGCTTCGGCGACCACTCCCCCGGCTTGTTCAACGTGGGTTCGGCCCTGCTCGCCGAGATCGTGCTGACCGCGGTGTTCGTGATTGTGATCATGGGCATCACCGACCGCCGCGCCCCCAAGGGCTTCGCCGCTCTCGCCATCGGTCTCACCCTCGCCCTCATCCACCTCATCAGCATCCCGGTGACGAACACGTCGGTGAACCCGGCCCGCTCCACGGGACCTGCGGTGTTCGTGGGCGGCTGGGCCATGGGGCAGCTGTGGCTGTTCTGGGTCGCCCCCATAGTCGGAGGCATCGTGGGGGCCGTCATCTACCGGGCCGTGGCAGGGTCGAAGGGAGGCGCCCCCGGCGAGGACACAGGCGTCGTAGCTGCCTGACGACACCTTCTGGGAGCACCTGGACCCATGGGAACGCCGGCACGCCCGGCGTGACGACTGGTCCTGCGGGGTAGCTTCTCCGGAGCATGTCCGCTCCGGAGAAGCACCCACCCCACGACCTCGGGGGCAAGTGGCAGGCGGCGCCGGCCGACGAGGACCTGCGGCGGAGGTACCACGAGCCGTCGTTCGACGACAGCTCGTGGGAGGCGGCGGAGGTGCCGGGCCCGTGGGGCTCCACGCCCAGCTTGTCTGGGTCTCGAGGACCCGTCCTCTACCGCCACCGGTTCGACGCCGCGCCGCTCGAGCCGTCCGAACGGGCCTGGGTGGTGATGGAGGGCATCTTCCACTCTGCCGACGCATGGCTCGACGGAACCTACGTGGGTGACGCCGAGGGCTACTTCTTCCCTCACAGCTTCGAGGTGACCGAGCTGCTGGCCGGAGGGGGCGAGCACCTGCTGGCCCTCGAGGTCACGTCGGCCGGGCCCACCGAGAGAGGGCCTCGCAAGGGTCTGGCCCGCCTGCTCGAGCAGCGAGACGTGTGGGACGCCTTCGCCCACGAGGAGAACCCCGGCGGCATCTGGCGCCGAGTCGTCCTCGAGCGAACCGGACCCGTGCGGATGTCGGGGCTGCGGGCCATCTGCCGCGACGCGGGCCCGGGCTCTGCCACCGTGGCGTTGCACGCCGCCCTGGACGCCGGGGCCGCGCAGCAGGTGGTGCTGCGCACCACGTTGCAGGCTCCCGACGGCACCGAGCTGCTGGAGCTGAGCCGGGACCAGCACCTCGCCGCCGGTCCGAACCACATCGAGTGGCAGGTGCCCGTACCCCACCCCGAGCTGTGGTGGCCGTGGTCGCTGGGCGAGCAGCCTCTCTACGTGGTGGAGGTGGAGGTGGAGGCGAACGGAGGGCTCAGCGATTCCCGGCAGCGCTCGTTGGGGCTGCGCAGCGTCACGCTTCGCAACTGGCAGCTCTGGGTGAACGGCGAGCGGTTCCTCCCGAAGAGCTCGAACCTGGGGGCGGTCGCTTCCTGGTCGTCCAACGGAGCTGCGATACCTGGACCGGCATCGCGGGGTCTCGGACCACTCATGCTCGGCACGACGCCGGAGGGGGCCGCCCTCGAGCTGGACGCTGCAAAGCGACGGGGCCTCGACCTGCTACGGATCAGCGGGTACGTGGCGCCCACCGAGGTGTACGAGGCCGCCGACCGCGCGGGCGTGCTGTTGTGGCAGGACCTTCCGCTGCAGTGGGGCGTCTCGCGCGGGGTGCGCCGCAAGGCCCGGCGAGAGGTAGCCGAAGCCGTCGACGCCCTGGGCCACCACGCGAGCATCGCCGTGTGGGGCAACGTGGTGAACCTGGACCGCTCCATCTCCCGGCTCCTGTCGCGCAACGACGGTTCGCGTCCCGTGGTGGCCCATGCCGACCTGCTACCGAGCGCACCCACCTTCGACGGATCGAACGGTCGCGCCTCCGCTCGAAGGCTCCTGGCCGGAGGGGGAGCTCGTCGGACGGCGGGAGCCGGGCGCCTACGCCCCGGGCGCCGCCTCGACCTGGACGTCCACGTCGTCAACCATCGTGATATCTCTTTCCCAGATATCATTTTGAATGTTGATCTCTATTGGAGAAGGGAAGACGGTGAGCTGGTCGACCACGAGAGCAGGGCGTGGCAGGGCCAGCTCCCCGCCAAGGCCACCGAGCTCGCTGCAACTGTCGACTCGGTCGCTCCCGCCGGGGCCCGCTCCGTCACCTGCGAGATGGAGCTGGTCGACCCCAGCCGAGGGGTGCTCGCGACCGGCCGGTGGTCCCGAGAGCTCGACAGGTCCACTGCCCCGTTGCGCTGGTGGAGCTCGGTTCGCACCTGAGCTGGGCCCGTCGCTAGCGTCTGCCGCGATGGAGGCCCATCAGTGACAGCAACCAAGAGAGCTCCAGCGCTCACCCCCAACGTGACCTCGCCCACGATCCGGCGACCGATCAAGCGGAGCAAGTTCCCACTGGTCGATCTCTACGGGTCGGCGGTGGGCAAGAAGTGGGTGATGGCGATCACCGGGATCGCCCTCATGGGCTACGTGCTCGTGCACATGCTCGGCAACCTCAAGATGTACATGGGGCCCGTCGACATGAACCACTACGCCGAGTTCCTGCGCGAGCTGCTGGTGCCGATCGTCCCCCGCACCGTGACCCTCTGGGCGCTGCGGATCGGCTTGATCGTCGCCTTCGTGCTGCACATCCACTCCGCCTACTCGCTCACCGTGATCAACCGGAAGGCTCGGCCGGCCCGGTACCAGTCGCCCCGCGACTACATCGCCGTGAGCTGGGCCGCTCGCACCATGCGCTGGACGGGGATCATCATCTTCCTCTTCGTCCTCTGGCACCTCGCCGACCTCACCTGGGGCTTCGCCTGGGCGAACCCCGAGTTCGTGAGGGGCCTGCCCTACGAGAACGTCGCCTACAGCCTCAGTCGGTGGTCGGTGGCTGCCATCTACATAGTCGCCAACGTGGCGCTCGGGCTGCACCTGTACCACGGCGGCTGGTCGATCTTCCAGAGCCTCGGCTCGATGAGCCCCCGGTTCAACCCGCGGCACAACCCCCTCCGCAGGGGCTTCGCCGCGGCCTTCGCCGTGGTCGTCGCCGTGGGCAACCTCTCGTTCCCCATAGCGGTGCAAGCCGGAGTGATCGCAACATGAGCACGACCACCTTCCTCGACGCCAAGACCCCCACCGGGCCGATAGAGGACCGCTGGGACAACCACAAGTTCTCAGTGAAGTTGGTGAACCCCAACAACAAGCGGCGCTTCACCGTGATCGTGGTGGGCACCGGCCTGGCCGGTGCCGCTGCCGCCGCTTCGCTGGCCCAGCTGGGCTACAACGTGAAGGCCTTCACCTTCCACGACTCTCCCCGCCGTGCCCACTCGATCGCCGCCCAGGGCGGGATCAACGCCGCGAAGAACTACAAGAACGACGGCGACAGCGCCTACCGGCTCTTCTACGACACGGTGAAGGGCGGCGACTACCGGGCCCGAGAGTCGAACGTCTACCGCCTCGCTCAGGTGTCGGTGGACATCATCGACCAGTGCGTGGCCCAGGGGGTGCCGTTCGCGAGGGAGTACGGCGGCCTGCTCGACAACCGCTCCTTCGGCGGGGCACAGGTCAGCCGCACCTTCTACGCACGTGGCCAGACCGGCCAGCAGCTCTTGCTGGGCGCCTACCAGGCGCTCATGCAGCAGGTCTCGGCGGGAAGGGTCGAGCTCTTCTCAAAGACGGAGATGCTCGACGTGGTCGTGAAGGACGGCGTCTGCTGCGGCATCGTCACCCGTGACCTCACGACAGGCGAGATCACCTCGCACCCCGGGCACGCTGTGCTCCTGGCGACCGGCGGCTACAGCAACGCCTTCTACCTCTCCACCAACGCCATGAACTGCAACGCCACCGCTGCGTGGCGTGCACACCGCAAGGGCGCCCTGTTCGCCAACCCCTGCTTCACCCAGATCCACCCCACGTGCATCCCTGCCTCCGACGAGTTCCAGTCGAAGCTCACCTTGATGTCCGAGTCGCTCCGCAACGACGGGCGCATCTGGGTGCCGGTCTCGCCCGACGACACGCGCTCTGCCGACGAGATCCCCGAGAGCGAGCGCGACTACTTCCTGGAGCGTCGCTACCCGGCCTTCGGCAACCTCGTCCCCCGGGACGTCGCCTCCCGTGCGGCCAAGTCGGTGGTGGACGAGGGCCGCGGTGTCGGGCCGCTGCGCAACGGCGTCTACCTCGACTTCGCGGAGGCGATCGGGCGCCTCGGAGAGCAGACCGTGCGGGAGCGCTACGGGAACCTCTTCGACATGTACGACCGCATCACCGACGAGAGCCCGTACCGCACCCCGATGCGCATCTACCCCGCCCCCCACTACACGATGGGCGGGCTCTGGGTGGACTACAACCTCATGACCACGGTGCCCGGCCTGTACGCGCTGGGCGAGGCCAACTTCTCCGACCACGGTGCCAACCGGCTGGGGGCGTCGGCCCTCATGCAGGGACTGGCCGACGGCTACTTCGTGATCCCGGCGACGATCAGCGACTACCTGGCCGACCTGCTCGGCCAGCCGTTGGTGGACACAGGCGACCCGGCCTTTACCCAGACGGAAGCCGGCCTCCACGACGAGGTGAAGCGGTGGATGTCGGTCGGCGGGACCCAGTCGGTCGACCACTACCACCGCGAGCTGGGCAAGATCGTGTGGGACTACTGCGGCATGGCCCGCGATCGCAACGGGTTGGAGAAGGCCCTCTCGGAGATCCCTGCCCTGCGCAGCGAGTTCGAGAGCAACGTGCGGGTCCTGGGCACCCACGAGGGGGTCAACCAGTCGCTGGAGAAGGTGATGCGGGTGGCCGACTTCTTCGAGCTGGCCGAGCTGATGTGCCGTGACGCCCTGCACCGCGAGGAGAGCTGTGGTGGCCACTTCCGCGTGGAGCACCAGACACCCGAGGGCGAGGCGCAGCGCGACGACGAGAACTTCTCGTACGTGGCCGCATGGGGCTGGGAGGGCCCCGACACCCCTCAGCAGCTCGTGAAGGAGCCGCTGTCGTTCGAGTACGTCAAGCTCACACAACGGAGCTACAAGTGAACCTCACGCTGAAGGTGTGGCGGCAGGAGTCGTCGACCGCACAGGGCCGGTTCGAGACCTACGAGGCTCGAGACATCTCCTCGGACATGTCGTTCCTCGAGATGCTCGACATCGTCAACGAGCAGCTCATCGAGAAGGGCCGCGAGCCCATCACCTTCGACAGCGACTGCCGCGAGGGCATATGCGGCACGTGCGGCTGCATGATCAACGGGCAGGCCCACGGGCCGGCGAAGGCGACCGCCACGTGCCAGCTGCACATGCGCTCGTTCTCCGACGGCGACGAGATAACCATCGAGCCGTTCCGGGCCGCCGGCTTCCCCGTGATCAAGGACCTCATGGTCGACCGCTCGTCTCTCGACGCGATCGTCGAGGCCGGCGGCTTCATCAGCGTGAACACCGGGGCGGGTCCCGACGGCAACGAGATCCCGGTCCCCAAGACCGCTGCCGACACCGCCATGGACGCTGCCGCGTGCATCGGCTGCGGTGCCTGCGTCGCCGCCTGCCCCAACGGGGCCGGCCAGCTGTTCACCTCGGCCAAGCTCGCCCACCTCAACCTGCTTCCGCAGGGCCAGGCCGAGCGTTGGAGCCGCACCGAGGACATGGTGGAGACCATGGAGTCGTTCTTCGGCTCGTGCACCAACTACGGGGAGTGCCAGGAGGCGTGCCCGAAGGAGATCCCGATCGACTTCATCGCCCTGATGAACCGGGACTACCTGAAGGCCAAGGTCAAGAACCGCAAGCTGGTCGGGCAGAGCTTCCCCTGATCGGCATCGCCTGAGCGACGTCGCCGACGGACGTCGACCCTCGGTCGCTGCCGCTGCGCCTACAGCAGGCCGGTGACGTCGTCGGCGCCGGCCGACGAACCTGCCCCTTCCCCCGCAGGAGCCCGCTTGGCCTTGCGGCGGTGCCGCAGCAGCTCGAACGCGATGGGCGCGAGGGAGAAGGCGATGATCACCACGATGGCGATCTCGAGGTTGTCGGCGATCCCCGGGAACGAACGACCCAACCAGTATCCGAGCTGGGTGAAGCCCACCGCCCAGATGAAGCCGCCGATGACGTTGTACCGGACGAACCTGCGGTACTCCATGTGGCTCACGCCGGCCACGATCGGGCAGAACGTGCGCACTATGGGAACGAACCGCGCCAGCACGATCGCCTTGGCGCCGTGGTGCTCGAAGAACTGCTCGGCCTTCTCCAGGTAGGCGGGCTTGAACAGCCGCGACCTCTCCCGCTTGAACAGCGACGGACCGACCCGCTTCCCGAACACGTAGCCCACCTGGTCGCCTGCCACGGCCGCGATGAAGCAGCCGGCCGAGACCAGCAGGATGTTCCCGTTCGCCAGGTCGCCCCGGTAGGTGAAGAGCCCGGCGGCGAATAGCAGCGAGTCCCCTGGCAGGAAGAACCCGACCATGATCCCCGACTCGGCGAATATCACGGCGAAGAGGCCTATGAGGCCCACGGTCTGGAGGAGCTTCTCGGGATCGATGCCGATGGCGAGGACGACACTGAGCACCGAGCGCATGGGAGCCAAAGCTAGTGGGCAACCCCCACCCCACTGCGAACCGAGGCCCGTCTGGTGCGCAGGTTGGATGCCCGAGATTGTTAGTTAGACTAACTAATCGATATGGGCAGCCGCAGCGACTCGAAGAGCAAGATCGACCAGGACGAGGTCTCTCGGCTGCGGATGGCGGTGCTGAGGGTGGCTCGCCGCCTTCGCCAGCACGTCCACTCCGGCGTGACGCCCTCGCAGCTCGCTGCCCTCGGGACCCTCGACCACCGGGGTCCCCTGACCCTCGGCGAGCTGGCCTCCTGCGAGAACATCACCTCGCCCTCCATGAGCCGCATCGTCACCGCCCTCGAGGACGACGGCTACGTCACCCGCTCCACCGACCCCTCCGACCGGCGACTCGTGCTGCTCGACCTCACGCCCAAGGCCAACCGGGAGCTGCAGCGCATCCGACGTGAGCGCAGCGAGCTGCTGGCGAGGCTGCTCGACAAGCTCGACGACCCGACCCGACGCCAGCTGCTCGGGTCCCTCGATGCCCTCGAGCAGCTCGCGGTGCTGGACGACGACCAGTGACCAAGCTCCTCAGCATCACGCGCAGCACCTTCAGCGCCCTGTCGGTGCGCAACTACCGGCTGTTCTTCATCGGCCAGACCGTGTCGGTGAGCGGATCGTGGATGCAGATCGTCGCGCAGGACTGGCTCGTGCTGCAGCTGACCGACAGCGGGATCGCTCTCGGCCTGGCCACGGCCTTCCAGTTCCTTCCCATGCTCCTGCTCGGTCCCTGGGGCGGGGTCATCGCGGATCGGTCCGACAAGCGCCGGCTCCTACTCGTCACCCAACTGGCCGCCGCCGCGTGCGCACTGGTCCTCGCGCTGCTCACCGCTTCGGGGGTCGTGCAGCTGTGGATGATCTACGTGTTGGCGCTGGCGCTCGGACTCACGAACGCCTTCAGCATGCCCACCCGCCAGGCCTTCGTCTTCGAGATGGTGGGCCACGAGAAGCTCACGAACGCCGTGAGCCTCAACAGCATCGTGATGAACGCAGGCCGGCTGGTCGGCCCGGCGCTGGCGGGCGTGCTCATAGCGGCCTTCGGCCTCGCCATGTGCTTCCTCATCAACGGACTCAGCTACACCGCCATAGTCGTGGGGCTCATGGCGATGAACATCGACGAGTTGAAGCCGTCGCCACCGGTGGTGCGCGCCAAGGGCCAGCTTCGCGAAGGCCTGCGCTACGTGTGGTCGGAGCCCGGTCTGCGAACGCCGTTGCTGATGATCACCGTCATGGGCACCTTCGCCTACAACTGGCAGGTCACCTTCTCGCTGCTGGCCCGCTTCACGTTCCACGAAGGTGCGGAGAGCTACGGCTTCCTGCTGGCCGGCATGGGTCTGGGGGCGGTCATCGGAGGGCTGCTGCTGGCAACCCGGGTGCGCTCGTCGCACCGGCACCTCGGGCGGGCCTCGGTCGCCATGGGCATCTCGGTGCTGATCGCGAGCGTGATGCCGAGCCTCGGCCTGACGGTGGCGGTCGTGACCGTGATCGGGGCCACGAGCATCCTCGTCGTCACCCAGGCCAACACCACGCTCCAGCTCTCGTCGTCGCCCGAGATGCGAGCCCGGGTGATGGCTCTCTACGGGGTGGCCTTCATGGGAACGACACCGGTAGGCGGCCCGATCGTGGGCTGGGTGGGCGAGGTGCTCGGGGCGCGCTCGGCGCTGGCCATGGGGGGCATCGCAACCCTGCTGACGGCGGCAGCCGGCTGGCGCTCGCTGCGCCGAGCCGAGGACAGGTCGCCCGAGTCGAAGGCGCGCGCAGAGGGCCCCGGCAACGGCTCGTCGCCCACCGGCACGGCGCTCGGAGCCACGGCCGCTGCCTGACATCGCAGTTAGCCTGGCCCCGTGCTGAGGTTCCTGAGCAGCGAATGGCTTGCAGCGCTCGACGGCGCCGCCGCGGCAAGCGACGCCGGCGCAGGGATGGACCACGACGACGAGCTCGTGGTGGAGCAGGTCGTGGACAGCACCACCTACCACCTGGTCCTCGCGGCGAGTGGCACCTCCGTGCGGGCAGGTCCGCACCCCAGGCCCACGGTCAGGTTCACGACCGACAGGGTCACCGCAGCTGCCATGTACCAGGGCACCCAGAGCGCCCTGGGTGCCCTGCGCTCCGGTGGGTTGGAGGTCCGAGGGGACCTCGCCCAGCTGGAGCGCCACCGCGCCCGCCTCGACCAGCTCGACGCCGCCTTCAGGGCCGTCCGGTACGACACCGAGGTGTGAGGTGCCCGAGCTCCCGGAGATCCAAGCTCACGCGGAGCGGCTCACCCAACAGCTCTCGGGGCAGGTCCTGAGCAGCTTCGACCCTCTCTCGTTCACCGCGCTGAAGACGTCGACTCCGGCTCCGGACATCGCCGTGGGCTCTGCACTCGTGGGGGTCGGCCGCCGGGGCAAGTACCTGCTGGTCGGCTTCCCGCCGGCGACGTTCGTGGTCCACCTGATGCAGGGGGGCCGGCTGAAGCCCGATCCCAAGGGAGCGTCCCGGCCACGCGGCGGCCTGGCTCGTTGGCGGTTCGAGGGCGCCGAGCCGTTGCTGCTCACAGAAGCCGGCAAGGAGAAGCGGGCGGGCGTGTGGGTCGTCGCAGGCGACCCGGAGGGCCAGGCTCCGCTCGATGGCCTGGGGCCCGACGCCGACGCCGTGTCGGAGGCGGAGCTGGCCGAGGCGCTCGGCGCGCAGTCGATGCGCCTCCACACGTTCCTGCGGGACCAACGCCACATCGCCGGGATCGGTCGGCGGCTGGCCAACGAGGTGTGCCACCGCTCGAAGCTCTCCCCCTTCGCGTCGACGTCCAAGCTCTCGGCGAGCGACGTGAGCCTCCTGCACGAGGCGATGGGCGTGTGCATCCACGAGTCGCTCGCCTACGAGCGCAGCAGGCCAGACATGAGCTCCTCGAAGGAGCGCCCAGGGGCCGTCCACAACAGAGCCGGCGAGAGCTGCCCCGTTTGCGGCGACGTGGTGCGCACCGTGACCTACAACCGGTACACGGTCGCCTACTGCCCCACGTGCCAGACCGGGGGGAAGGTCCTCGCCGACAACACCACCAGCAAGTTCCTCAAGTGACGCCTTCGGCGGGGGATGGACAAGAGCATGGAGCCAGGGGAGTTCGAGGGAAGGATCGCCCGCTACCACTGGGACGCCGAACCGCGCTGGCCTGAGGCTGCCCGAGCGGCCGATTCGGCTCCCAACGTGGTGGTGGTCGTCCTGGACGACGTGGGCTACGCCCAGCTCGGTGGCTACGGATCGGACATCGCGACGCCCCACCTCGACGCCCTCGCCGCCGGGGGCGCCCAGTACTCGAACTTCCACACGACCTCGATGTGCTCCCCGACCCGGGCGTGCGTGCTGACCGGTCGCAACCACCACACGGCGGGCATGGGCCGCATCATCCAGCTGGCGACGGGCTTCCCGGGCTACGACGCCCGCATCCCCCGCTCCGTGGCCATGCTCCCCGAGGTCCTCACGATGCACGGCTACGCCGCGTGGGCGGTGGGCAAGTGGCACCTCACCCCCGAAGACGAGTGCCACCTGGGGGCGAGCAGGGAGCGCTGGCCCTTGAGCAGGGGCTTCGAGCGCTTCTACGGCTTCTTCGACGGCGAGACGCACCAGGGAGCCCCCGCCCTCGTGCACGACAGCCACCAGGTGCTGCCCCCTCGATCGGTGGAAGAGGGCTACCACCTCACCGAGGACCTGGTGGATCGCTGCATCGAGTTCCATCGAGATCTCCGCCACGTCGACGTCGACAAGCCCTTCTTCCTCTACCTGTCCACGGGTGCCTGCCACTCGCCGCACCAGGCCCCGCGGGAGTGGATCGAGCGCTACAGGGGCTCCTTCGACCAGGGCTGGGACGTGTGGCGAGAGCAGGCCCTGGCACGGCAGATCGAACGGGGCCTGGTCCCGCCGGGAACCCTCCTGTCACCTCGACCCGACTGGGTCCCCGCGTGGGAGTCCCTGTCGGATCGGGAGCGAGCCGTGTTCGCTCGCTACATGGAGGCCTTCGCTGGCTTCCTCTCGCACACCGATCACCACATCGGGCGTCTGCTCGCCCACATCGCCTCCACCGGCGAGGCCGACGACACCATGGTGATCGTGCTGTCGGACAACGGTGCGAGCTCCGAGGGAGGGCCCATCGGGTCGCTCAACGACGTGCGCTCGTGGAACGTGGTGCCGCAGTCGGTGGACGAGGCCTGGCATCGGCTCGACGAGATCGGTGGTCCCCGCGTGCACGCCAACTACCCATGGGGCTGGGCCGTAGCGGGCAACACGCCATTCCGGCGCTGGAAGAGGGAGGTGCACGAAGGAGGGATCGCCGACCCGCTCGTCGTGTCTTGGCCCCGACGGCTTCGGCAGAGCGACCCTGGCCCCGGTGGTCCTGGGGTTCGCCACCAGTACGTGCACGCCATCGACATCGTGCCCACCGTGCTGGAGGCCGCAGGCATCGACATGCCCACGGAGGTGAGGGGGGTGGCTCAACGACCGCTGGAGGGCCTCAGCTTCCTGCCCACCCTCGACCGAGCCGACGGCCCGGACCTGCACACCACGCAGTACTACGAGATGCTCGGTTGCCGAGCCATCTACCACGACGGCTGGAAGGCGGTCGCCTACCACCCCATCCAGGACGACGAGCCCGGCCTCGACCGGGTTCGATGGGAGCTCTACGACGTCAGGAACGACCCGACCGAGTGCGACGACCGGGCGGGTAGCGAGCCGGAGCGGCTGCGCGACATGGTGGACCTTTGGTGGTCAGAGGCCGAGCGCCACCAGGTTCTGCCGATCGACAACCGACCCTTCTCCGACATGGTCCTGTCCCGCCCTCCGACGGTGCGGCCACGAAGGCGCTACGTCTACCACCCCCACTCCGCGATGGTTCCCGAAGCCGTGGCCGTGAACGTGAAGAACCGCTCTCACGTGGTTAGGGCGGTCGTGACGGTGCCCGCCGACGGACCCGCGACGGGGACGATCCTGTCTCAGGGATCTGTGCTGGGAGGATGGATCCTCTACCTGGACTCGCACGGGCGCCCGACGTACGTGCACAACCTGAGCGGTCGGGAGAACACCCGGGTGGCGGGATCGGAGGCGGTTCCCGCCGGATCGCACGAGATCGAGATGCGGTACGGGCGCTCACCGGATGCGCCCCGGTTGGTGGAGCTGCTCGTCGACGGCGCACTCGTGGGGTCGGGCGAGGTTCCCTCCTTCACATGGATCCGCTTCTCGCTAACCGGAGCCGGCCTCTGCTGTGGCTGGACCGCCTCACCGGCGGTGACCGACGACGTGTCGGCTCCTGCCCGGTTCACAGGTGGCCTCTCGCCGGTGGTGGTGGAGGTGGACGGCGACGCGGTGGTCGATCCCCTCGCCGAGGCGCTAGGCGCTGTCACCAGCCAGTGAGCGGGAGCTCACGGGCCGCCGAGGGCAGGGGGTCGGTTGCGGAGGCTGCTCAGATGAGGTCGAGCTCGACGACCGTGTCGCGCTCTTCGACCAGCTCGTTGACCGTGGCGTCGATGCGTGGTCTCGAGAAGTCGCCGATCTCCAGCCCTTGGACTATCTCGTAGCTCCCGTCGGCGCAGGTGACGGGGAACGAGGAGATGAGGCCCTCGGGGACCCCGTAGCTGCCGTCGGACCGCACGGCCATGCTCACCCAGTCGTCCGCGGGCGTTCCGTGCACCCAGTCGCGGACGTGCTCTATGGCGGCGTGGGCTGCGGAAGCAGCGCTCGAGAGGCCTCGCGCCTCGATGATCTTGGCCCCGCGCTGCTGGACTGCGGGGATGAACTCGTCGCCGATCCACGACTCGTCACCCACCAGCTCTGCGGCGTTCTTGTCCCAGACCTCGCAGTTGAACAGGTCGGGGTAGAGGGTCGAGGAGTGGTTGCCCCAGATGGTCATGTGGCGGATGTCGTTGACCGTGGCGCCGACCTTCTGGGCCAGCTGGGTCTTGGCCCTGTGGTGGTCGAGCCTTGTCATCGCCGTGAACCGCTCGTTGGGGATGTCCGGGGCGTTGCTCATGGCGATGAGGCAGTTCGTGTTCGCCGGGTTGCCCACGACGAGCACCTTCACGTCGCTGGCCGCGTGGGCGTTGAGGGCCCTGCCCTGTGCCGTGAAGATGGCGCCGTTGGCCTCCAGGAGGTCCTTGCGCTCCATGCCCTTCGAGCGCGGGCGGGAGCCCACCAGTAGGGCGTAGTTCACGCCCTCGAACGCCTCCTCGGCGTCGTCGGTCTCGGTGATCCCGTACAAGAGCGGGAAGGCGCAGTCGTGCAGCTCCATCCCCACCCCGCGCAGCGTGTCGAGGGCCGGCGTGATCTCCAGCAGCTGGAGGATGACGGGTTGGTCCGCTCCCAGCATCTGCCCGCTGGCGATCCGGAAGAGCAGGCTGTATCCGATCTGGCCTGCTGCACCGGTTACTGCGACGCGAACGGGTTCTTTCACTGGGTTCCTCCGCTGAGCTCGACTCCTCCCGAATCTAGTTCCGCCCGTTGAGGGCCAAGAAACCCGGCCGCTGCCTGGCGATCGTCGACTCCTAGATCGCCGCGCCCAGCAGGTATCCGATGCCGAAGGTCACGGCCATGGCCGCCATCCCGCCCACCACGAGCCGAACCACTGCTGCGCCCTTGGGGGCGTTTCCGAGCCGAGCGCTCGCCACGCCCGTGATCAGCAGGGCGATGATCACGGCGCCCACGGTCACCGGGATGCGCGAAGGGGCTGGGGCGAGCAAGATCGCCACGAGCGGGAGGGCCGCGCCGACCGAGAACGCGAGCGCCGATGCGGCACCCGCTGCCCAGGGGTTGGCCAGCTCTTCCTGCCTGATCCCGAACTCAACGTCGAGGTGGGTGCGCAGGGCGTCGTCGGTCTCGCTCAGCTCGTCGGCGACCGCCACCGCCAGCTTCTCGCTGAGGCCGCGCTCACGCAGGTTCTCGACGAGCTCGTCGCGCTCCACTTCGGGCATCGTCTCGAGGTCGAGTCGTTCCAGCTCGATGAGCGACCTCTCGGAATCACGCTGGGAGCTCACCGAGACGTACTCGCCCAGCGCCATGGAGATGGCGCCAGCAACCAGTCCCGCCGTGCCTGCGGTGGCGATCTCGCTGGCACTGGTGGAGGCGGCTGCTACGCCGATAACCAGGCCGGCGGTCGAGATGATCCCGTCGTTGGCTCCCAGCACTCCGGCACGCAGCCAGTTGAGGCGAGCGGTCACAGAGCCCATGTCACCGTGGGCGTGGACGGGCGGCGACTTCGCGCTCTGGCGGGCCTGGTCCCCCGACCTGCGAGGCCCACCCGATTGAAGCCAGCGCCTCATGGCACCCGGTCTTCGTTGGCCACCTCGATCAGCACGTCGGCGTGGCATGGCCCGTCGAGGGGGCAGTAGCAAGCGAGGTCCCGGCCCCTCAGCTCGCGCTTCACGTCTTGCACCGTGATCCCCAGGCGCCCCTCGAACAGATCCTCTCGGTAGCGACGCACCGCCTCCGCCCGGCCCAGGGACAACGGGTGCGGGTTCCCCCACTTCGTGGGCCGCGTCACCACCAGCACACCCTCGGGGAGGTGCGACCCCTTGCGCCTCGAACGCTGGAACCGCTTCGGCATCGAGTCCCAGCCTCCCAGATCACGCGCTCCTGATGGCGCCGAGCCAGGAGTCGTGGAGGTCGTGGTAGCGGCCGGGCTGGGACAGCAGCTCGGCGTGGGTGCCGCGCTGGACGAGGTTGCCGCCGTCGAACACCAGGACGAAGTCGGCCGACTCCGCTGTGGCTAGGCGGTGGGCGATGGTGACGGTGGTGCGACCTCGCGTCAGGTGCGCCAGGGCTGTGGCGAGGGCTCGCTCGGTCTCGGGGTCGACAGACGAGGTTGCCTCGTCGAGGACCAGCAAGCCCGGGTTGGCCAGCTGGACACGGGTGAGGGCGACGAGCTGTCGCTCCCCCACGGACAGGCGGCTGCCCCGCTCACCCACCTTGGTCTCCAAGCCCTCGGGCAACCTCTCCACCCAATCGCTCAGGCCGAGCGACTCGAAGGCTCGTCGCACGATGTTGTTGCGGGCGGGAGCCGACAACGGCAGCTCCTCGGCCGGAGCGCCCATGAGCACGTTGTTCTGCACGGTGGTGTCGAACAGGAAACCGTCCTGCGGGACCATGCGGATGGCCGCTCGCCGCGACTCGGGAGCCACCTCGCGCAGGTCGGTGCCAGCCACGACGATGCGGCCGGACGTGGGATCCGACAGGCGGCAGAGGAGCTTCGCGAAGGTGGTCTTGCCCGAGCCCGTCTCGCCTACCACGGCCACCGCGGCGCCAGCGGGGATCGTGACGTCCACGTCGGCCAGCGCTGGGCGGGTCGTCCCCCGGTAGACGAACGACATCGCCTCGGCGCGCACCTCGACGGGGCCTGAGGGCAGGGCCACGCCCGAGGTGGGCTCGACGACGTCGGGATCCATGTCGAGGACGTCGAGCACCTTGCGCCATCCCGCGAGGGCCGTCTGGGTCTGGTCGAGTATCTCGGCCAGCTCGGCGATCGGACCCTGCAGCAACGCCACCAGGAACAGGAAGGCCACCAAGGTGCCCAGCTCCAGGCCCCACCCAGGACCCCACCAGGCGCCGATCACCACGACCAGCGCGAGCGCCGCACCACCGAAGGAGTCGCCCAGCGGGAACATCATGCTGAAGTACCGAGCGGCTCTGCGCTCGGCCCGGTACTGGCGGCCGATGGCGCCGTGGAGCCGGCGGCGGGTGGCGGCCTCCGTGCCGTAGGCACGTATGACGCTCGCCCCCATGACGCTCTCGGACACCTCCGACAACGTCTCGCCGACGCGGGTTCGCACCGCGTCGTAGGCCCGCAGCTGCCTCCTCTGCAGGGCTCGCAGTATCGGCAGCATCGGGGCGAAGACGGCCACGGTGACGAGGGCGAGCTGCCAGCTGTAGGCGAACATCACCGCGACCACCCCGACGATCACGACGGTGTCGACGATCCACGCCACGCCACCCCACTGGGCGAACCGAGCGATGGTCTCGACGTCGCTGGTCACCCTGGACGTGAGCGTTCCCCGGCGGGTCTCGTCGTGATCGGCCACCGAGAGCTGGTGGACGCGCTCGAAGGCCTGCACCCGCAGGCGACGCAGCACGTCCTCCGCCGTGATCACCAGGCGCAAGTAGGTGAAGCGTGCACCGACCGCCACCACGACCACCACCAGCAGCGCCACCGCCGACGCCCACAGGATGAACGCCGGCTGGAAGCCCTGCGGTCCCGTGACACCCCTGTCGAGGATCTGCTGGATTAGCACCGGAACCACGATGCGGCCGACCGCGACGGACACGGCCATGCCCACGGTGAGCATCAGGCCACGACGCAGCACCGGGGTCGCCCGCAGGCCACGACGCAGCACCGACATGGCGCCCGAACCACCGCCCGCCTCCTCGGAGAGCCCGTCGTCGCTCGGCCGCCCCTCGTGGGACCGCCCCTCGGTGCCTGCGTCGGGACGATCGTGGGGGGCCCCTTCGGGAGGTTCCACCGGCGAGCTCATGCCACCTCCCCCTGCTCGTAGGCCCGGGCGATCGCAGCGTAGGACTCGAGCGCGAGCAGCTCCGAGTGCGAGCCGGATGCCTCCACCCGGCCGTCGCGCAGGAACACGACCCTGTCGGCCAGAGCGATCGTGGAGAGGCGGTGCGCCACGAGCAGCGTCGTCATGTCGAGGGCGGATCGGAGGTCTTCGAGGATCCTCGCCTCCACGACGGGGTCGACGGCGGAGGTCGCGTCGTCGAGCACCAGGACCCTCGGGTGGCGCACTAGTGCCCTCGCCAGGGCGATCCGTTGGCGCTGGCCCCCTGAGAGGGTCACCCCCCGCTCGCCCACTACGGCATCCAGCCCGCCGGGCAGCGCTGCGACGAACCCGTCGGCGTGGGCGACCCGCAGCGCCTGCCACACCTCGTCGTCGCCGAGCACCAACGGCGCCTGCCTGGCGGCTCCGTCGTTGGACACGGCGGAGGCCGCCGCCTCGCCGTCGCCTGCCACGGCCCCGAGCGTGACGTTCTCGCGCACCGTCGCGCCGAAGAGGAAGGCCTCTTGGAACACGAGGGCCACAGCTCGCCTCAGCTCCCCTGGTTGCACGTCGCGCAGGTCCACTCCCCCCACGCGCACAGATCCCGCTGTCGGGTCGTCGGCGCGGACCAGCAGCTCGCAAAGCGTCGTCTTCCCCGAGCCGGTGGCCCCCACGAGGGCGACCACCTCTCCCGCCGCCACCTCGACGGACACGTCGTGGAGCACCTCTTCTGAGTCCTCGTAGCGGAAGCTCACGTCCTCGAAGCTCACTGGAAGCGGTCCCGACGGCAGGGGGCGCTCGTGGCGTGCTTCGGGTCTGTGCGCGACTGGCTCCGCCAGGACGGCCTCCAAACGCTCGCTGGCCACGACAGCACGGGGAAGCTCCTGGAGGAAGAAGCCCGTGATCCTCATGGGCATGGCGAGCAGCGCGAACAGCGCCATCGCCTGGACGAGACCGCCGATGTCGAGGTTCCCGGCGTTGATCTGCCAGGCGCCCACCACCAAGAGCACGATCGTTCCCACGTTGGGCAGAGCGTCGATGATCGGCTCGAACACCGATCTGATGCGGCCCACGTCGATGCGGGACTCCTGGAGCCGAGCGGCGGCTTCGTCGAGTCGCTCCACCTCGGCTTCGGCTCTGCCAAGGGTCTTCACGGTGAGGGCGCCGTCGAAGCTCTCGTGGGCGATGCTCGACACGTCGGCTATTCGGCTCTGCACCACAGCCACAGGACGGTGGATGCGGTTGGTGTAGAGCCGGTTGATGGCCGCCAGCGTCGGGAAGAGCAGCAGCGCCACCACCATGAGGAGCGGATCGACCATCGCCAGGCTGACGACGGCCACGACGACGAGCACGAGCACGCCGACGCTGAACGGCAGGGCGTTGAGGACCTCGGTCGACGCCAGCACGTCGGCGTCGGCGCGGGCGAGGAGCTCGCCCGTGGGTCGGGCGCGGTGGAACGACAGGGGAACGTCCAGGTAGTGATCGGTCACCTGACGACGCAGCCGTGCCTGCGTCCCGAAGGTGGTGAGCGCGGCGAAGTAGCGCCTCAGCACGATCGAGCCGCCCCTGATCAGGGCCACCACCCAGATGGCCACCGCAGCGAGCACCAGCACCGACCGCTCCACCCCTCCGTCGAAGGCGGGGGCCAGGGCTTCGTTGGTCACCCTCCCCAGGACCACCGTGGAGGCCACCGATGCCAGGGCGTAGGCGGTGGCACCGACGAGGCTGACGGTGAACGTGATCGGTTGGCGCCGGGCGTGGCGCAGGACGGTGCGCAAGCCCCTCACGAACAGGCCCCGCCGTCCCCCCTCTGCGATCCGCGAGGGATCGTCTTCAGTCAACGGAGATCACCGCCCCAAGCTACGGTCACCGACCTGCGAACCCCCGCCGGGATCCCGATGTTCCCCCGCTCGGGGAGCTCGACCAGGCCAGGAGCCTGGTCAGAGGCGGTCGACGATCGCCGAGGCGAACTCGGAGGTCTTCACCTCTGTGGCACCGTCCATGAGGCGGGCGAAGTCGTAGGTGACCACCTTGTCGGCGATGGTGGCCTCGAGGGCCGCGACGATGGCATCGGCCTCTTGCTGCCACCCGAGGTGCTCGAACATGAGCACGCCCGACAGCAGCACCGAACCGGGGTTCACCTTGTCCTGGCCGGCGTACTTGGGGGCGGTGCCGTGGGTGGCCTCGAAGATGG